>JASGCQ010000122.1 GCA_030054025.1 Phycisphaerales bacterium | reverse complement strand
AAAAATAATGGTATTTTGATTGTTTATTTTAGAATAGAATTGTAACTTGACCTAGCAAACAAAAACAAACGATAAAGCCTTTTTGAAAAAATTTAATTGTCAAAATAGGGGGCATAAAAAAAGAGTTTTAGAGATGCCCTGCTATCAATGTTGTTTGTTTAGTTGCAGCAAAGTTGAGAAATGGCGGTTCAATAGCCACCCTTATTGTGAAATTTATCTCGAACAATAGTAGATTAAATTATTTTTTCGAATGTATTTTAAAAATTAGGGTTAAAATAATTTTGTTAATTGAATATTTTATTGGATATTCGTTTAACATTTTATTAAGAGATAGTCAATAAGTCCACTTTATCAACTATAGCCCCAATGAACCCCAAAAGTGTCTATATACTACTATTATCTATGGCTTTTCCCATAGTGTGCAAAGCTAATAGAGATAGTGTATTCCTTGTGACACTAGACCTTCCTGCAAAAAACAAAGAAGGCAAAATTACCCAGAGAGTCAACTATCGAATTCCCCATTCTGGTATCTATTCAGTACAATTGTTATGCAGTCAAATAAGAGCAAAAGATACACTTGTAGTTTATGATTTAGCGTTTGATAAAATAAACTTTTCTAGTATCTTGGGCTTTATAGACCTGCACTTTTCACAATCCAACACCGCCCATCAACTCAGTTCTGATTACAGCGATATCATTACCCGCTTTGATATGGTACCCGCAGGTCAATACATAAGCAAAGTAATCCTTCGTCCGATAAAAGACACAGGACAAATTTTCCAACAAAGCATCTATCAAGATATAGATTCCAACCTGATCTATAGTTCAGGGTTGAAAGACAAAGTCAATGTCGCCATGTTATTACCACAGAGCCTGAAACAAAAGCTCCCAAACAAAACCAGCCCAAACAAACCCCAACCAAGCAGCACAGATCAACTCAAAAGTTCGAACAACAAACTACAAAGAAAACTACGCAATATAAAACACCTGCACATACAGCCCATCCTTATCAATAATCAAGCCTATAGCGCACTCTACTACAAAAGTTTCTTTTTGGGCAGATATCCCTTAGCCTCCGCCAAAGAGATGAGCAATAAAGCGGCGAACGAAATACAAGCCATCAATAGCAACGTCGGCTCCTTAGTCAATAACGAACTCGAAGGGTACAGAAGCGTCAGCTCCCAAGTCAAAGACCTATTTGCCAAAACCGACAAAAACAACCAACTCAAAGCCAATATAGACCTCAATACCTTCAGCAGTAATACACAAGACCCGCAATCGGCTATTGAGCCAAACTATACCGAGCTTTTGGCAAACGTGGATGTAGAATTTATGGGAATGCCGTTTAGTGTTGAAGGATTTTACACCACCCAAGATGCCAATCGTAAGGCCAAGAGCAGCTATGTGCGCTTCCATTATGATATTGAAACCGCTAAAGCAAAGTTGCAAAAAAACATAAACAGTTATAAATCGAAACTGGAAGAAACGGTATCCAAAGGGCAAGGATTAGAAAATGTTTATGGAAATTACGCTAAGAGGCTTGATGCACAAAAAGAATCAATGCTAAAAGATATGGCCAAAGAGTATGACCTTGACCCATCAGCCATTAAAGATTCTAAAGGCAATATAGATCAATTAACTAGCCAAATACCTAATTCTATTGATACAGGAAAGCTTTTGGATGCTGCGCAAAATAAGAGCCCTGAACTTGCGAAAAAAACACAATCTGTGCAAGCTAAAAAAGAGAAAATCCTCAAGAACAAAAAGGATATAGAAGAGCGGTATAAAAAAATTGAAGCATTGGAGCAAAAAGCTCATAACTACTATGCCCTACTCGAAAAATACCGCAATCAAACCCATCTCGACTCTGCACTCAACTACGAAAAGCTCAACAACATCAGCAACAAAGATGCCAGCTACAAAGATATGACCAAAGCTGCGGCTGGTATATTGCCTGAAGGGAAAGCTAAAAAATTCATTACAGGTCTCACCAATTTTGACATGGGTATCATCAACAAATACGAATCCGACTACACGATGGCTGGGCAAACGATGAAAGGCCTTAGTATGGGATATGATTTAGGTTTTATGAAAGCAGGTATTAGTGCTGGTAGTACCGAGTATGTATCTCGGGAAGGGAATGTAGAGCATTATTCTTCAATGCTTTTAAGGGTGGATAATAAAGGAACGAAAAATCATAAAATTGGATTTTTGTACAACATTAATACACCAAGCCGTGCAATGAGTTTGGATAATAATTTTATTGGCAAAAAAAATGTCCGTTATCCAAGTTTTAATACACCAAGCCAAATTATTTCAGTGGTATATGAAGGGAAAATAAAAAAGAATTTATTAATAAATAGTGAATTAGCCCGTTCTTTTAAAAAGAATGACGGTAGTCTATTGGATATGGCGCATGCTGCGCTCAACAATAGTCTTGATTACACAATACCCAAAACAAGCCTAGGCTTTAAAGCTGCTTGGGAGCATCTTGGTAGTCAGTTTGAAAACAATGCGTTGCCTTACATACGTAGTGGTACCGATCGATATACTCTGGGTACTCATTTTGATTTGTTTCAATCATTTTTAAGTGTCAAATTAGATTATAACTATCTAGTACAACAAAGCTTTGCGAGTACGGGATACAGTACCAAATGGGGTTTTGATATCAAAACTCATTCCAAAAGATACCCCAGCATTAGCCTTTCATACAAGCCATTTTCAACTTTCAGAACTTTCGCAGATACCTTCAATATCCCTCAAAGACCTGTACAAGGCGAGGTGTGGACAGCCCGTTCAAGTTACCAAATCAAAAGACATAAAAATGTTCATCGTTTCACAATGATGTACAATAAAAATACCAGCACCTCTGATTCTTTCAGCTATAGTTCAAGCACGGCTCAATTAGGCTATATCTATACTTGCCCTGCTATTTCTGTTTCGGCAAGTTTTAGCAGAATAGAATTGCCCAACAATTTTGCCGATGGCTCCGGCATTATTAGTAGTTATATCTCGAGCCTTTCCGTAAACAAAACCTTTTTTAAATCGCTCAGCGTTTCACTAAGTCCCGATATGAGTAATTGCACTTGGGGGCTTCAAAGAATATCGGGTACTGTTGGTTTAGTTTATCGAATGAATAATAAGCCTTTGCTTTTTCGGACAATGTTTCGTTATTCAAAATTCAAACTTAATGAAACGGCAGAGGCTCAAGAGCTTTATGCAGGGCAAATGGGGATGAATTGGCAATTTAAAGCTACTAAAAAGAAAAAAGTAATACTTAATTAATGTGTCATAAAACAAGAATGTTATGAATATTTATTTCAAAATAAACAAGCGTTTTTTAAACAGTTTTTCTGTTTCAAAAGTCTTGGCTTTATTGTTAATTACACTTATATGCTTGGTGCAACAAGTAAAGGCGCAACAAGCCCTAGCAGTGGATTTGTCCCTGATAGATGGGATAGAACTCAACTCAGACAACATCTTTAATTATCGAATTGATAATCGAGGAGATAAACCAATGCAAGTAGCGGTAACAGGAAGAGTGTATTATCGCCGCTCTGCGCTCAATTTTACCTATAAATATAATCTCCTGTTACAACCCGGCATCAATACGATGTCCAAAAATAATATCCCCAATCCTATATGGACTTTTTCTGAGGCAGGATTAAAAGAACTGTTTGTAAATTATAATAAATTACCGCAAGGCACTTATGAATACTGTGTTAGCGTCATCCCTCAAAAACTAAGCGGAGAACAAATACCATCCGATGAGCCCAATGCATGCACCTACCAAACTGTCGAAGATATTTTTCTGATCAACCTTGTAACGCCCGAAAACGATGCTAAAATTTATGAGTACAATCCAATGCTTGCTTGGGTAGTCAATTATCCATTTGCTAGCGAACTAACCTACAAGCTTCGCGTTGCAGAATTGAAGCAAGGTCAAAATCCCCAAAATGCAGTAACGCGCAATAACCCAATGTATAAAGACGACCACGTAATGACTACAGGAACTGTTTATCCTGTAGCAGCCAAACCATTACAAAAATGGCAACCTTATGTTTGGACAGTTGACGCCTATTATAAGGGTATCTTATTAGGTGGTGCCGAAG
>JASGCQ010000052.1 GCA_030054025.1 Phycisphaerales bacterium | reverse complement strand
GACATAATATCTTATATAGCAAAAATCATGCCAAAGTGTTGTCGAATTGGTATTACTTACAATACTTTAATTAGGAAATAAAAAATGCTACCAATTAGGTAGCATTTTTTTATTATTAACAATTATCTTTTGCCCAATCATAAAGTGAAGCTAATGTGCAGCCAATCGTAGTGCAGCTTGTTTTTAAATGGAGTGCAGGTATTTCCTTTTCATTACCCCAAACAGATATTGTCCTTGAATTTCTTTTAGTCCATTGGTGATGGCTGCTACTTACTCTATTTTCTATAAATCCGTTTAACTTTAAAAAACTTTCCCAACACTTTAAGGGTAATGGTCTGAAATTCCCCATCTTTAAGCTACTGATAGTACTTTTTTCTCAATTTCTCCTTCTGCTTCAAACCCGTTCAACTCTCCATTTGCGTCAATATAGGCGTGAGAAAATTCTTTATTAAACATTGCCCTTTCCCAACCCAATTTTTTTAATTCTTGACGGACATCAATTAATGACAATTTAAGTAGCGAAGTAAAAAAATCATTGATACTAAATTCAACTATTTTTTTGGCTTTTTCTATTGTTTCTCCATACCCCGAAATCTCTAATGAAGGTATATATATAACGTGCTGTTTAGTGTCTTTATCAACAAAATTCAACGAAGTAACTTCGCCATTTATACGCTTTTTGTGCAAATTGACTGTAAGAGTTTCTTTTTTTAGCCCTCTATTTTTGTCGGAGGATGAAAATGGTCTTTTCATTATCCCACAAATATACAACCGCCAACGACATTTCAAAATCTGTTTAACTATTTATTAATTTCACAACAATTTACGACAATCTTGTCCCAACTGGTATATAGTTACCAAAATTGATTAAACTTGAGTAAGTTAATAAAAAAAAGCGGCAGCCAAAACTGACTGCCGCTTACAAATTTTTTCTTTCGTTTATCCCTACAAATTCTTCACCAATTCTAGTGCAAATTCACTTGTTTTGAGTAGGGTAGCGTCTTGCATCAAATTATAGAAGTCTACAGTAACACGCTTGCGTTTAATCGTCAATTTCAAAGAGTCTAAAATTTCATTAGCCGCTTCGTTCCAGCCCATATATTCAAGCATCATAACACCGCTCAATAATAATGAAGAGGGGTTCATCATATCCTTACCTGCAAAACGTGGTGCTGTACCATGTGTGGCTTCAAATACAGCATGACCAGTATTGTAATTGATATTAGCGCCCGGAGCAATACCAATACCGCCAACAGCCGCAGCAAGTGCATCTGAGATGTAATCACCATTGAGGTTTAGCGTAGCAATTACCGAATAATTTTTGGGAGCTAATAAAATTTGTTGCAAAAAGTTGTCTGCAATAGCATCGTCAATGATCACTTTGCCTTCTGCTTTAGCTATTTTGAGTGCAGCATTGGCAGCATCTTCGTTTTGTTCTTTTTTGATTTTTTCCCACTGCTCCCAAGTAAATACTTTATTGCCAAATTCGCGACTCGCCATTTCATATCCCCATTTTTTGAAACCGCCTTCGGTGTATTTCATGATGTTACCTTTATGAATAAGGGTAACAGATGGCTTTTTGTGTTCGATGGCATAATTAATTGCCGCTCGTATCAATCGTTCAGAGCCATCAACGCTTACAGGTTTGATGCCAAAAGAGGTTGTTTCGGGGAAACGGATTTTTTTTCCTGCACCAAGTTCGTCGGTTAAGAACCGAAGTAGTTTTTGTGCTTCAGGTGTATCGTAGTTAAATTCTATACCGGCATAAATGTCTTCAGTATTTTCACGGAAGATAACCATATCTACATCCTCAGGATGCTTGACAGGTGAAGGAACTCCTTGAAACCATTCTACTGGACGCAAGCAGACAAACAAATCTAATTCTTGGCGCAAAGCCACATTTAGCGAACGGATACCTCCGCCAATAGGTGTAGTTAATGGACCTTTAATAGAAACTAAATATTCTTTACAGGCGTCTAAAGAAGCAGTTGGAAGCCATTCGCCCGTTTGGTTGAATGCTTTTTCACCAGCAAGAATTTCTTTCCACTCAATTTTTCTTTCGCCTTTGTATGCTTTTTCGATAGCAGCATCCAATACTAATTTACTCGCAGCCCATACTTCGGGGCCAATACCGTCGCCTTCAATAAATGGGATAATAGGATGGTTGGGAACATTAATTTTTCCGTTTGCCCCCATTGTAATGTGCTGTGACATTGATATTTAATTGTTTTAGGATTTTTGAAAGATGCGCAAATGTAAATAGTCAATCCGACACTTGAAGCAGATAAGGATTGGATATTTGCTAAATAAATGTTGCCGTATCTTTTAAAGACAGAGCATACTCATTAGGTGCTTTGCTGCCTCGCTGCCGAGTGCTACACCCATGCCGCCCATGCGGAAGACACCATATATGCGAGACGAGAAGGATTTGACAATAGGCATTTTCGTAGTACCAAAGGCCATAATGCCCGACCAGCGTTGCTCAATTTCGAAAGGGGTGTTGGGCAATATGAGGTCGCGGAGCAATTCATCTAGTTTGGATTGTATCTGCTTGTTGAGTGCCAATTCTGTTGTTCTTTCTGTTTCGAAATCTATGTTTCGTCCACCGCCCAATAATACACGACCGTCTATGGCACGGAAATAATAGTAGCCATCATCGAAATGAAAAATACCTTTGAAAGGCAAATGAGCAATGGGTTTGGTGATGAGTACTTGCCCCCTGCCAGGTATTACTTCTTCTTCGGGAAATAGCTGAGGGGTAAAGGCATTGGTGCAGAGGTACAATTGCTGGGCCGAGAGGTTCCATTGCTCTTGGCGCAAGGCATCGGGTACAAATACTTGTACTGCTTGTGCTTTTTCCTCAAAATGGCTGACGCTGGCTCCTGTTTTGATTTCTATCTTATTTTCTAAAGCCAAATCACATAATGCTCGGAGCATCTTTCCTGTATGGATTTCGCCTTCGCAAGTGTTTTCGATGAGGGCTTGTGTATAGTTGGGCGAAAAGCCAAATGTTTTTATTTTGTCATTGGCAAGGGCAAATGCGGGCTGCCCTACAATAGGCTGGAGTAGGGTGTTGAGGTATTCCAATTGTTCCAATGCACTTAGATTGCACTCTTCTATCAGTTCATAACTGCCATTGGCGGCATAGCCAATTCTATCATCGCCCAAACGGGTGCGCAAGAGTTCCAATCCTTTTTTGCGTGCAGCAAAGAGTGCTGTTACTTCAGTTTCGCTCATCGTTTTGAGATCGGCTAAAAGCTCGGTAGGGCTACCCATACAGGCAAAGCCCGCATTGCGCGAGCTGGCTCCCGTGGACATAAAGCCACGTTCCAACACCAAGATGCTTGCCTTAGGAAAGCGTTGGCGCAATTCCAGAGCCACACTCAAGCCCACTATGCCCGCCCCGATGATGATGTGTTGGTATTTGACAAAGGAATCTTGTTCCCAATAACTGAACATAGGAGAATGCTATAATTTTATTCTGCTGCCAAGCGTAAGGAATCTTGCGTTAGTTTTTGTGCCATCAGGTTAGCCCAATTGATGAGGATATTAGACTCTTCTTGCGTCAGTATTGCGTCCTTGTGTATCCAAGTATAGCTGTTCAAGGGCATTTCGCCATCCGTTACTTCACGGGCTATTTCGTTGAACTTCTTGATTTTTCTTTTCAATTTATAGGTGCCAAATTCCGAAAAGTTGAGTTCGTCTTTACCTTCTTCTATATGATGGTTCAGCCACCAATCTACAGGCTGCAAGCGGGCATACCAAGGGTAATTGGTATTGTTGCTATGGCAATCGTAGCAGGCTTTGCGTAGGACGACATTCACATTATCGGGGGTGAGCATTGAGATTCCGATGTCATTGGGCTGTGCGGTGGTAGATTTATTGCGTGGCGGATGAAAAAATTGAATGATGAGCAATAATAATCCGATGCCCCAAAAGATTTTCTTTTTCATTGTTGGTATCTATGGCTGACATTTGTGTAGCCATCTGCCGCAAACTTAAACTTTCTTCTGCTCTTACCGTTTAGCTCTTTCAAAAATTGATTTTAGATTATTCTCAAAGCAAGCTTGCCTGCAATATATTTGCCGTTCATAATTGCACAAATGTCTGTATCCATCGAAATTATCAATCAGTCCAAACATCCTTTGCCCGAATACCAAACTTCGGGCTCGGCAGGTATGGATTTAAGGGCTTCTTTAGCGGCCTCTGTCCATTTAGAACCCTTGGAACGCCGCCTGATACCTACCGGCTTGTTCATTGCCTTGCCACAAGGTTACGAAGCTCAAATTCGCCCACGCAGCGGATTGTCTATCAAGCGCGGACTTAGTTTGGTGAATGCGGTAGGTACAATTGACAGCGATTATCGAGGAGAGCTGATGATACCCATCATCAACTTATCGCAGGAACAGCAAAGCATAGAAGATGGCGAACGGATTGCCCAAATGGTGATTGCCCGCTACGAGCAAGCCAGCTTTACCCTGGTGAGCCAACTCAGCGAAACGGAAAGAGGCGTAGGTGGTTTTGGGCATTCGGGTATTCAATAAGCAAAGCAACATGAAAAAAATAACAATAGCGATAGACGGGTATTCTTCTTGCGGCAAAAGCACAATGGCAAAGCAATTAGCCAAAGAATTGGGCTATGTATTTGTAGACAGCGGTGCCATGTATCGGGCTATTACCCTCTACTGCTTGCAGCAGGGAGTAGATTGGCATTCGGAGCAGGCGTTGAACATGGCTTTGACGGCGATTCATTTGTCTTTTCACTGGAACGATGCTCTGCAACAATCGGATATTTACCTCAATGACACTGATGTTTCTGAAGCCATCAGAACCATGGAGGTAGCGACCAAGGTGAGCGAAATTGCCGCTTTGCCCGCTGTGCGCCGTTTTGCCGTAGCGCAGCAGCAGCAAATGGGTCAGAACAAAGGTATTGTGATGGATGGCAGGGATATTGGCACGGTTGTTTTCCCTGATGCCGAACTCAAGATATTTGTAACGGCGAGTATCGAAGTGCGTGCGCAACGCCGATACGACGAACTGAAAGCCAAAGCCCCTCACATCAGCCTCGAGGAGGTAAAAAAAAACTTGCAAGCTAGAGATTACATGGACAGTACCCGTTCCGAAAGCCCCCTGAGGCAAGCCGATGATGTTCGGCTCTTAGACAATAGCAACATGAGTCGCAAAGAACAACTGCTTTTGCTGCTTTCTTGGGCCAGAAAAGAAATGGGGTTGGTGTAAGTCTGTTGGGGTGAAACCATGCTGGATTCAATCTTGAAGTGCAACAGGTTGTGGAAATAGTTTAGTTTGTTTCCTAGAACTGGCATTTATTTTGGGTTGAATACCTATTCTGTTCCATTGTCGGAGGCGATGCTTTGTGAGGTCATAATGATACTTGAATCGGTGTTTATAAATTCACAAATAAATGCCTTCGGTACGCAGCAATTTTTAGCCCACGCTTTTTACAAACGGGGTATATTTGTTGCGGAATCGAATCGTGGCGTAGCAACCCAATTAAACGTCTAATGAGCCAGGGATTTTTTATTTTTTGGCACTAGGATTTTTTGCTTCTGCTTTGTGCGCAAAGTTGTGCATCTGTTGCTTTGTACTTATCGGGTGCCAGTGCAGCTTGTGAACTGTTTCGCCTTATTTCTCTACTAATGGTACTGCGATGCACAGCCAATTGCTTGGCAATAGCTGTTTGTGAAAGACCCGCTTTGAGTAATGCCTCAATGTGGTATCTTTGGACTTGGCTAAGATGACGGTAATTATTCATAAATACAACTAATGACTGGTTTTTGAACTTAGGCCTACTCTAAAGCCAAAATAAAAATCTGCTTGTTTGGAGTTGCCAAAGAGCATACTCATGATACTAGCGCAACCTGCATATAGTGGCCCGGACCTAAACCCCAAGCCGATATTAGTACCCGATAGATTATTGTAAGTAATGGGTAGGTATACCGCCAACATTTTGGTTTCAAAACGAGGCGTAATGGCAAAACCACTTACCGATTGCGCATTATAGGCTTTATCGGCATTGCTGGTCAAGGCAGTTTGTACATTCACCGCTACATAAATCCGATTGATAGCCCTGATGTCGCCCCCGATTTGTAAAGTGCTAGGTAGCGATACTCGATAACTGCTATTGTTTAATCCCGCAGTTGGGCTAAAGTAGGCAGGATAAGCATTCAATACAGATTTTAAGTCGCTGGCACTTTTGCCGTCAAAAGCATTCAGGTTAAATTGCTGACTAGGAGATATATTGATGGTATAAGCAGCCGAGGAGGAAGGGATTAAATTGTATTTAATGCCCCCTATATCCAACAAAGCAGCACTCAGTTTGAATTGATATGGAATTCTTTCTTCGCTTAGATTTTCGGGTCTATACTCATATACCAATCCCAAATCGGCACCAAAACCTGACGCTTGAAATTTCATTTGAATGTTATCAAATTTATTGATATCAACACCACCCATACCTACTGCAATAGAACCCGACGAATTGGTAAGATATGCGTTCTTACCATTCGTGTCCCCGCCAATGGTGGCTTTGAGGTTATTGATTTGAAAATAGCCATTGCCAATACCTCCCAAATATTTTACTGTAGCACCTACTTTCAAAAAATGCTTGCCCGAATGGAGCACTACCTGTCCCAAGGATAAACCAAACTCCGAAAAAGCATTGACATTAAAACGTATGTTCGTATTGTTGCTGATAGAATAGGGGAAACTGCCCTTTTGCGCCTCATTGTTGATAGAATTGATTAGAGTGCCGTCAAAATCACGCACATCAAACAACATCCTTGTTCGGGATAAAAAAGCAACGGTGGTTTTTTCGGAAATCTGATACGAAACCGAGGGCATATTCACTGCCAGATTAAACATAATGCTGTTCACATTACCACTGCCCACCAATTTGTTCAAAGCACCCGTATCGGCATTGAAATCAGAAAAAGTCTTAAAGCTAAACGAACTATTCTTATTGCCCGCAAATACATTAAGACCAACAATACCTACGTCTATCTTAAAATGATTGTCTGCCAAATTTGCAGGATTGAAGAAGGCTCCATTCACACCATTATAATTGTCCGTGCGAAAGCCACTCATTTCTTGTGACCATCCCACGTTGTGCGCACAAAGCGCAATTATCGCTAATTGCAGTATTCTTTTCATACCGATTACCTATTAAATTCAGGCAAATGTACTTCATGCACTTTAGAATTTATAAATTGAGGGCAAGAACATAAACCCAAGTAATAATAAGTCCCAATTTTCCGTTAAAGCAGATAAAGGCGGCACGATAGTTTCTACATTAGCATTTCAATCATTACTTTATTATGAGCAATACTTCATTAGGGCATATACTTTGGGTGGACGACGAAATTGATTCACTAAAATCGCAAATACTTTTTTTGGAGAATAAGGGCTATAGTGTAACACCTATCTCTAATGGTTACGATGCTTTAGAATTATTGAAAGAAAAAGAAATAGATATTGTACTCTTAGACGAAAGTATGCCAGGAATGACTGGGTTGGAAACTTTGCAAAAAATAAAGGAGCAATGGCAAGACCTACCCGTAGTGATGGTCACCAAAAATGAAGCCGAAAACATCATGGAAGAAGCCATCGGTGCACAGATTTCCGATTACCTCATCAAGCCCGTAAATCCCAATCAGGTATTGCTCTCGCTCAAAAAAATCATGGATGGCAAACGATTGATTTCCGAAAAAACAACCTTTGCCTATCAACAAGAATTTCGCAACCTCTTCATGGCATTGAATGACAGACCCAACCACGAAGAGTGGAAAGAATTGTATAAAAAATTGGTGTTTTGGGAATTGGAAATGACCAAAAGCGGCAGTACTGAAATGATGGAAATCCTCCATTCTCAAAAAGGTGAAGCCAATTCGGAGTTCTTTAAATACGTTGCCAAAAATTATTCCGACTGGGTACTCGGCAAATCCGAAGCACCATTGATGTCGCATCAAGTATTCAAAAACAAAATCGCACCCTACCTCAGTGCCGAAAAGCCTACCTTTTTAATCGTGATAGACAATCTTCGTTTCGACCAATGGAAAGTCATCCAGCATATACTCGCCGACTTCTACCGCATCGTGGACGAAGATTTGTTTTACAGCATATTGCCCACCGCTACCCAATATTGCCGCAATGCCTTATTTGCGGGCATGTTGCCCATTGACATTGAGAAAAAATTTCCCAACGAATGGAAAAACGATGACGTGGAAGGTGGCAAAAACCTACACGAAGAACTCTTCTTAAAAGGGCAAATGAAAACACTGGGCTTGGATAAATTGAAGACTCAGTACATCAAGATCACCAATAATGATGATGCCAAATCATTAGAAGACAATATCCACAACTACCTCAAAAACGACCTTACCGTTATTGTGTACAACTTTGTAGATATGCTCTCTCATGCCCGTACCGAGATGGAGGTGTTGAAAGAATTGGCAGGAGACGAAGCCTCTTATCGCTCGCTCACCCTCAGTTGGTTCGAGCATTCGCCCTTGTTCGGAGCCTTGCGCAAAATTGCCGAAAAAGATATTCAACTCATGATTACCACCGACCACGGTACCCAAAAAGTAAAAAATCCTAGTAAAGTCATTGGCGATAGAGCCACCACCAGTAATCTCCGTTACAAACACGGGCGCAATTTACAATACGAAGAAAAAGATGTGTTGGCATTCCGCGACCCCAAATTGGCAGGACTACCACGCCCCAATGTGAGTTCCACATTTATCTTCGCCAAAGAAGATATGTTTTTGTGTTATCCCAACAATTACAATTATTACGTCAACTATTACCGCAATACCTTTCAACATGGTGGCATCTCTATCGAAGAAATGATTGTACCCGTTGTTCGTTTGCAGTCCAAATAATGGAAGCAGCTAGTGACATTATATAATTTTTTTCGATTTTTAAAGCAAGGTAATATTATCTATTATCTTTGTCGCTTAATGTAAACGTTGCCACTTTATGTCTAACGAATCTGTAACTGCAAATAACTATAAAATTTCGTTCGAAGAATTTAAAACAGAACTATTAGCCGATTATCGCTTAGTAATCTCCAGCAGAGAAGCGAGCTTAATTGGACGTAAAGAAGTATTGACAGGCAAAGCTAAATTCGGCATCTTTGGCGATGGTAAAGAATTGGCACAACTGGCTGTATCCAAATGTATGCAGCCCGGCGATATCCGCTCCGGCTACTACCGCGATCAAACCTTGATGTTTGCTACTGGTATGAGCGATGTCGAAAAATTCTTTGCACAACTCTACGCCAATCCAGATGTGGACGAAGAACCCGCCACCGCAGGCAGAATGATGAATGGACACTACGGCACCCGATGGCTCGACGAACAAGGCAATTGGAAAAATTTATTGGACAGCCCGCAATCATCCAGCGACATATCGCCCACAGCAGGTCAAATGGTTCGTGCCTTAGGGATGGCTTATGCCTCCAAAATGTATCGCAACGTAGTAGAATTGCAAACAGGTTTCGAAAAATTCAGCAACAACGGCAACGAAGTTATCTTTTGCACCATAGGCGATGCCTCTACCTCCGAAGGGCTTTTTTGGGAATCCATCAATGCCGCAGGCGTATTGCAAGTACCCTTAGCCGTTTTTGTTTGGGATGATGGCTACGGCATTTCTGTTCCGCGCAAATACCAAACTACCAAAAATTCGATTTCTCAAGCCCTGTCAGGGATGAAATGGGATGAGCAATCAGGGGGCATCCATATCGAAACCATCAAAGGTTGGGACTATGCGGAGCTTATGGGCACTATCAAACAAGGCATACAAAGAGTACGACAAACACAGATACCCACGATATTCCATATTCAAGAAATTACCCAACCCCAAGGACACTCTACATCGGGTTCGCACGAACGCTACAAGAGCAAAGAACGCTTACAGTTCGAAAAAGACATGGACTGTATCGTGAAGATGAAAGAATTTATCTTGACCAATGCCATTTCCGATGAAGAAACACTACTCTCTATAGAAGAAGAAGCGAAACAAGCCGCACGCGAGAGCAAACAGCGCGCCTGGGAAAAATTTATTCGCCCTATACAGCAACAAGTACAACAAACCGCTACACTCTGCAATCAAGTAGTGATGCAAGGCGCCGCTAATGGTGAAC
This sequence comes from Phycisphaerales bacterium, assembly GCA_030054025.1. Lineage (GTDB taxonomy): Bacteria > Bacteroidota > Bacteroidia > Chitinophagales > Chitinophagaceae > Rurimicrobium. Next base: position 7,973 of record JASGCQ010000052.1, on the reverse strand, counting down.
AAATTGCTGCCTTAGTGCAAAAACTCACTGCCATCAAAGAACCCATCCGTAAGGATGTGATGCAAACCATCTATAAAGTATTGGCATTGTGCGCCGGTACCAACAACGAAGCCGTTCGTGCTTTGCGCAACTATTTCGATGGTTTGAAAGAAGACAACGAACAAAAATTCAGCTCTTTCCAACACTCACAATCTGCCCAAAATGCACTCAAAGTTCAGGAAATAAAACCCGAATACGACAGCGAGGGACAACAATTGAACGGATACGAAATACTCAACAAATATTTCGACAACCTTTTTGCCACTAATCCTTCGGTATTTGCCTTTGGCGAAGACTTGGGTAAGATTGGCGATGTCAACCAAGGTTTTGCCGGACTGCAAGACAAATATGGCGAACTCCGCATTACCGACACTGGTATTCGCGAAGCCACCATCGTAGGGCAAGGCTTGGGCATGGCACTCCGCGGGTTGCGCCCCATTGCCGAGATTCAATACTTAGATTACCTGCTTTATGCTCTGCAACCCCTTTGCGACGATGTAGCCACACTCCAATACCGCACCTTTGGCGGACAAAAATGCCCTTTGATTATCCGTACTCGCGGACACCGCTTAGAGGGTATCTGGCACAGCGGTTCGCCTATGGGTATGATCATCAACAGCGTCAGAGGCATGTACCTTTGCGTACCGCGCGATATGACTCAGGCAGCAGGCATATACAATACCTTATTGGCGAGCGACGAACCGGGTATTGTGATTGAATGTCTCAATGGTTACCGCCTCAAAGAACGTGTACCCACCAACCTCAATAGCTTTACCGTACCCTTGGGCGTACCCGAGGTGGTACAAAGCGGCGAAGACATTACCATCGTTTCTTACGGTTCTACACTGCGTGTGATACAAGAAGCCATTGATAATTATTTGGCACCCCAAGGTATCTCTTGCGAAGTATTGGATGTGCGTACACTCTTACCTTTCGACATCAACCATGTGATATTGGAATCCTTGAAAAAAACGAGCCGTATTGTCTTTATAGACGAAGATGTACCCGGAGGAGCTACTGCCTATATGTATCAGCAAGTGATGGAATTGCAAGGCGGTTACCGCTATGTAGATGCTGCACCACGCACCATTTCTGCCAAAGCCCACCGACCAGCCTATGCCACCGATGGCGACTATTTCTCCAAACCCAACGCCGAGCAAATAGCCGATGTAATTGCCGAAATGATGAGGGAATAATTAGAAAACTTAGAACGTGTACATAAATAAGCAACGCCACCTGATAGGGTGGCGTTGGTGCTTTTAAATATTTTTTATAATTTCTTTTGATAGAGAAAATCGAAACCATATATTTGTAACCATTGTATAAGGTTAAACTACTTGGTTATGAATGAATATTTAACACTCTCCGAAGCCTCTGAACTCATAGGCAAAAGCAAAGAAACACTCAGACGTTGGGATAGAGAAGGTAAGTTGTCTGCTGTCCGTGAACCAATGAGTAACTACCGTGTCTATAAACGAGAACAAGTTGAAACGCTGTTTGCTGACTTTGTCAACCACGATGCCAAAGATGTTATAACCAATTATGTTGAGCCACATAATGAATACACAGTCTTAGAGTTGTTTGCTGGTGCCGGTGGTTTGGCTGTCGGAATGGAAAAAGCGGGTCTGAAATGTGTTGCATTGAATGAAATTGATAAATGGGCTTGTCAAACGTTGCGAAAAAACCGTCCAAACTGGAAAGTATTGGAAGGCGATATTAAGGCGTTTGATTTCTCTAAATATCATAACAAAGTTGATGTCGTTACTGGTGGTTTTCCTTGTCAAGCGTTTAGTTACGCAGGTAAAAAGTTAGGTCTTGCAGATGCAAGAGGAACCTTGTTTTATGAGTTTGCAAGAGTTGTAAAAGAAGTAAACCCACCGATTTGTATTGGCGAAAATGTCCGTGGTTTGTTAAGTCACGAAAACGGAAAAACCTTGCAAGGAATGATTTCAATTTTAGACGAAATTGGTTACAATGTTGTTCCTGTCCAAGTGCTGAAAGCCATAAATTACAGAGTGCCGCAAAAAAGAGAACGTTTGATTTTAGTTGGAATTAGAAAAGATATTGATTTGCAATATGAGTATCCAAAACCGCACAAGAAAATATATAATTTGAAAGATGCCTTGAAAAAAGGCGAACTGTTTGATACAAATGTTCCAAAGTCAACTGGAGCAAAATATCCACAAAGTAAAAAAGCCGTTTTAGATTTAGTCCCACAAAAAGGTTACTGGCGTGATTTACCACTAAAAATTCAAAAAGAGTTTATGGGGGGTAGTTTTCATTTAGGTGGCGGCAAAACAGGAATAGCAAGGCGAATAGGCTGGGATGAACCTTGTTTAACGCTTACTTGCAGTCCTGCACAAAAACAAACGGAAAGATGTCATCCTGATGAAACTCGACCGTTTACTGTTCGTGAATATGCACGAATACAAACCTTTCCTGACGATTGGAAATTTGAGGGTTCAATGGCTCAACAATACAAACAAATTGGGAACGCAGTTCCCGTGAATTTAGGAACTGAAGTTGGCTATTCTATTGTCAAGTTTTTAAACCAATACTATAACTTATTAAAGCCAAGATAGTAGCTGTAATTTTCAAAAGTAATTTGGTCTAAAATACTTCGCTTACTCTTTTTAGTCTTTGACTTTATTTCGTTCAAGGCGGAGTTTTCAGCAATCTCTTCATTTTGGTCAGCAGATTTCAAGTAGTCTTTTATGGCAATTGGCAATACTTTATAAAGTTGAAGCATTGCATCGTCTTGTCCTGAAAGTAAAGCGTAGAATTGGTCACCTGAAATTTTATATACTCTGCTGTGGCTGTATTCTTTTCCATTGATGTCGCCATTCCATAATTCACAGAAACTCCCTTTTGCTAATATTTGAACCCAATAGCACTTTGCTTTTTTATAGTCGTTTGCATAACGTGCTAATTTTTGAAACAATGCTTCTGCTGCACTACTGTTCATTGTGTTGTGCTTGTTCTTGATGTCCGCAAACAAAGTATCGTCTTTGGCTTTGATGTCATAACCACTTAAATTACCTGCTTCAAAACCTTTTATTCCGCCCAAAATTTGTTCATGAAAAGTTCCGATTGAATTATTGATTGACTTATCTATTTGCCTCAATATCTCTGACTGAATAAGGCTTTCTTCGTCTGTATCGTTAAACTTTGCATCAAATGTCAGCTTAATAGAGTCAACCTTATTTGAATAAAAATTCTTTTTTGTGATATTGTTCTTCGCCTTTAAATATGATTTATGTAGATTACCTATACAAATCAAAAAATGTGCATCAGAAATATAGCTTAGATACTTGTTTTTCATCTGCTTTGATGTGAAATTTATAATTGCTAAGTTAGTGTTTAAGCTGATATTTTCTAATTCATCAAAAATAGATTTTTTGTTTAATCTTCATTTTTACCCAAAGCCAAAAAATCCCCCTAATTTTAGCCTTCAAAATAAAAAAGCTGTATGAAGCATCTTTCTATCAAATTATTTTCCCTCATGTCCCTTAGTCTTTTAACGGCTTGCAAAAATGGGCAAGAGCCTGCTGCTGCCGGCAACACGAGCCAAAATCCCTTAATGCAAAAAAGCGATTTGCAATATCAGGCTCCTCGTTTCGACCTGATTAAAGACGAACATTTCAAACCTGCTTTTGACTACGCACTCAAAAAGCACGATGAAGAAATAGAAAAAATAGCCAACAATGCGGAGGCTCCGACTTTTCAAAACACCGTACTGGCAATCGAAACCAGTGGCGAAGACTTGGCAAGAGCCACCATGATTTTCAGCAATATGACCGCTGCCAATACCAATCCTACTTTGCAAAAGATAGAGGAACAATATGCGCCCATCTTTTCGGCACATAGCGACAAGCTCTACCTCAACAGCAAAATATACCAAAGGATAAAAGCCCTGGATGTAGCAAAGCTGCAAGGCGAAGACAAAAAATTGACCGAATACTATCTGCAACAATTTGAGATGGCAGGAGCCAACCTCGATGATGCGGCTAAAGAAAAAATGAAAAAACTCAATGAGCAATTGGCAACCTTGAGTACGCAATACAACAACAAACTATTGGTAGCACGCAAAAATGCGACCGTCTATTTTGATAGCGAAGCCGAGTTGGAAGGACTGTCGAAAGCCGAGATAGAAGCAGCAAAAGCCAAAGCCAAAGAAGAGGGTAAAGCAGGAAAATTTGCCATTGGCATCATCAACACCACACAACAACCACCGCTGATGACGCTCAAAAACAGAGCTTCGAGAGAAAAAATATTTACGGCTTCTTGGAAGCGTGCCGAGAAAGGCGATGAAGGCGATACCCGATCCATACTAGAGCAAATGGCACAACTGAGATTGGAAAAAGCCCAACTAATGGGCAAAAAGAGCTTTGCAGAATGGAAATTGCAAGACCAAATGGCAAAAACGCCCGAAGCTGCGATGCACTTATTGGCGGAGATTGCAACACCTGCCGTGCAAAGAGCTAAAGAAGAAGCCAAAGACATTCAGCGCCTCATAGATGCTCAAAAAGGCGGTTTCAAACTAGAGCCTTGGGACTGGGATTTCTATGCCGAGCAAGTACGCAAAGCCAAATACGATTTAGACGAAAGCCAAATCCGTCCTTATTTTGAAGTCAGCACCGTATTGGAAAAAGGGGTCTTTTTTGCTGCCCAACAGATGTACGGCATCAGCTTTAAAGTGCGTCAAGATTTACCCCTCTATCACCCCGATGTAGTGGCTTACGAAGTGTTTGACAGAGATGGCAAAAGCATGGCGATTTACTATTTGGACTTCTATACCCGCGACAATAAAAACGGCGGTGCTTGGATGAACAATCTCGTAAACCAATCGCATTACCTCAAACAAAAACCTGTTATCATCAACGTGTTTAATTTTGCCAAACCCGTAGATGGCAACCCGTCTTTAATCAGTTTTGATGATGTAACCACCATGTTTCACGAATTCGGACACACCTTGCATGGTTTGTTTGCCAACCAACAATACACCAGCCTTTCGGGTACCAGTGTGCCCAGAGATTATGTGGAATTTCCTTCGCAAATCAACGAGCATGCGGCTCTTGACCCCATCGTGTTGAAAAACTACGCCCTGCATTACAAAACAAAAGAAGTAATCCCCCAGGCATTGATTGATAAAATCACCAAAGCAGCATCCTTCAATCAAGGATATACGATTACCGAGCTTTTGGCAGCCGCTACTTTGGATATGGCTTGGCATTCGGTCAGCAACAAAGACGATTTCAAACCCGCAAACGATTTTGAACAAGCTGCATTGACCCAATATGGTTTATGGGTCAAAGAAGTGCCTACACGCTACCACACGCCTTACTTTGCGCATATATGGGGCGGCGGCTACAGCGCAGGCTATTATGCCTATACCTGGAGCAAAACGCTTGATTATAATGTGTACGATTGGTTTAAAGCAAATGGCGGCATGACTCGTGCCAATTGCGACAGATTCCGACAATATATTTTGTCCGTGGGCAATAGCGTGGATTTGAACATGGCTTTTGAAGAAATGATAGGACACAAAATGGAAGTAGCTCCTTATCTGACTAATGCAGGTCTGAAAGCCAATAAATAGTACTTGTTTTAAAAACACCGAATAGTAAAAATTGCAGTCCAAGGGCTGCATTTTCTTTTTGTAGAGATTATAGCATTTGAACTGTTAATTGGGGTATTAGAGCTTCTTTGCAGTTGATCCTCCAACACAAAACTTCACAAAGGCTTTTTGCAAGAAAAAGAATGGAGCCAATTGGATGTTAAATGGGTATAAATTTTAGTTCTATAACCAAATCAAACCCTTTGTTATACCGAGCTAGTTTATCACACATTTTAGTTGTTGCTCCGATATAAAATAGCTACTGAATGTTTAGTTCACTTTCAGTGGGCTAGAGACGGGTTGTATAGAGTGCTTCACCAACATTACAAAACAATCCGTTAAAAGCCTTTACCAGGTTGTCTTTTAACTTTTTTTTAAAAAACTTGCTTTTTATTTTTGGCTAACTAAAAAATTTACCTCTATGAAACGCAACTTATTTCCGGTGATACTCACCGCAGCATTGACCTCGGTAGCTACGCTTTCTGCCGTAAAGCACTTTAGCAAAAGTAATGGTGTTTTTGGGGACAATAAAACAACACAATTGCCCGTAAATTATGTAGGCTATAATGCAGACAATGCGGGCTTCAAAGCCCCCCCCATCGATTTCAGAAATGCAGCAGAATCAAGCGTAAAAGCAGTAGTGCATATCAAAACCACCATCAACTCACGTACCTTGCTTGCCCGTGATCCTCTTGCCGAATTGTTTGGCGACAATTACTTACGCCAATACCATACACCTGAACAAATGGGATCTGGTTCGGGTGTTGTTATTTCGCCCGATGGATATATTGTCACCAACAACCACGTAGTAAGTGGTGCCGATGTGGTGACCGTTACCTTCAACGACCGCAACAGCGCACAGGCAAAAGTAATTGGCACCGACCCTTCTACCGATTTGGCAGTACTCAAAATAGAAGTAGAAAATTTGCCCTATATTGAATTCGGCAATTCAGACGAGGTACACTTGGGCGAGTGGGTATTGGCAGTAGGCTATCCGCTCTCGCTTGATGCTACCGTTACAGCAGGTATTGTGAGTGCTAAGGGCAGAAGCCTTGGCTTGAATGCTCAAAAATCACGCTCGGCAATAGAATCTTATATCCAAACGGATGCCGCCGTAAATCCAGGTAACAGTGGCGGACCTCTAGTGAATACTACAGGTCAGCTCATCGGTATCAATTCTGCCATTGCTTCACCCACAGGCAGCTATGCAGGTTATTCTTATGCCATCCCTGCTAATATCGTGAAGAAGGCTACAGCCGACATCATCCAATATGGGGCTGTCCAAAGAGGCTTTTTGGGTATCGAACCCAAAGATTTCAAAAACGCCTCAAAAGATGAAATTGTTGCTCACAAATTGGACGAAACAGAAGGTGTTTTCGTAGCCAATGTGTCGCCCACAGGAGGTGCCAAAGCAGCAGGTATTCAAAAAGGGGATTTCATTACCGCCGTGAATAATGTAAAAGTAAGCACGATTCCGCAACTCAATGAGCAAGTATCACGCTACAAACCAGGCGACCATATTACGGTTAGATTCTTGCGTGGGAGCAAAACCATGACAGCAAATGTAGAACTCAAAAACATCAAGGGTACTACCGCTGTTGTGAGTGAAAAATCGGCTACAACAAGCAGTTGGGGGGCAACATTTAGAACGTTGACCAACGAAGAGCAAAGAAAATTGAATACCAAAAATGGGGTAGTCGTGAACGATTTGAGTTCGGGTGTACTGGCGCAAGCCAATGTGCGTAATGGTTTTATCATTACTGGAGTAAATGGCAATCCCGTCCAAGAAGCTGCTGATGTAGAAAAAGCCTTATCGGGTAACGGCATCATTCAACTGGAGGGTTTTTATCCCGACCGTAATGGGATGTATTATTATACGATACAGGCTGGTAGAGAATAATCAAGGGTAGCAATAAGATGCTTTATCATCGCCACCAAATGACCCCCCTTTGTCTAATACTTTCTCTTCGCTCACAGTATGACAAAGGGATTCATCGGGTCTTCAAATAGTTCCTTGAGCATCCTAATTAATTAGTTAGCATGATGAAAAAGCCTTCGATAATCATCGAAGGCTTTTTTTAATGTGCGCGGGGAGAAGCAATAGCCCTAAAATAGAGGGTAGCAAAGCTGCGGACAATGCCCATTAATTTACTGGTCAGAACAATTTTATTTTTTAAATATTTTGCCTACTTTTGCACACAATGAACACACCCAAAAAAAACTAAATGAAAAAAATTTACCTATTTTTATTACTACTCTTAGCAGGCTACAGCCCCGCCTCAGCCCAGTACGACGCTTGTACAACTGTAGATTATAT
>JASGCQ010000051.1 GCA_030054025.1 Phycisphaerales bacterium | reverse complement strand
CGCATTGTGCAGAACAATGGGAATACAGTGCATTTTAAAGTAATCAAACAATAATAGACTATTAATTAAAGCATTTTAAAAAGGGCTTTTGTATTACACCAATACAAAAGCCCTTTTTTTGGAGCTGGAATCTGGAGCAGGTAGTGTTTGGTTGGTTGGTTTTTCAAATGCTGCAAAAATCATCTGCTGCAACGAAAAATGCTACAGTTGATTAGTGTTCATATTGTTTGCCCCAATTGCTTCTAATAGCGGCTTCTCGCTCAGTTTCAAAGTGATTTGTTCCATATAGCCCTTTGGCTTGTCGTTGTCTAAAAGCTTCGTAGAGGCTAATGGCACAGGCTACCGATATATTCAGCGATTGAATCATCCCCACTTGCGGAATAATAAAATTGCCATCGCAATAGTTGAGCAATTCGTTGCTAAGACCTTGCCGCTCACTGCCAAAAACTAGGGCAATAGGCTGGGTAAAATCTACGCTATAAATTTCTGCTGCGGCTACGCCTAAATGCGTTGCCCATATTTGAAAGCCTTTGTTTTTTAGTTCCGTGATACAATCGGCTACTGTATCGAAATGGTGTATGTCTAACCATTTTTCGGCACTGGCAGCACTGCGTTTGCCACGGTACTCGTTGGGGTCTATGATGGTATTGATGACATAAATATCTTGCACGCCTACAGAATCGGCACTACGCATTACTGCACCAATATTATGAGGGTCTTCTACATTTTCGAGTACCACAACAAGATCGGGCTGACGAAGATGCAGTACGGCATCCATTCTTGCTTTTCTTTCGGGTTTCATGCGTTTGGGTAATTAATCTTTTATTTAAAAAGGCATCTCTTTTTGGGGAGATGCCTTTTAATGGATGACTATAAACGAATATTAGTATCTATATCTGCTTTGGCGATAATGGTAAGGATCGCGCCCACCTCTGTGTCCGCGATAATCGGAGCGGTACTGATTTTTGTAGTTACGATCTTTAGTTTTTGTTCTCACTCCTTTTCTGTTGTAGCTTGTCGTATTGGTACGAGGAGGAGGCTGCTGACGGAACTGTGGTGTGCCATGTCTCCTGAACATAAAGCAAGAAGAAAGAGTTGCTGATAGCATAAACGCCGATAGCACCAATAAAACTAGAGTAAGGTATTTGCGCATTGAGTTAATTAATTTGAACGATTATTTTCTAATTGTTTCACAAGGTTTACAGACCAAGTAATTGTTGCATTGAGGACGAAGATAGAAATAAAATTTTCGTAAAGCAAAATATTAGCCTATCATTTTTTGTCAGCGGTCGGCAGGCGTCGTTTCTTCCGAATGATATACTTTAAGTTCATTGTAGCGGGAATCTCTTTCTACCGCTACTTTTCCTACCGATTGTATGAGCCTGCAAATGTCGTCTGTACTCATTGCGGGGCTTTGCTCTTCGGCTCCTGCCATCGAGTATATTTTGGTAGTATCGTCTATGGTGCCATCTAGGTCATTCACGCCAAAAGACAGACTTAATTGGGCATTTTGACGCCCCAGCATGGGCCAATAAGCTTTCAGGTTTTTGAAATTGTCCATAAATAGGCGAGCAATGGCATACAGGCGCATATCTTCTAGCAAACTGACTTCGCCCAAATGGCTCATATCGTTATTGCCACTGCGGTACTTGAGGGGTATGAAACAATTAAAAGCATTGGTTTTGTCTTGCAATTGGCGTAGGCGACTCATGTGGTCTATACGATGAGTATCATTTTCGTAATGACCGTACAGCATCGTTGCATTGGAGGGCATGCCCAATTGGTGGGCGGTTTCGTGTATTTGTAGCCATCCCTCAGCATCCACCTTGTCGGCACAGATTTTTTTGCGTATTTCGGGCGCAAATATTTCGGCACCGCCCCCGGGCAGAGATTGCAATCCGGCATCTTTCAATTTTTGCAATCCTTCTTGTACACTCAATTTTGCTTTGCGAAACATATAGTCAAGCTCTACCGCCGTGAAGCCTTTGAGGTGCAAGCCAGGTCGGTGTGCACGAATTTTTTCCAATAGTTCGCAGAAAAATTCAAGGTTCATTTTAGGATGTACACCACCCACTATATGTACTTCAGTGACTGGTTGCCCATCATATTTTCGGACAATGTCCATCATTTGTTCCAAACTCAATTCCCAGCCCTCGTCGCGCTGTTTGTAAAGGCGCGAATAAGAGCAAAAATGGCAAGTGAATACACAGACATTAGTGGGTTCGATATGGAAATTACGATTGAAATAGACTTTGTTTTGGTGTAAATTTTGAGCCACATAGTTGGCCAAGGAGCCTACAAAACTAAGTTCGCCTTTCTCGAATAGCGTGAGCCCTTCCGCTTCCGTTATTCTTTCGTTTCTTTTGATTTTTTGGGCAATACTCTTTAATTCTTGGTCTGTTGTTTGCTCGATAATCTCGTCTATCCCTGTGAGTTGCATTATTGTACCCTAATTTTTTGAGTGTAAACTTTATGTTCGAAATAACAGTTGATGATGTAGATAGCACTGGGCAAGCCCCTTATATCTAATTGGCTGATATTGGGTTCTTCTTTTTGAATGATTCTTTTGCCCTGCATATCTACAACATCTACTTTCAGCAATTTATACTGAAGCGAGTTGTATTCGATATTGATATAATCGCTCGTAGGGTTGGGGTAAATTTTGACATCCTTGATGGTTTTAAAATTGGTATCTGCCAAGTAGGGGTGCAGTGCCAAGGAATTAGAGTGACCACCGACAGCAAGCTCTGCCTGCATTACCGCCGCTTGCTGATTGGTAAACAGAAACATCGCTGTATCGTCGGTATAATCCATATAGTTCATAAACATCACGCCATTTCCCGAAGGGCTGCATGCATCAAATTTGGGGAAGCTGGGCGCATTAAATATTGCATCGGTTTCGGGGGGGGTTTCGGCAATGCCATCATCTATTCCTCCCGTCCCGGGGCAAAGGCCGCCATCATCGCCCCAAGTATGTATCAAGAAGAAATAATGACCGAGCTCGTGGGTCAAGGTTCTACCTCTGTCTATATTTCTAATAAAAGGTTGACTGGCACTGGTGCGCGAACCGAATGCCAAATAATTGATGGTTACACCAAGCTCGGGGAGGCTATAGCCAGGGAATGTGGGCGGTGTAGTTACGCCCAATGCGGTGGAGCTTGCAACATATAAGTTGGCTACCCAGATATTCAAATAACGCGTATTGTCCCAAGCGTCAATACCGCCAGAAGCACTAAACTTTGCCGCTTTGGCACCATTAGTGATGTCGTATCGGGTGCCATTGGGTACGATGCGTAAGTCGTAGCCTACACTTGCGTTGCCTGTGGGCGAAGTAGTCGCCAAGCCAAATTGGATACCCACGTTGGCAAACAATGGTTTCCATACTGTTGGGATTTTACTCTGATCGGCATTTTGGGCATTAAAGTCGTTATTGATTACTGTTAGTTGGCTATTGATTCTATTTTCGATGCCTGCAATCCCACCGATACTGTTAAAGGCATTTGAATCTATTACAAAATGAAAGACGACAGGGATTAATATAGAATTGGTTGTTTTTGTAGTGGCTATACTGGGTGTTTTGTTCGTATTGGATAATGCCTTCTCCAATACATTTTTTCGTTCTGCTGCGATTTGCTTCATACTCCCTGGATGTTGTTCTTCCAAATGTTGGAGCATCAATACTTGTCCGCAATTTCGTTGCGCTACTGCATTGAGTCGGCATGTGCAGCTTATCATTAAGGACAACAGTATTTTAGTTTTCATTGTGTTGGTATTGAAGAGTATAAACGTAGCGTTTCAAGTTTTGTTATGTAGCTAATCTTTCTTACTTCTGTTGTTGATTTCGTCCCGAATACTAATCGCTCTGACATAATCTTCTTGTTCTAAGACTTGCTGTAGCAGTACATACAATTCTTCGTAGCTCATACTTTTCAAATCTGTTCCATCTTCCTTGTTTTTATAGGGTTCTTCTGAAGCAGATTTTGCTTGTATGGATCTTTTGGCAGGTCTGTCTTCATTGTTGAGATACAGGCTTGCCGATTCCATAATGCTTTCATAAGTATAAATGCGGCAATTAGCCCGTACCGCCAATGCCAAAGCATCAGAAGTGCGAGAGTCTATTTCAATAATTTCAGCATTGTTTTGGATACAAATTAGTTTCGAAAAAAAGATGCCTTCTTCAATTTTATATACAATCACCTCTAAAAGGTCAATGTTAAACTTCGTCATGAAGCTAAAAAACAAGTCGTGTGTCAGTGGTCGATTGGGTTTCATCCGCTCTAAGGCTACAGCTATTGCTTGCGCCTCAAAAGCACCAATAACAATAGGCATTTTGCGTTGGCCACTTATTTCTCCGAGTACTATTGCATAGGAATTATTTTGAGTAATGCTATGCGATAAAGCTACAATTTCGAGTTCAATTTTTTTCATCACTGTTGGGTAGGCAATTCTCTAAAAGTTTTGTTTTTCAGTATCCTAAAGGTAAATCTTTTTTATTAAAATAAAGTTGGATTTTCGGCATCTGTTTCTTCGTTGGGTATCAAGGTTATTTCTTTGACATCCAAGATGTTCAGTTTTTTGCCAATGGCTTTCCAACCCGTTACTTCGCAATATTCGTGGAGTGCAATTTGTTCTTCTATCCATTCGCTCTTTTTCTTGCCACTGCGTATAATAGCATTGGGATCGGAGTGAGTACTCACCAATTTTAATTCATTGCCATTTCCTTCTTTGATGAAGGAAAATTTATTTTTGAGCGTTTGAGTTTCGACTACAAATCGCTTGCAATAAAATTGGTTGCCCGACGCATCGAAATAGATAGCGGAGACGATATTTTCGGGGTGAAATTTTTCAATCAGCAGCGTGTCAGATGTTTCGTAGCGATTAGTCAATTCAAAATCGGTTAACTCATAACTGCCGTCTTTGTAGAAAGCAATAATTCTATCCCCTTCGGCAAAACGACCTAAGAGTTGTCCATGTTCATCTTTGTTCAGCCTGCCCGTATTGGGGTCAAACCAAATTTTGAGTGCAGAAAGGGTTGATTTTCCTTTCTCTTTTAGTTTAATACTTTTGATAGGATATTTCGTAACTTGATTCCCCCCTGCACTTCTGCCTTTAATATCTAAGGTCTCAAAAAAGAAATCTAAAGTTTTGATACGCGCTTTACTGCCTGGCGATAGTGTGATATTGACAATCTCTGCTTCTCCGTTCGGATTGGCAGTGAAATAGAGGATTTTGCTGTTGGGGTTACCTTTGGTCAAATCGTATTCTTTGTCTCGGGTTACTCCCGTTACATTAAAACGCTTGCCATAGGCTATACCTGTTTTGCCCTCAAGGTAAATGAGGTTGTAAGTAGTGCGTTCGTCATTTTTTTTAAAAATGTCTACATGCACAATATCTTTTCCCACAAAGGTTTTGTCCGCTACTTTGCTAACGCTCATTTTACCGTCTTTTCGGAATACGATGATTTGATCTAAGTCGGAACAGTCAAAAAGGAATTCATCTTTTTTAAGCCCTGTACCGACAAAACCTTCTTTCCAATTGACATATAATTTTGCATTCGCAATAGCAACCGTATTGGCTTGGATGGTTTCGAATTGTCTGATTTCCGTTTTGCGCTCACGCCCTTTACCATATTTTTTGAGTATGCCTTCGTAATATTTGATGGCGTAATCATTTAAGTGTTCGATATTATGGCTTACTTCGGCAATAGATTCGTTTACACCCTTGATATGTTCATCTGCTTTGAATGCGTCGAATTTCGAAATTCTCTTGATGCGTATCTCAGTAAGTTTGGCAATATCTTCTTGGGTGATGCCTCTGCGGAATAGTTTTTTGTAAGGTTCTAAACCTTTGTCAATAGCTGCCAGCACCCCTTCCCATGTTGTTTGTTCTTCAATGTCGCGGTAGATGCGCTTTTCGATGAAGATTTTTTCGAGCGAAGAAAAATGCCAATCTTCTTCCAACTCGTTGAGTTTGATTTGTAATTCGCGTAAGAGCAAATTCTTGGTTTCGTTCACCGAATGTTTGAGTAAATCGCTTACGCTCACAAAATGCGGCTTATCGTTCATGATGACGCAGGCATTAGGTGAAATAGAGATTTCACAATCGGTAAAAGCATAGAGTGCATCAATGGTTTGGTCTGTAGAAATTCCCGCTGCCAATTGCACGACCAACTCCACCTCTGCTGCTGTGTTGTCGCTAACGCTTTTGATTTTTATTTTACCATTGTCGTTGGCTTTGAGAATGCTGTCTGCCAATTGCGAAGTAGTGATGCCATAAGGGACACTTCGGATAGCAATACTTTTTTTGTCAATGTCTTCTATTTTGGCTCTTACCCTTACCTTAGCTCCTCGTGCGCCATCATTATAATTATTGATGTCAATATAGCCGCCTGTACTAAAGTCTGGGAAAAGTTCGAAATTTTTGTTCTTGAGGTATTTGATAGATGCATCTATTAATTCACAAAAATTGTGGGGCAGTACTTTGGTCGAAAGCCCTACTGCGATGCCTTCTGCGCCTTGTGCCAACAATAAGGGGAACTTCATGGGCAGTGCAAGCGGTTCGTTTTTTCGACCATCGTAGCTCAACTGCCAATTGGTGGTTTTGGCATTGAAGGCCACTTCTAAAGCAAATTTAGACAAACGTGCTTCTATGTATCGTGCTGCGGCAGCACCATCGCCCGTACGTTCATCGCCCCAGTTTCCCTGTGTTTCTATCAACAAATCTTTTTGGCCGATATTGACAATTGCTGCACTGATAGAAGCATCGCCATGCGGATGGTATTGCATCGTTTGGCCTACCACATTGGCAACTTTATTGAAACGTCCATCATCCATTTCTTTCATGGCATGGAGAATGCGACGCTGCACAGGCTTTAATCCGTCAGAGATTGCAGGAACGGCACGTTCCAAAATTACATAGCTGGCGTATTCCAAAAACCAATTTTGGTACATATCGCCTATCATCACCGAATCGTTATGGGGTATAATTAGTTCCTCGTTCTCTTGACTCATTATTTACTTGAAAAGATTAATCAACACTCAATACGCATGGAGTGCTGTGCAAAAATATCCTTTTAATCGAAAACTAATAAAAACAAAGCAAAAATGACTTTGAAGATAGATTTTAATGACACAAGAAAGCGTTATACAATTATTTGAAGACAAAAAAGTACGAACCCTTTGGGATGCTGTACACGAGAAATAGTATTTCTCTATTGTAGCGCTCATTGCCGTTTAAACCGATAGCCCAACTGCTCGAAAATATTGGCGTGTCTTAAAAACACGATTAAAAGCAGGAGAAGTCAGCGGACTACAAATTGTAATCAACTGAAAATGCAATCGTCAAATGATAAATTTTATTTGACCGACATAGCCGATACCGAACAGCTTTTTCGTCTTATTCAATCCACCCAAAGCCCGAAAGCAGAAGCATTTAAACTATGTTTGGCGCAAATAGCTGCTGAACGTCTGGATGAAATGCAAGACCCTGAAATAACAATTGACAGAGCTTTAGAGCAATATTTGCCATTGGGCTATTTAGACAATCGGATTACGCAACGCCTTAAAAGTATTGAAGTAAGAAAAGGGTTGACTGGCGAATGGAAAAATAAAGGATTAAGAGAAGTTCAGCAATATGCCACACTTACCGATATTATTATCGAAGCATGGTCAGGCAGAAACAAGCCAAAATATAAAATATTGAAAGGCTTTAAAAAGGAAAATTTTCGGGATAACAGAACCAATACCGAACTCGTTCTCAATATGCTTGCAGAAGCATCAAGCAAAGATATTTCTCAGGCAGTCAATCCGAAAGATTTTGAAGCCCGTAAAAAGGTCGCAGCCCAAGGTGGCAAGGTGGCCTTACAAGAGCTTGAAACACGAACAGGCAAAAAAGTTGTTACCGATCTCGGCGCAAAGGCAATTTTGCTAGAAATTGAGCATGCAAAAAAAAACGAAATCTCAAAAGTCGGTAAAGAAGCCATAATGAGGGCATCGCTGCAAAAATTCTGTTCTACATTTGCACTATAAATTATATCTTGAACGATAATTTTTTCTAACAAAATGAATCTTGAAATACCTAAATACATTAGCAATTACATCGGCGGACAATTTTGTGCGCCTCGTAATGCGCAATACCTTGATAATGTAAATCCTGCAACGGCGGAAGTTTACAGCTATATACCCGATAGTACTGCCGCTGATGTGCAAGATGCCGTGCATGCCGCCCAACAAGCATTTCCTGCTTGGAGCAATGCAAGTACAGACTTCCGTTTTAGGGTACTGAATAAAATTGCCGAATTGATAGAAACTAACCTGGCTGTTTTTGCCATGGCTGAAACGAATGACAATGGCAAGCCTTTGACTTTAAGTACTCGGGTAGATATTCCTCGCGCCTCAGAAAATTTTAGATTTTTTGCCACCGCTGCATTACATTTTGCCAGTGAAAGCCATAGTATGGCAGATAAAGCCATCAATTATACCTTGCGCAAACCCATTGGTGTGGTAGGCTGCATCTCTCCCTGGAATTTACCCTTGTACCTTTTTACCTGGAAAATAGCTCCTGCATTGGCATCCGGAAATTGTGTGGTGGCGAAGCCCAGCGAAGTAACACCCATGACTGCTTATTTGTTGTGCCACTTGTGTGAAGAAGCAGGATTGCCAGCAGGCGTACTCAATATTGTACATGGTAATGGGTCACATTGCGGTAGCGAAATTGTGAAACACCCTGACATCAAAGCGATTTCCTTTACGGGCAGCACCCGTGCAGGTAAGGATATTGCCTCTATTGCGGCACCCATGTTCAAGAAAATATCGCTAGAATTGGGTGGAAAAAACCCCAACATCATTTTTGCCGATTGCGATTGGGATAAAATGATGCGGACGACAGTGCAATCTTCTTTTGCCAACCAAGGACAAATATGTCTGTGTGGTAGTCGTATATTAGTAGAAGAAAGTGTCTATGAAAAATTCAAAACAGAATTTATAGCACGGGTAAAAGGGATGGTCATCGGCGACCCCTTGGATGAAAATAGCAAGCAAGGAGCGGTGGTGAGCAATGTGCATTTTGATAAAGTGATGAGCTGTATAACACTGGCGAAAGAGGAAGGAGGCATCATTTTATTGGGTGGGAATGCAGTTCGGCTAGAAGGAAGATGTGCCAAGGGCTATTTTATTGAACCGACTATCATCGAAGGTCTGTTACCCGGTTGCCGCACCAATATGGAAGAAATCTTTGGACCTGTGGTAACACTCCAATCTTTCAAAAATGAGGAAGATGCACTACTCAAAGCCAATGCCAGCGAGTATGGTTTGGCGGCTACTATATGGACACAAGACATCGGCCGAGCCAATAAAATGGCTGCGGCGATACAGAGCGGCATTATCTGGGTCAATTGTTGGTTGCTCCGCGATTTGCGTACTCCATTTGGAGGATTCAAAAGTTCGGGTGTTGGTCGTGAAGGAGGCTGGGAGGCGATGCGCTTTTTTACCGAACCCAAAAATGTAGCGATTGAATTTTAATAAAACGAAGAGATTAGACGAATTACGACAAGATGATTAGCGAAACACCCACAAAAATCCGTTTATCTCAGTTGCCCACAGGCAGCAGAGCACTCATTGTAGAGCACGAAGAATCTGCATTCAGACTCACACTCATGGAAATGGGCTGTTTCCCAGGTGAGCCGGTTTGGGTAGAAATGGTAGCCCCTATGGGCGACCCTATTGCTTTGCGTATTGCCGGTTATCATTTGAGTATTCGTAAAGAAGATGCCGAAAAAATTTGGGTAACTATTATCGAAGCATATTAATAATCAAACAAATTAATGCCTGCACATTTTCACATACACGATGCCGACCCCAAACTAAAAGACAAAAGACCATTGTCTGCTTATTTGGATAGCCTCGTACAGCAACATCTTGAAGGGATAAAAAAAATCAAACTCCATTATATTTTTTGTTCTGACGAGCATTTATTGGGCATCAACAAGCAATTTCTCAATCACGACACCTACACCGACATCATCACTTTCGACCTGAGTGAAAAACCTAGTGAGCTCATTGGAGAGATTTATATAAGTGTTGATCGGATTGTAGATAATGCGGCAAAATTCAACACTGATTTTGTACAGGAATTGCATCGAGTCCTCTTTCACGGATGCCTCCACCTTTGTGGCTTTAGCGACAAAAATGCAGCTGACAAACAAGAGATGACCAAAGAGGAAGGCATTTGTTTAAACCATTATTTTAATTCATGATTCTCCAAGCCTAGCTGAGTTCAATCTTGAAGTGTAACAGGTTGTAAAAATAACTTAAACATTGTCCCTATTTATTCTAATCTTTGTCCGAACTTTGAAATACAATGGATTCAAGTTCAGAAAGTTATTTCCCAATTACTTCAGGCATTGTAGATGTCGGAAACCAAGTATTACATTTTCTAAAAATTGGATCGGGAAGTAAATTGGTACTAGCTTTTAACGGATACGGAAATGACGCTTCTGTTTTTCAGTTTTTGCAACATGACAACTTTACGGTACTCAGCTTTGATTTGCCCTATCATGGCAATAGCATTGGCAACAATGATTCTGTACTCACGAAAGTACAAATTGAAACTTTAGTACACAAAATGATGTCGGAATATCAGGTACAGAAGTTCGGTTTGGTAGGTTTTAGCTTAGGGGCAAGGCTCTGTCTATGCATAACAGAGGTGATGCCAGAGCATATACGCAATATGGTATTGGTTGCTCCTGATGGTTTGAGACCTAATTATCTATTTCAATTCCTTACGAGTACTCAAATAGGAAATTATTTATTTAGCAGCTTTGTACAAAGAGGAGATGCTTATCTTCGCTTTTTTGCAAAGCTTCATCAAATAGGTATTATAGACCGATATCGCTATAAATTTGCCCTACAGTATATCCACTCCCTATCTTCGCGCAAGTTATTGTATAATATATGGATGAGTACCCGAGCACTAACACCTCGACTACAACACTTAAAAAAAGTGCTTGCTACACATCATATACCAATACATATTTTAATGGGTCAGCAGGATAAAATTATCCCTTTAAAAAATGCAATGCGTTTTAAAAGTCATAACGATTACATTTTTGTTCATGTATTTGAGCGGGGGCACAACTTACTCGCATTTGAAGAAGTGAGAGGCACCGTAGCGGCATGGTTGTTCCGAACTAATCAACAGAAAGCATAAATGATTTTGATTGTAATTGTTGGCTTTTTTTTGTGTTTGTATGTTTTGCTACTATTGCTGTATCGTATCGGATACCAGCTTCAGCAATCTTTTATCATAAGAGATGTCCATTTTACTACCAAAACAAAGATATCAGTAGTAGTTGCCGCACGAAACGAATCGGCGAATATTGAAAAATGTATTCAGCATATTCTTCGGCAAAATTATCCGCAACATTTATTCGAGCTCATTATTGTAGATGATTTTTCTACAGACGATACGGTTCAATTGGTTCGGAATTTTGACTCAAAAAATCTGCGCCTTCTTTCGCTAGTAGATTACCTTGACCCCTCAGAGCGCATTATTGCATACAAGAAGAAAGCACTTTCCATTGGCATTGAACATAGTGAAGGCTCATTAATCGTAACTACGGATGCCGATTGTTGGATGCAGAGCAATTGGCTGAAAAACATAGCAGCACTACAAGAACAATCTGCAGCACAAATGATTGTAGCACCAGTAAGGTTTCGGCCCAATTCTTCAATACTCCAATTATTTCAATCGCTCGATTTTACCACCATGCAGGGTATTACGGCGGCAACGATAAGATTAAACTTAGGCATTATGTGCAATGGCGCAAATGTAGCATTTACACGCAAAGCCTATGACGACGTAAAAGGTTATGATGGTGTTGATGATATCATTTCGGGTGACGACTATTTGTTGATGATGAAAATCAAAAAACGCTACCCTCAAGGCATCCAATACTTGAAGTCAAAAGAAGCCATAGTAGATACCCTACCCCAATTCACTTGGTATTCTTTTTTACAACAACGTATTCGCTGGGCATCAAAAATGGGAAAATATGAGGATACCAAAACAAGCATCATCCTATTGCTCGTCTATCTGTTCAATTGCTTATTGGCAGCTCTATTCCTTATCTCCTTTATTATTCCAGATTATTTCTGCGTTAGTTTTCTTTATTTAATGATAAAGATTATTTTCGAGCTGTTATTTTTATGGCCTGTAGCAAAGCTCTTTAATACACGATTTCAATTACTTGCATTCCCTTTTTTGCAACCTTTACACATCTTGTACATTATTGTGGCAGGATTTTTGAGCAGAATAGGTAGATTTGAGTGGAAAAGCAGAAATAGTATTCAGATTACCAACCCAACAAAAAAATAAAACACGATGCGTAAAGGTATTTTCATTGGCTTTTTATTATTGCTCTTGATAGCAACGGGCTATGTATATTGGTTTTACTATCGCTCATACGCGGATGGTTATCGTGATGGATACTTTCAAAAATTTTCAAGAAAAGGGAATATTTTTAAGACCTATGAAGGCGAATTGGTATTGCAAGGATTTGGATCAAGAGCTGCCAGCCAAGGAAATATCTCTGCTAATTACTTTTATTTTTCTGTGGTAGATGAAAAAATTGCCGATTCTTTAGAGCATAGCATCGGCAAAATGGTCAAAATTCATTATACCCAATATCTTCGACCACTCCCTTGGCGCGGCGATAACTATAATATAAAAAATCAGGAAAAAGGGCAATATATTGTTGACCGTATTGATTTGGTAACGAACCCATAAATAAAGACTCGCTTACCGAGCCAAAAGTAAAAAAACTGCGGGTTGCTTTGGTAAATTAATTGTTGAGGCAGCCCATTCAGCGATTGATTTTGTAACAATTGCCTCGTCAGATGCTGTAATATTTATGGCAATACAAAGCAAAGTAGTGGGAGCGCAATGTTTGATGCAATCTTGAACAATAACATTGTTGCGATAAGGTGTTTCGATAAAAATTTGAGTTCGATTTTCTTTAGCCGACAATTGCTCTAATGATTTCAACTGCTTGCTTCGCTCAGGTTCTTTAACGGGCAAATAGCCGTTAAAAGAAAAATTTTGCCCATTAAGCCCCGAAGCCATTAACGCCAACAATATAGAACTAGGTCCAGAAACAGGTAGCACTTTGGCACCCATTTTATGAGCTGTTTCCGCCAATATAGCTCCAGGGTCAGCAATACCTGGGCAACCTGCATCGCTCAAAACCGCTACGTCTTTTCCCTCGGTCATCCATTTTCTTAATTGTTGTAAATCTGGAGTGCTGTTCCTATTGGTCTCGCAAAAAGATAAAGCGTCAATATCTATTTCTTTATCAATAGCCTTCAAGAAACGCCTTGCTTCGCGAATATTTTCTACAAAGAAGCAAGTTATTTTTTTGCATAATACAGAAACCTCAAGGGGTAAAGTACGCATTGCATTATCGGCAATAGGCACTGGTATCATATATAAAGTACCTAGCATTTTCTGATATCGGTATTTATTGTAAATAAGAGTATGCGGCATAAGTCATTAAGCCTACACCTGTAACCAAGGCATTCGTATCAATATCAAAATGTGCATTATGCACCGATGCCGTATTGGTTTCGTTGTTCGTATTTGTACCTAGACGGAAATAGCAGCCCGGTACTTGTTGACTATAAAAAGCGAAATCGTCTGCTGTCATGCGTAAAGAAAGTTGACGCACATTTTCTTGCCCCAAATAATCTGTTGCAAAAGCTCCTATTCGCTCTGTAAGTGCTTCATTATTGTACAGCGAAGGATAGCCTTTCGGAATATCGACAGAAGCGTGCGCACCAAAAGCCGTTGCAGTATGCACAACGATATCTTTAATCAATTGATGTGCTTCCGAACGCCAGCGTTCATCCATTGTACGGAGTGTGCCAGAAATCTCTACTACATCAGGAATAACATTATTGACTGTTCCTCCTGCAATCTTTCCAAAACTCAATACAGAAGGGATAATCGGATTGCTACGGCGAGAAATGACTTGCTGTAAAGACACGATTAGCTGTGCAGCAATGGCAATAGGGTCTATGGTTTGATGAGGCAAAGCAGCATGCCCGCCCTTACCTTCGATTTTAATATGAATCTCATCTGTACTGGCCATATACTGACCGCCTCTAAAACCAACTACTCCCGCAGGTAAATGCGGATAGACATGTAAAGCTAATATAGCATCTACCGTAGGGTGTTGTAACACCCCCTCGGCAATCATCATACTACCCCCTCCTGGATGCATCTCCTCTCCAGGTTGGAAAATAAGTTTCAGTGTACCCTCCCATTCGCTTCGAGTTTCGTTCATTAAGGTAGCTACCCCCAATAAACAGGCACTGTGTACATCATGACCACAAGCATGCATCACACCTATATTTTTAGATTTATAGGATACTTCATTGAGTTCTGTAATTGGAAGAGCGTCTAATTCTGCACGAATAGCCAAGCACTTTTTTGTGGGATTTTTTCCTTCTATAAGAGCCACGATACCTGTACCCGCAATACCTTGACTAAAAGATATACCCAATTGGGTCAATTCCTGAGCAATGAATTTAGACGTTTCAAATTCTTGAAAGGAGAGTTCAGGATGAGCGTGAATCTGCTCTCGCAAACGTATCCACTCAGTCTGTAATGCTTGTGCCCTTTGGCGAATTTGATTTTTCATTTTTTCTTACTGTATTTATTTCTACAATATCTGGAACAATCATACAAGGCGAATACACACTTGTCAACTGCCTATATAATTCATTCGCATCTTTACGACTGGTAAAGTCGCCCACTTTAATTCTGAATTGAGGTAAAGCGTAGGTCATATATATGCGTGTACCCTGATGGCGGCGCATAAAATCTGCTTTGGTTGCATTTGCTTTCGCTCTATCGGTTCCGGCATAAATCAACACTCTGAAGCCTCGACCGGAATGTATAGAGCCAGAAAGCCCATTGACCGACGTTTTTTGAAGAGGTTCTTTATAAGCAGTTAAAATAGCTAATCGATGGTCGCAAACTAAAACAACAGATTGGGTGTCTGCTTTAGCGGTATCGTATGTTACTTTCATTTGAGCATTTGAACGATAAGTAAGCACTAAAAAAGTGGCGCAAATTAAGATGCGTCTTAAAATTTCAAGTCTGCTAAAAAAATCCTTCACCACCATATAAATGTATCCGTATAAATGTATCCTTGTTGATACAAAGGTAATGATATGTATTGCTCACAAAATTTGAATTTTATGTTTTAAGCACAAAGTAAAATCAGAATGTTACTATTTTGTTAGAAAAAAATACCCTTTGAATCATTTTTTTGTTATTTTTAGTTTTTAAATTTCATTAACTATGAATCCAACTTTTACTTTGTCAGATAAATTTCATAAAATTATCGCCCGTATTTCTGCAATACTATTATTGACTCTAAGTTTTGCTATAGACTCAAGGGCAGTGATTACGGTAACTATTCCAAGCACTCCCGGTACCGACACCTCAAGCTTTACCCCAACCAATAGAAGATATACCTTTTCGGGATCTAGAATGTTGTTCACAGCCTCCGAAATTGGTACTACCGGCACGGTTACGGGCATGTCTTTTCAAAAGTATGCTGGTTCCACTTCGACGAGTATTAACTATATTAGTATTTATATGAAGGAGACCACAGCTACATCTGTAACGACTTCGTTGCCCTCAACCTTCCCTACTGGATACAAACTCGTGTATTTTAGCAGCTATATAGACAATACTATGAGTAGCGGCTGGACTAGTGTTACTTTTTCGACAGCTTTGGCAGACATTTTCACTTATTCCGGTGGTTCTAACAATATTGAGATTGTTGTTAAAAAGATTTCTTCAGAAACTGCGGTAACGGGTACCAATGTGCCTGTGTATAGCTGTAATACTACTACAGGAACTTTATCTGCATACTATTTTGGCACAACAGCTATGGGGACAACACTCACTACCACTTCTACCAAAAGACCTAATGTGCAGCTATTTTTTGAAAACACTTGCGCAGGCAAACCTGCTAGAGGAACTGTAACAGGGCCTACATCTGCGGTTTGTTCAGGAACCAACTTTACACTGAACACTACTGGACTTACAATTGGTACAGGAATGACTTACCAATGGCAATCAAGAAATTCAGGTTCGGGAGCCTTTACCAATATGGGCGCAGCCGATACCTTCAACAGTTTAACAACAAGCTCAACTGTCAATAAAGATTATCGTATTCATTCGACTTGCGTACTTTCAGGTCAAAGCGATACTTCCGCTCCGTTTACGGTAAATGTTGTGAATACGACAACGATTAATGCGGCTACCGACACTACTTTTTGTATCGGCGGCAGTGTTACATTACTCACAGGGACGCCTGCTCCTACAGGAGTAACCTACACTTGGTTTAAAGGTGCAGTCTCTACAGGAGTTACGGGTACTACTTATAGTGCAACCACTTCAGGTACTTATTCATTAAGAAGTTCATCTCCTAGCTGTAGTGGTTTATTTAGTAATGCCATCACAGTAACCGTAAATCCTTTACCAACTGCAACAATTACAGCTCTTTCTTCGACTACATTTTGCGATGGATTGAGTGTTATTCTTCAAGCCAGCACAGGAACGGGCTATACTTACCAATGGCAAAAAGGAGCTGTCGATATATCGGGTGCAACAGGTAGCACTTATACAGCTACAACTAGTGGCTCTTACCGAGTGTTGGTTACCAACTCACCTACAACTTGCTCTGCATACTCCGCAGCAACTGTAGTTACCGTAAATACCATGCCATCCGCTCCCACTATCTATACTACATCAGGTGCTACATCTTATTGTAGAGGAGATAGTTTAATTCTCACAGCAATACCGACGAGTGCTATCAGCTACCAATGGGAAAATTTATCTGGTTCGATTTCAGGAGCGACCACTAATTCATACACGGCAAAAACGCCTAATACCTATATTTTAAAGGCCACTCTAGGCCCTTGTACCGCATCTAGTAATTCACTTGTGATTGCAGAAAATCCATTACCTACAGCTACTATTACCCCTATTGGAACTGTGAGTTTCTGTAATGGGGACAGCTTAAAGATTCAAGCTACTACAAGTGCAGGTGTTACTTACCAATGGTTAGAATCAGGCACTCCTATTTCTGGTGCAACAAGCTCATTATATTATGCCAAAGCTGTGGGAGAATATAGCGTAAAGGTAACTAACGCCACTACTGGCTGTACGGACAAGTCTCTTACCCTAACCGTAAATATTATTTCTCCTAGTGTACCCACTATTTCTGCTGCCGGACCAACAATTTTTTGTCTTGGAGACAGTGTCAAACTTAACTCCGTAGTCGCTACAGGACTGACCACACAATGGCAAGAATCTAATACCGACATTCCTGGCGCAATATCAGGCAGCTATGTTACCTATGCTTCTGGAGTGTTTCGAATGAAAGTAACCAACGGTGTAGGCTGTGCCGCCTATAGTACGCCTATTAAAGTAACGGTGAATAGCTTACCCGACAACACACTAACCATATCAGGAGGTACTGATATTTGCAATGGTTCTGCTTCTGTTATTTTAGCCCCAATTAAACTGGGCTACAAATATCAATGGAGAAATCTTGGCATTGACATTTCTGGAGCAACAGGAAATCCTTTCTATGCTAAAACCGCAGGAACTTACTCTGTACATATTGTAGATTCAAACGGTTGTCAAATCAACTCCAGCGATGTAGCCGTTACCGTAAAATTTGTAAAGCCCTTCTATATCCACCCTTACGGCAACACTTTCTTTTGCGATGGTGAAAGTACAAAATTGGCTACACAACCTGGATTTACCGCTTACCAATGGTTCTTAAATGGCGTGTATATTCCCGGTGCTACCGACACTTTTATATACGCCAAGAAAAATGGTGCCTATACAGTACA
Source organism: Phycisphaerales bacterium (assembly GCA_030054025.1). Classification (GTDB taxonomy): domain Bacteria; phylum Bacteroidota; class Bacteroidia; order Chitinophagales; family Chitinophagaceae; genus Rurimicrobium. The sequence goes on along the minus strand of JASGCQ010000051.1, from coordinate 617 downwards.
AGTACAAGATCCAACCAATAGTTGCTTTGCAACCTCCTCGGGCTTCAATATTATTGTAATTCCTGCACCCGACACCCCATTCATTACCAAAGTGGGTAGCAGATTGAGTACTTCTGTCAAAGGTGTTGCTTATCAATGGTACAAAAATGGAATTACTATCGTAGGTGCCACAGATTCATTTATTATTGTGAGCAGCATGAATGCCATTTATGCGGTAGTAGTAACTAATGATCGTAATTGTAGCAAAAGAGCCGAAATTGATTTGAACCCATCCAGCATTGATGAGGGAATTTCGAAAACCTATTTTATCAAAGTATATCCAAATCCTACTCAAGACAAATTGAACATCGAAGCTCCTGAGGGCATTACGGTTTCGCTAAAAGATATTCAAGGTCGTGTGATTTTCGAGCAAAAATCAGTGAAACAAATTGATATGGCGCAATATGCGGCAGGTATTTATATTATTCAATTCACAGATACCAACAATCAAACTATTGCCACCGAGAAGATTTCAAAAATTGATTACTAATACCAATTCGACAACACTTTGGCACGATTTTTTTTATATAAGATATTATGTCCAATCCAGTAGCAATAACAGTAATAGAATCAGAATC
>JASGCQ010000050.1 GCA_030054025.1 Phycisphaerales bacterium | reverse complement strand
CTCAAACACAAAATTCAGACTTTTTGGCTTTACACACTTTTTGGGACAGTATCATTTAGATGGTTTTTAGGGGCGACTAATTATTTGATTAGGGAAAGCAGCCCCACTGCCACATCAATCCCACTCCGCATGGGGCGGGGTTTTTATTTGAGTAATAAACCGCTGTTTCCTGACTGTAAATGTTTCAAAAAAAGCATTGCACAAGCATTGGCATCAGATAGAGCATCATGATGATTAAGGCGGATATTGTGTTCGTGACAAAGCAAGGAAAGTTTTTTTCGGTAAATACGATAGGTGCAATAGATTGTGTAGTCAGGCGGGGTCAAATGATAATGTGCTAAACTACGCTTGAGACAATTATCATCGAAGCTGATATTATGTGCCACAATGTTTTCGCCAGCTATATAGGGCTCAATAGTAGTCCATACTTCGCCAAATGTGGGCGAAAAAGCAGTCATAGTTGGTGTAATGCCATGAATAGCTATAAAATTTCTCCAATAATAATTTCGAGGAGGTTGTACTAAAACATTGATTTCCTTCACTACTATACTATTCTCAACTCTGACCAACCCTACTTGGCAAACACTGCTTGGGTCGCTATTAGCAATTTCAAAATCAATGGCAGTAAAAGTGTGCATCTCGAAAAATTAGGGATTTACGATTTGTGTCACGGCTCTATTTGCAATAATTTCCGAATAAGGTAAACAGAATAAGTGCTGCACCTATCACCAACAAACAAGCCGAGGATATTTTTTGTAGGTACATTACTTTCCTTAATGTCAATCTGCGACGAATATTATCGGCCAGTATTACTTTTAGAACGTCAATACCCAGCACCAACAGCAAGCATGTTCCAAAGAAAACCATTCTATATATGCCACTCTGCTTCACACTAAGAGAAACAGTTGCATTGGTTACTAAGCTTACTGAAGCTATCCAATTGATGATGACACCGGGATTGGCTGTATTAATTAAGAAACCACTGGAAAGTATCCTGAAATAATGCCCACTGGTAATGGCGTTTTGGGATGATGACGGTCGGATAGGTTTGTATTTTTTGATTAACCCTAACAAGCCAACTAATAATAAAACTGCGCCTCCAATTAGAGCAACTTGTTCTTCATATTTGTAAATAAAGTTTAGCCAAGGAGCGGCTATATTGGCTATACTGACATACATGATGTCGGAAATGGATACGCCCAATACGAAAGCCAATCCTGTTTTATAACTATGATTGAGGCTATATTTTATTATGGCAAACAAGGTAGGCCCTACCGAAATTGCCATAAACAAACCCAGCAACAAACCTCCTAAAACAGCACTCATCAAAGACATAGAAACTAGGCTAATCTTGAAAAAACATTATACACAAAACCTACAATCTAAATGGCAACCGGCTTCACATTGTCAGCTATGACCAAACGACCTGAAGTTTTCGCTTTTATTTCATCAATCGTTACATCAGGGGCATGTTCTACGCAAAGAAATCCGTCAGGAATAATTTCAAAAACACCCAAATCGGTAACAATTTTAGTAACGCATTTAATACCCGTAAGGGGCAAAGAGCATTTGCTTAATAATTTACTTTCTCCTTTTGGATTAGTCTGTTGCATAGCCACAATTATATTTTTGGCAGCAGCAACCAAATCCATTGCACCACCCATTCCTTTCACCATTTTGTTGGGTATTTTCCAGTTGGCAATGTCGCCATTATCGGCTACCTCCATGGCTCCCAGTACAGTAAGATGTACTTTGCCTGCACGTATCATTCCAAAGCTCATGGCACTGTCAAAAATTGCAGAGCCAGGCAAGGTAGTGATGGTTTGTTTGCCTGCATTAATCAAGTCGGCATCTTCTTTGCCATCTTCTGGAAAAGGCCCCATGCCTAGCAATCCGTTTTCGCTTTGGAGTACTACATTGATTCCTTCAGGTATGAAATTGGCAACTAATGTAGGGATACCGATACCAAGGTTTACATAATAACCGTCCTTTAATTCTTTTGCGATTCGTTGAGCGATTTGCTCTTTCGTTAATGCCATTATTTGAAATATTGAATGTTTAATGTTGATTCATTAATGAATTTGACTCATTTTCTAATTAGTTTTTCGAACAGTTTTATGCTCAATACGCTTTTCATAGTTAGTACCCTGAAAAATTCGATGAACGTATATTCCGGGGGTATGAATCATGTTTGGATTAAGTTGTCCGGGATTCACTAATTCTTCAACTTCTGCAATGGTAGTTTTGCCTGCCATAGCCATTAAGGGGTTAAAATTGCGGGCAGTATCTTTAAAAATAAGATTACCCATCGTATCTCCTTTCCATGCTTTAACTATAGCGAAATCTGCTTCAAAAGCCTCTTCAATCAAATATTTTTTGCCATTGCGTACAACTGTTTCTTTGCCTTCGGCAACCTCTGTACCAACACCTGCAAGTACAGGCACAAAAGGAATGCCATAACCTGCTATGAGGCAACGAGTAGCCAATGTACCTTGTGGTATCAATTGCACTTCTAATTCGCCACTCAACAATTGACGCTCAAATTCTGTATTCTCACCTACATAAGAAGCAATCATTTTTTTCACTTGCTTTTTGTGCAACATTAATCCAACACCAAAATCATTCACCCCTGCATTATTAGAAATACAAGTAAGATTAGTGGTACCCTTTTTTACCATTGCGGCAATACAATTTTCGGGGATGCCACACAAGCCAAATCCGCCAAACATAACGGTTGCGCCATCTTGTATATCTTGGATAGCTTCGTCTGCGTTGGCTACTACTTTATTAATACTCATTGTTTTATTATTATGTTATGATTGATGTAAAATTAAACGGCAACGGGTGCTTTAATGTGTGGGTGAGCTTGGTAGTTTTCAAGCGTAAAATCTTCGAATGTGAACTCGAAAAGGTCTTTTATCTCAGGGTTAATTTTCAAAGTGGGTAATGGGTAGGGCTCGCGAGTCAATTGCAACTTTGCTTGCTCAATATGATTACTATACAAATGGACATCGCCAAATGTGTGAACAAACTCACCAGCCTCTAATCCGCATACTTGGGCAATCAGCATCGTCAATAAAGCGTATGAAGCGATATTAAAAGGAACACCCAAAAAAGTATCTGCGCTGCGTTGATATAACTGACAACTTAGCCTACCATTAGCTACATAAAATTGAAATAACGCATGACAAGGGCTTAATGCCATCTTTGGCAAATCTGCTACATTCCAAGCATTCACAATCATCCGGCGACTATCCGGATTAGTTTTGAGTTGGTGTAAAACGTCTTTTATTTGGTCGTAAACCTGCCCATCAGCTCCAGTCCAACTGCGCCATTGATAACCATATACAGGGCCAAGGTTTCCATTTTCATCAGCCCACTCATCCCAAATACTTACACCATTTTCGTTGAGGTAAGCCACGTTGGTATCCCCTTTGAGAAACCAAATCAATTCATAAATAATGGACTTGAGGTGCAATTTTTTTGTCGTGACCATCGGAAATCCTTTCGATAAATCGAATCGCATCTGATAGCCAAACACGCTAATAGTACCCGTACCCGTCCTGTCTTGCTTTTCAACACCCTTGTCCAATATGTGCTGAAGTAGTTGATGGTATTGTTGCATTACTGTGCGAAATTAAACAAGTTTAGCATATTGGCTACTAAGTTGTAAATTGCTGCAAAATTTAACGATTTTATTTTTTTATGAGTACTACTCTCTCAATTGTAATACCCGCTTATAACGAAGGGGCTACAATTCACCATATTCTGAATAAAGTAAAGTCCGTCACTCTGATGGGAGGCATCCAAAAAGAGGTTATTATCGTGAATGATTGCTCGAAAGACAATACCGAGGAAGCTATACTTTCATACAAAAATGCAAATTCGGATTTACCCATCAGCTATTACAAGCATGAAGTGAATCAAGGCAAGGGAGCCGCTTTGCATACGGGCATTCAAAAAGCAACCGGAGATTATGTAATCATCCAAGATGCCGATCTTGAATACGATCCAAACGAGTTTAACCTACTGCTAAAACCCATTTTAGATGGTTTTGCCGATGTGGTATATGGCTCTCGTTTTATGGGAGGCAACCCTCACCGAATATTGTTTTTTTGGCATTCAATTGGCAATAAAATGCTGACAACGATGAGTAATATGCTGACGAATCTTAACCTAACTGACATGGAAACTTGTTACAAACTATGTCATCGCGAGGTAATTCAAAGTCTAAATCTCAAAGAAAAACGATTTGGTTTCGAACCTGAGATAACTGCCAAATTGAGCCGAGTACCCAAAATTCGTATTTACGAAGTTGGTATTTCTTATTATGGTCGTACATATGAAGAAGGGAAAAAAATTGGATGGAAAGATGGTTTTCGTGCCATTTGGTGCATTATGAAGTACAATTTGTGGAATAAGTAATATAAAGAAATGCCCGTCATATTACCAGTCAATGGCGTAATGCCTCAAATCCCAGAAGATTGCTTTGTAGCCCCTAATGCTACCATAGTTGGCGATGTTACTATGGGTGCCGATTGTAGTATTTGGTTCAATGCCGTAGTAAGGGGCGATGTGAATAAAATAAGAATGGGCAATAAAGTAAATATCCAAGATGGTGCTTGTATCCATTGCACTTTTGAAAAAACCGAAACCCTATTGGGCAATAATGTTTCGGTGGGACACAATGCCATCGTGCACGGTTGTGTTGTGGAGGATAATGTATTAATCGGAATGGGAGCTATCGTAATGGATAACGCTCATATTGGCACAGGCAGTATTATTGCGGCAGGGGCAGTGGTATTGGAAGGTACAATCGTACCTCCAGGTAGTATTTTTGCAGGAGTGCCTGCAAAAAAAGTAAAAGAAGTAAGTCCAGAATTGCTAAAGGGCGAGGTAGAACGAATTGCCGATAATTATTTGAAATACAGCAGTTGGTTTAAATAACGTAAATGTGATGTACATGAAGCCAAAGATTTTGCTATGGAGCCTTTTACTTTTGGTGCTTGCAAACAATTCATTCGCACAATCTCAAAAAGACACTGCTGCATCCGAGTTGCCTTATCTTAAATATAAAAGTTTACCGGCATTCCCAATCAGAATGTTGGACAGCCATAGTATTTTCAACACCTTCAACATATCAAAAGGGGAGGCTACGGTATTCATTATGTTCAGCCCCGACTGTGATCATTGTGAGCAATTGAGTAAAATGATTACAGACAGCATAACAGCTTTTGACAAAGTCAACCTATATCTATTATCGCCTATGCCATTATATCAAATCAAACTATTTGCTCTAAAAAATGGATTGACAAAATATAGACAAATAATGGTTGGGCAAGACTTTTCTTATTTCATGATTAGTTTTTTCAAGGCAAGCACTGTCCCCTTCATTGTAGTGTATGATAAAGAGAAACAGTATATAACTACTATCAAAAGATTAAGAAAAATAAGCGAGCTGATTGAGGTGGTGAAAAATATTAGAGGATAGCTGTATTGCGAATAAGATGCTTACAATAACTTACGCCTTCCCAACTCCTTGTTAATTAACCCTAACTCTCTTCCAGTTTGCCCTGCCACCGAAGTGTTTTCTTGAGCACGACGCATCAGATAAGGCATTACGTCTTTTACAGGTCCGTAAGGCAAATATTTCGCCACTTGAAAACCATGGTTGGCAAGATTAAAAGAGATATTGTCGCTCATGCCAAAAAGTTGAGAGAAATAGATGTGGGGATGCTTAAAATCAATACCCTTTTTTTGCATTTTCTGGGCAGCAAGCAAGCAACTTTTCTCGTTATGAGTACCAATAAACAGATACAGTTTATCTAGTCTTTCAATACAAAAATCAACAGCAGCATCGTAATCTCTGTCGCTCGAATTTTTATTTGGTTGCACCGGAGAGGGGTAATTCATTTCTACAGCACGGGTCCTTTCCTTTTCCATGTAGGCACCTCGCACCAATTTAGCACCCAAAAAATAATTGCGCACTTGTGCTTGATTATAAGACGCTTTTAAAAAGGATAAACGACTGTGTAAGTATAATTGGAAGGTATTATAAACAATTACTCCCCCCTTATTGTACAATTCCATCATCTCTTCTGTAATCTCGTCAATAGGGTTCTGAATCCAACTTTCTTCTGCATCCACTAAGACTTTAATATTTTTTTCTGCTGCTTTTGCACAGATTGTATTAATCCGATTTTTGACTCTTGCCCACTCGTCTTGTTCTATTTGACTCAATGGAGTGCCTGAATGCAATTTTTCTAACAAAGCAAACCGAGAAAATCCAGTAATCTTAACACTAATAAAGGGTATATTCTTTTGAGAAGATGCAAATTCTATGGCTCTCAAAAACTCAGGAACTGCCTTGTCAAATTCAGCCTCACCCTCTTTGCCTTCCACACCATAATCCAATATCACCCCTATATTGTATTTACTGAGCATTGCTGCAGTTTCGGATGCTTCTTCAATACTTTCTCCACCGCAAAATTGTTTGAAAATAGTACTCTTGATTAACCCATTAATCGGCAAATGAAGTGCTAAAGCACATTTAGTGAGTGCCATACCTACTTTGGTGAGTGCCGCCGAACCCATTGAGGCAAAAAGAAAACGAGCTTGTTTCAGTTCCCTATCACTGCGGTATAGGAAAGCTATTTCTGTATTATCGAACTCTGGTAGCATTTGCATTAGTTGTATGGTTCAAGAAAATCGTTGCAAATATAAAGTTCAATGCGGACTCAGTAACAGTAATGATTTATTTAGATATTTTCCTGCACTAACAAATATTTTTTGTTGTAGTTCAAAAAAGGTATTATCTTTACATCAAACTTTTAAAAATCAGAATGATGAAAAAATTATTTTTACTTTCGGCATTAGGTGCAATTGGCGCATTTAGTGCTTCGGCTCAGTTAGCTATCGGTACGTCTATGCTACGCAACGATTTTATGCCAAAAGCTAAATTTGAAGCAAGCAAAATGGCTGATGGTACCATCACCAGTACCGCAGACCCTATCCCTAACGGCAAAACTACTGCGGGCGGAAGTCGTTGGTACAGCTATACCGAATATTGCGCTCTTTTGGATGTTGCTTTCGTCAATAATGGCTCTTCTCCTTACTTATGGAATAAAGGTGACGGTATGGGCATTTATGCTGCCGCAGGTGGTGGAGTAGTTGCGGATACCATTCAATTTGCTTCCTATGGAATGACTTTCGACCCTGTATTTGGAGTAACAGGAACAAAACCAACCTTATCAGGTTTTAATGAACCTACTGTGTATCCTAAGGGAAGTATCGTTGTTCGACGTACCGATGCTTATGTGATTGATTCTGTAGTTGCCTATGGTTTCTATGGTCGTAACAATACAAGAACTGCTCCTGTTGACACACTTCGTTTTACTATTGTATATGGTGATGGTAGTTCAACTAGTGACATGGGATCCTACTACTTTGCTGGTATGACTTCTTCTTATGGATATGATACTGTCCGTTTTCTTGGAATCATGCATGATACAGTAAAAAATACTGCTAGAGGAACTACTTTAGTGAAAAAAGACATCTATCTAACTACTGCTAAGCTTACTGATACCATTCTTGGTGGTGGTCATGCTTTCAAAATTCCTGTTGGTCTTAATGTACCTGCAGGTAATGTGGTAGGTATCGCTGTTACTTTCATTACAGGCGATACATACACTCCGTATGTGGATACTATTTTCTATGGTTCTGCCCGCTCTAGCAATCCTTTTGGTCGTGGTATGGTTCGCCCAAGTTTCTTCGAACAAACTGCAGGTGGGTTCCCTAAATACTATCCTAATTACTACAATGTAGGCTTTGTCAAATTTTTACCTGAAAGTGCTTCTTGGTCTGGAGATTATGTTCCTTCCTATGCCTACACTGCACCCTTCACGCTTGAAATCCCTAATATTGACGTAAAGGTATCTTGTGCGACTTGTAATACCATTCAAGAATTGGCTATTACAGATGCTGCTATCTTGGATAAAGTAGGTGCTTATCCCAACCCTTCTAATACAGAGTTGAATGTACCTTTCACTTTGTTAGAAAAAGCAAATGTTACGGTAAGCCTTACTAATATGGTTGGTCAAGTAGTTGCTACTGAAAATATGGGTAGCCTTAATGCAGGTCAAAAAGCAACGGCTACTTTCAATACCAGCAATCTTGCAGCAGGCATCTATTTATACACTGTAGAAGCTAATGGTCAACGCGTGACTAATCGTTTCACGGTTGCTCACTACTAAACTTTTATATTAAAAACGCCTCCTCAAAAGGATTGTACTGCCCCCAAAAAGTTAGACGCTTATTGGGGGCATTTTTATGGGAAAAAGAGGAAATATGGTTATGAATTTCGACTTCGATGTGTCGAATTGGTATTAAAAAGGTGACGGTTCTGTATGGTCAGTATCTAAAAAAACATGGAATTGAACATTCCAATTTTCGGCTCTAGCTAAAACTTCATGAAGCCTACGGCAAAGCTAGGATCAAGGTCAGGATCAGGTGTCATTACGGTGTGTCCTTAGCCCAACATTATTTTACGAACACTAGAGACAATTGTGTAGTTTTTAAAAACATCATTCGCTTGAAAAAAATAATTTCCATACTTCGTGAATATTACCAAGACCATTTCAATTGGCTTGGTTTTTTCTTGTGTACTCTACTGGGTGTCAGCCTAATTATAGTGGCTTACCACAAGGATTTTTACTTGACCTATATTGAGCGAGAACCTAATCTCAACTTACAAATTATTCGTTACTGTGGTTTATACGCAATAGCTTTTGTAGGTGCTTTTATTGTACAAGGTTTTGCCGAACGTGATTTGAAATTTTTGGCTTCGGCGAATTGGTGGTTACTCAATGTGCTGGCAATTGTACTATTTGCGATTCGTGGTTCTGATGTCAATTATGCGGCTTTGATATTCGGCAAAGTTGACGGAGATGTATATGGTTATTACAGTAAAATTGCCTACAATTTGGGAGGCTTACTCCTGCTCATTATACCCTGTTTTATTTATTGGATTTTTGCAGACCGTCCTCATCAAAATTTTTATGGTTTTAAAATAAAAGATGTAGATCTAAAACCCTACCTTATTTTATTGTCCATGATGTTGCCTTTATTGTTTTGGGCAGGTACGCAAGCCGATTTCTTAGACACTTATCCTCGCTATACCAAAATCGGAATATCTGAGGCACACCAACACTACAAACTATACATCAGTACTTACGAATTGGCTTATGGGTCTGACTTTGTTTTCACGGAATTCTTTTTTCGTGGCTTTATTGTTTTAGCATTCGCCACCAAATTTGGGCATCGGGCCATATTGCCCATGTGCGTCTATTATATTACGATTCATTTTGGCAAGCCCTTGGGCGAGACTATCAGTTCTTTTTTCGGAGGGCTTTTACTAGGAGTTATTGCCTACCGAACAAAATCAATTTATGGGGGCATTATCGTTCATTTAGGTATCGCTTATTTGATGGAAATATTCGCCTTTTTGGGTAGATCCGGATATTTACATTTTTAAAAAAAAACAACTTATTTTCGTTAAAGCATTTTTTATGACAGATACAACGCAGTTTTTAGAACATATCAAACAAGGATATACCTTCAAAGGAGATGCCGCTAAAATAGGCGTTGCCATGCTTGATGGTACAGTAGTACCAGGTGCCGACATCTTCTTACCCTTACGTTCGATGAACAGACATGGGCTGATTGCCGGTGCCACAGGGACGGGTAAAACAAAAACCCTGCAAGTAATAAGCGAAATACTGAGCGATAATTCGATTCCCGTTTTGTTGTTGGATATTAAAGGCGACTTGAGTGGAATAGCCGCAGCAGGTGTTGAAAATGATAAAGTGAAAGACCGCTATGCAACGCTCGGAATGAGTTATGCACCTGCTGCCTATCCCACAGAGTTGATGACTTTGAGCAAACAAAGAGGAATTCAATTAAGAGCAACAATTACAGAATTCGGACCAGTACTTTTAAGCAAGATATTAGAACTCAACGATACTCAAGCAGGCTTGGTAGCAATGATTTTTAAATACTGCGATGATCATAAATTGCCTTTGCTCGATTTAAAAGATTTCATCAAGATGTTGCAATACATCAGCGATGAAGGAAAAGAAGCCATACAAAAAGAATATGGTGCCATTGCCACCACTTCTACAGGTACCATTCTACGAAAAGTAATCGAATTGCAACAACAAGGTGCGGATAATCTTTTTGGTGAAAAAAGTTTTGAAGTAGATGATTTAATGCGCATCAGCAATGACGGAAGAGGTATGATAAATATTTTGCGCGTTACAGAATTGCACGATCGACCAAAGTTATTCGCTACATTCATGCTTCAAATGTTGGCAGAATTGTATGCCACTTGCCCCGAAGCAGGCGACTTAGATAAGCCTCGCTTAGTAATGTTTATAGATGAGGCACATTTGATTTTTCAAGAAGCAAGTGATGCTTTGTTGCAGCAGATTGAAACCATTATCAAACTCATTCGTTCTAAAGGCATTGGTATATTTTTTTGTACCCAAAGCCCCATGGATGTCCCAGCAAGTGTACTAGGGCAATTAGGATTAAAAGTGCAACATGCACTACGCGCCTTTACAGCAGCAGATAGAAAAGTGATTAAACAAACAGCCGAAAACTATCCCGAAACGAGCTTCTACAAAACAGAAGACCTCATCACACAATTGGGTATTGGCGAGGCTTTTGTAACCATGCTCAACGAAAAGGGAATCCCTACCCCACTCGCACATGTCATGCTATGCGCTCCACGCAGCCGTATGGATGTATTGACAGACAGCGAGATTGATAACATCGTGAGCCAATCTAAATTGGCAAAAAAATACAGCGAAGAAATTGATTCGATTAGTGCCTACGAGATGTTGAACGCTAAAATTCAAGAAGCTGCCGAAAAAGCTGCGGCAGAAGATCCTAAAGAAAAAGAAGAAAAATCTTTTCTCGAAAAAATGATGGAAAATTCAACAGTACGACAAGTAGGAAGAACGGCCGCCAGTATCATCACCCGTTCATTATTAGGCGCATTAGGGCTCGGAGGACGTAGTAGGCGTAAGTAATTAAAATCAAGACATCTACTTGAGTACAAACCTTAACCATTTAGTCTAAAATTTTATTTCCAAATTAATTTTCTCAGCAATACCTAACAGCAGCATTATTCATTCAAAAATACTTCATGTACAACATACGTCGCGCCCAACAAGAAGATTGTCCTGCCATGCTCAAGCTCATCCGTGAGTTAGCTCTTTTTGAAAAAGCTCCCGAACAAGTAACGGTAAGTTTATCCCATTTCGAAGAAAGTGGTTTTGGCGAAAAGCCAATTTGGTGGGCATTTGTTGCAGAAGATCATCACAAGATTGTAGGCATGGCTTTGTACTATATCCGATACAGCACATGGAAAGGGCAAAGAATGTATTTAGAAGACATCATCATCACCGAAGCATACCGTGGCAAAGGCTTGGGCAGCCTAATGATGGAACGCTTGTTTGTGGAAGCAAAAGAAAAAGGATTCAACGGAATGATCTGGCAGGTATTGGATTGGAATGAATCTGCTATTCATTTCTACCAAAAATATAATCCAAAATTTGACGCGGAATGGCTCAATGTAAGTGTTGATTTTTAGAATTGAGTACGCCAATAACTTTGGTTAGTAGGGCATTTATACGTCTTCATTTGAAAAGACAAATGCAATTGAATCATTAAATACTGATCTTTCGTAGCGCGCGTCCCCCTTTGTTTCCCTTCCCTACCCAAAGGTTCGCTTGGATTGCTAATCAAAGAAGGGTCTTGAATAAAATAAGCAGCATTCAAGGCATTGGGGTCGGGCGCAAATCTATTAGCTCCCACATAAGTTTTACTGACATCGTCAAGATAATCGGTATTCGTTAAGCGGTCACTAATTTCTACTCCCATATTAACACCAGGCAATAACCACCATTTTATGCCTACGCCAACAGGAAAGCACATGGCAAAATTGGTATATTTTCTATCTGCGTATTGGTCGCCAAAATTTTGCCCTTCGGTACCTAATGATCGAAGGTAATATTTGTCGCCCTTGTAAAAAGTATATGGATTATAATAGAATCCTCCTACACCAACTGTAATGTAAGGAGTCCATTGACATTCTAGATTTCCTGTTTCAAATCGAAAAAAATTAAACTCGGCTTGCAGTGTAGCCTCGACAACATTGCTTCTAAAACTGAGATTACGGAGATGCTGATATTCGTTTTTATTATAGCGGTCATCATAACCAACTTGGGTATAGTTTGCCGACAAACGAAGAGCGAGGTAATGGTTGAAATGATATCGTCCAAAAACGCCCATATTACTACGGATATAATGGAACCCATAGTTGTCATTTAAATCTCCAAAATATTGAGTTGCCCCCGCAGCAGCACCGAACTCCGCCCATCTGTAAAATGTTTGGGCAGATAAACTTTGAGCATATAAGCCCAAAGCAAGCAACATTGAAAAGAAAATCTTTTTGAACATAATAGGGTGTAAATGTACAAATTTACTCTTTGTTTTCTGCTAAAGTACCATCATTTAATTCGGGTTGTACTTCGAAGGTAAAAAACCGTTGTACGACATAGCTAAATATCGCTAACAAAATAATTGTAATTGTTTGCGAAGGAGTAGGGTAAATGTGCAACACATTGATGAAAAATTTGAGCATCCAGTAATTAAGCACAAAATTGAAAGCCACTAGCGAGATGTATCGAAACAATTGAACCCTCCCTTTTAAGTTTGATTCTTGAAAAACGACGTACTTAGAAAGTAAAAATCCTATAGGTATCGTTATAGCAGAAGCAATAACGTATGAAGCAATGGGACCTGTAACAGGTTGGAAATTAAAAAATTTCACATCATTTTTTTGGAGCAGAATATTGAAACTGAACCAATAGATAAAAATGTTTAAAACTTGATTAGAACCACCACAGGCAAGATATCTAAAAGTCTGCCTTTTAATCCATCGGCCAAAAGGCGGATGAAAAAAATCAATAATTTGAAGTATAAAGTTGCGCGTTTTAAACACTATAATTTTTTTAAAAATAGCTCTGCAAATGTAAGCGCAAGTTAGTACATAAAAGATAATTGTCTAAATTGAAAAAAAAATTTGGAGAAATAAAATACTTATCTACTTTTGCAATCCCGAAAACAAAGCGGGAAGCTCTTAATAGAAAATAAGCCACTTTAGCTCAGATGGTAGAGCAACTGATTTGTAATCAGTAGGTCGCTGGTTCGATTCCGGCAAGTGGCTCTTTGTTTTTTTGACTGTAAAATTTTAGATTTCGAATGGATTTCAAATCTAAAATCTTAATGGGTAGTTGGCCGAGTGGTTAAAGGCGGCAGACTGTAAATCTGCTCACTTACGTGTACGGAGGTTCGAATCCTTCACTGCCCACTTTATATTAAATAGCAAGCAACGGTTATTTTGGTATAAATTTAAAAACATAAGCGGGAGTAGCTCAGTTGGTAGAGCGACAGCCTTCCAAGCTGTAGGTCGCGGGTTCGAGCCTCGTCTCCCGCTCTTTACAAAAAGCTGTTGTAGCTCAGCGGTAGAGCACTTCCTTGGTAAGGAAGAGGTCGGCAGTTCAATCCTGCTCAACAGCTCTCCATTCGAAAAATTAGTAAGTATTAATTTTTCGATAAAAAACGACAAACAAATTATCAGATTTTTTTTAGTCCGATAATTAATAATATATTTGCGCTCGTTTCAATAAATCTTTTGATTTTGTTGAACTTGATGCAAAGCACAAAAACAAAATTATAAACAACTTTTTAAAAAAAGAATAAAATGGCAAAAGAGACCTTCAAGCGGGAGAAACCCCACGTTAACATTGGTACCATCGGTCACGTGGATCATGGTAAAACTACCTTGACTGCTGCAATCACTACGATTTTGGCTAATAAAGGATTGGCTGAGAAAAAAGGTTATGATGAAATTGATGCAGCTCCTGAAGAAAAAGAGCGTGGTATCACAATCAATACAGCTCACGTTGAATATCAAACAACTAACCGTCACTATGCTCACGTTGACTGTCCAGGGCACGCTGACTATGTAAAAAATATGATTACAGGTGCCGCCCAAATGGATGGTGCTATTCTTGTTGTAGCTTCTACAGATGGTCCTATGCCTCAAACAAGAGAGCATATCTTGCTTGCAAAACAAGTAGGTGTACCTAAAATTGTTGTATTCATGAACAAAGTTGATTTAGTTGATGATGCTGAAATTTTGGAATTAGTAGAAATGGAAATCCGTGAATTGTTGAGCAAAAACGGTTTTGATGGTGATAACACACCAATCATCAAAGGTTCTGCTACAGGTGCATTGGCAGGTGATGCACAATGGGTTGCTGCAATTGATGAATTGATGGATGCTGTTGATTCTTACATTCCATTGCCTCCTCGTCCAGTTGACCAAGCGTTCTTGATGTCAGTAGAAGATGTGTTCACGATTACTGGTCGTGGTACAGTTGCTACTGGTCGTATTGAGCGTGGTGTAATTAAAGTTGGTGATAACGTTGAAATCGTTGGTTTCAATGAAGATCCATTGACTTCTACTTGTACAGGTGTTGAGATGTTCAAAAAATTGTTGGATCGTGGTGAAGCTGGTGATAACGCTGGTATCTTGCTTCGTGGTATCGAGAAAAAAGATATCCGTCGTGGTATGGTAATTTGCGCACCTAAATCAATCACTCCTCATACAGAATTTAAAGGTGAGGTTTACGTTCTTTCGAAAGACGAAGGTGGACGTCATACTCCATTCTTTAACAAATACCGTCCTCAATTTTACTTCCGTACTACAGACGTTACTGGCGAATGTATGCTACCAGCAGGAGTTGAAATGGTAATGCCTGGTGATAACGTAAACTTGCATGTAAATCTTATCGCTCCTATTGCGATGGATAAAGGTCTTAAATTTGCGATTCGCGAAGGTGGACGTACAGTAGGTGCAGGTCAAGTTACTGAAATCATCAAGTAATTTTCTCTTTGACTACGATATAAAACAATAAAGTAATTAGCTAATTAGCAACTGCTAATTAGCTAATTACTTTAACCCCTACGGGCATAGTACAACGGTTAGTATAGAGGTCTCCAAAACCTTTGATCTGGGTTCGAATCCTAGTGCCCGTGCAACGACAGAATTTATTTTAAGCTTTTTCATTAGCTTTACAACAAAATTATTTTTTATGAGCAAATTTGGCAGCTATATTCAAGAAGCGTATGATGAGTTAATTCATAAAGTAACTTGGCCAACTTGGAATGAATTGCAACAAACTACTGTTATTGTATTGGTGGCTCTTGCCATTACCACAATGATTATGTTGGGGATGAATGTTGCTTCAGAAAAAGTAATTACCCTGATATATAATCTATTGGGCAACTAAATAATAACTTTCAGATGAGTGAAGAAATAGTAATCAATCAGAACACCAAATGGTACGTATTGCGCGTAGTAAGTGGTAAAGAGAAAAAACTGAAAGAGTATATTGATAAAGAAATTAAAATCAATGGTTGGGCAAGTTCTGTACACCAAGTACTGTGTCCTGTAGAAAAAATATTTAAGGTAGTAGGAGGCAAAAAAGCTCTTCGCGAAAAAATATTATTCCCAGGCTACTTAATGATTGAGGCCGCAGACAAGAAATTAACCGATGATATTGTACAAACCATCAAATCTTTAAACGGCGTTATCCACTTTTTGGGCAAAGAGCATCCGATTGCCTTGCGCAAAAATGAGGTAAATAAGATGTTTGGCAAGATGGATGAGGTTTCGGAAGCAGGTATTAGTTATGCTGATCCATTTATTGTGGGCGAAACTGTAAAAATCATTGATGGTCCATTTAATGATTTCAATGGTACGGTTGAAGAGGTAAATGACGAAAAGAAAAAATTAAAAGTTACCGTAAAAATCTTTGGTCGTGCTCAACCAGTAGAACTCAACTACGGCCAAGTAGAAAAAGAATCTTAGTAAAATATGTTTTAGTATAAAAAAATTAAGGCTGTTTCGGAATCGAAACAGCCTTAATTTTTAGCTTTGACCTTCCAATGCCAATCAAAGACCATTATAAAACGTTAGAAATTTCGGCTCATGCTTCTTTGCTTGAAATCAAAAAAGCCTATCGCCATTTAGCTCTGAAATACCATCCCGATAAAAATAACAGTGAAGAGCGAGCTACTCTTATCTTTCAAGAGATACAAGCAGCTTATGAGGTTCTTTCCAATCCTCTTAAGCGTTGTAGCTACGATCAAGAACTAAAGCAGATCGGCAAATATTCTGCTTTCGCCAAAGATAATCTGAATACCAGCGAGCAAATACTCAAACAGAGCAAAGATTTGTACGTTTATATACATAGTAATGACAATAAGGTCATCAACAACGATGCACTTGCCGATTTTGTTTTAGCATTACTCAGCAATGAAAATATGAACCTATTGCTCCGCAACAATGATAGCCAAATCAATGATGGTATCACAAGCAATATTTTATTGTCTTGCAAAGGCATCGTAGCCTATAGGCTATTTGCAGCTATAGCAGAGCAATTATTTCTATTACAAAGCAACAGTACATCCCCACTTCATCAACAAATTGTAGCAGAACTAGCTTCCAGAAAAGCAAAACAAACGCAAAACAAAATAGTGCCTTATGCTGCCTTGGGCATTATTTTTTTGGTGATTGTTGCTATGTGCTTGATTTTATTAACCTGAGTTCGGAATAAGAAATTACTATTGTCCAAGATAAATTTCACAATAAGGGTGGCTATTAGACCACCCTTTCTCAATTTTGCTGCAAGTAAACAAATCGTGAAGTAGAGACTGGGCTTGAGTTATGTAGGGCTAAGCTCAAGTAGGTGAACCTCAAAAAAGCCCCCCTGTTTGCAAATCACTATCAACTTTTGAGCAATAGCAACGCTTTCAAGGTAGCAAATGCGCTAATTTCGAATCGTCTCGGACAACAATGTAAGCGAATCATAATTTTTTTTGAACCACAGCGTAAACGCTAACAAGTGTGCCAAAAGTGCAGCAAATAGCACTTTAATTCTTTATCCATTTGCCAGAACTTAGCTGTAAGCCTTGCTGGTCGGCTATTTTGTACAAATAATTGCCGGTTGGCAATTGGCTAATAGGTACAACCCAGTCATTACTACTGTGCATGGTTTCGGTTAGTATTGCTTTGCCCAGCATATCGTATAGCGTAATGCTGCTACCCCTAATAGCCCCTTTGATGTGCAATACATCTTGTGCAGGATTGGGGTACACCACTATACCGCTACGCAATTGCTCACTTACATTAACAATACTTGTAGGGTAGCCTGTGGCTGAGTCGAGTTTGAAAATGTAATAATCCCTTTGAAAGTCAGGATTATGGTCGTAACGAACTGCCATTACCATTACAGCCCCATCATTACATGCATAAATGTTAGAAGCATTATAGTAGGCATCACCTCCAAAATAGTGATGCCATTTTACTTGGGCAGAAGTGTCGTAACAAGTAACTGCAAAATAATCGTTCTTTGAATCAATAGGAAAACCGCCACCTGAACCAATAGTAAAAATATTTTGATACCTTCCAGTTACACTATGGTTTTGAGCATTTACAAGCGTTGTTATTTTACTAAAATCTTTTGGATTTACGCAATTATGTACTACAGACCTAGTTAATGTATTGAATTTAGAAATTCCAAATCCATCATATTCCATGCTCAATAATTCATTACGTATATCCAGAAATGGACCAATAATAATATTGTTTTCGCTTGTTTCTATTACTTCTCGGATAAAATCAGTTGTGGTATCTCTATATATTCCTGAGGAATCATAATAACTACCCACAGAACTAATGTAAAATGAATCAATTAAATTGAAATTTGTGTCTATTTTTAGCACGTAACCGTCACCATAAGGTACACTAATTGCCTTAGGGATATTAGAAAAAGTGAGGGAGGAGGCAAGCCAACAATATTTGTTATTTACAGAAGGTTTTAAGTCAATACATATTGGGTACACAAATTGATTTGTGTGGAAAAACGAGCTATCCATTAACCTTGTTACAATTGTATCTCCATTCATATTGAATTTTAACAATTTGGAGGTCATTTCCACAACGCTAGTTGTGCCTGAATCGTTCAGGTAAGTAATAAATCCGTATATGCTGTTGCTAGAGCGACAGAATGTACAGGTTTCTAAATTTAATGCTCCATTACGCAAATGATATATTTTTTTTGAAAGTAGGTTAAGGTTTGTATCAACTATAATAGTAAATATATCTTGACCAACATTGGTTACAGAATCATAGACAACTCCTAGAATTATTGCTTTATTATCAACACTATTATAAAAAGCTGCGTTTGCAAAATAAGATTTGCCTCCACTAGCTTTTAAAATATTTTTGCTACGTAATACATTTCCATTTTTATTGGTAATAAACAAAAAAAGATCACCACTAATTGAAGCAGTTTTTCTTCCTTGACGTGCAGCGAAAAAATATTCATTATTAGGAAGCTCATCAACCGCATAAGCGTCTTCATCTTGCGAAGTATTGAAACTACTAGGTACAAATAATGTTTGTGCTCTAGTAAAACTACAAGTAAGCAACAAACTAAATGTAAGGAGAACAAAAATATTTTTCATGATTTCTAATTAAAATAGTACTTAAATCAAGCACTATACCATGATGGTATGGTATAGTGCTTGTTAGATTAATTATGCATTGGTCGTGCAATTGGGGGATTCATGTACGGTACATTTGTTGATATAACAATAATTGATACTAAATCTGCACATATTAAGTTGATATAATGCCAATCGCTTAAAGGATTAGAAGCACGTAATGAGATACTATATTTAATAACCCGTTGTGCATTTAGGCGAGTACAATTTTTAAGTTGTTTAAATTTCTGTT
>JASGCQ010000121.1 GCA_030054025.1 Phycisphaerales bacterium | reverse complement strand
GTTTGATGTATATAATTACTTTAGGTTTAAGTGTTAATATAAATTAATCTCGTTTGCTTTATTGAAAAAACTTACTTCTTTCCACAAAAAACGTTGAATATTTTTTTGGTGAGTTTAGTAAAAATATACTGTTTGGGAGTTTAAAAAGCCAACAAAACACTAACAGCCGTTTCGCAAAAACTGGTATTTTAGTACTTTTATGAAAGTGAAGTACTAATTTCAAGTTTTGTGCATCTTATGAAGTTTAGTGCTAAAAATTTCCACCATCGCAAAGCAACAAACCCTTGCTTGAACTATGTTGAGCGTAGACAAAAAGAAATTATTAACGATAGCATTTCTAAAAAAATTGACGACTCACTTACAAATATTGGGGAGTAACGGTATTTTTGCTTAATGGATATATCATTATTAAGTCATTTTTTACCATTAGGATTATTAGAACATTTTCAATTAGCAGCTTTAGGGCATCTCTATTTAATGCAAAAATGTCATAAAACAATCCTGACTTGATTATTGCTCATAATTAGCTATGAAGATACAAAGTATTACTGGCTTGTTTGATGAGCAAAATGTATTAGCCAAATTAACTCAATTAGGCGACCCTTTGATATTAGTTTCTGAGTATGTTGATTTTTAATTATTTAAAGAGACGAAACGAAAATTTATTACCGATTATAAAGTAAGCGATGCCGCAGCACACGATAGCACACAGGCTTGCGAATTACTAGCAGAAGAAAATAGAGGACAAGATTTTTATGCAGACAGTGCCTATCAAACTCCGGAAATAAAAGCAAAGTTAGAAGCCTTAGCAATGAAAGAGCATATCATCGAAAAGGGTTATAGAAATCATCCATTAACCCAAGGGTAAAAACAAAGCAATCGCAAAAAATCAAAAACACGTTGCAGAGTAGAACATATTTTGGGATAGATGACAAACAATATGAACGATGGAACATTGATCCGCACCAAAGGCAAGACAAGAGCAACTGTGCTTATTGGATTAAATAATTTGGTGTATAATATTTGCAGGTATGTACAATTAAAAAAACTTAACTACGCCTAGAATACCTATGCCCAATAGTCAATAAAATCAATACTTTTAGCCTAATAATGCACAAAATGACCTGGCAAACAAAAACAAATGACAAAGCCTTTTTGAAAAAATTTAATTGTCAGAATGGGGAATCATAAAAAAGATTTTTTAGAGATGCCCTTAATAGTTTCAAATAGTCTATTTGGGCTGCCCTGTATGTCATTGTGCGATGTTTTTATTTCGAAAGGCAAAATTTATTATAGGCTTGAAGCTGTGTGCCAAGGAACGAATTTTGGAGGAAAAAATCCCCTTCTTAGGCTGTGTGTTGCCGCTATGAATTTAACTAAGCTTCTGATTGTGGCTAAGCAATCGTTTGATGAGCCTACCCGTAATAGCAAGAGATAAACAATGCCGTAGAGAGCAAATAGTTCATTTTAACCCTTATGAATAAGATGTTTGTTTCATTTTTTCCTGATAATAGAAATGGATTTCCCTATTGTGTAAAGGAATCAAAGGCAATACCTGCATTTTTGCAATTCTAAATGAAATGTATGTACAGAATAGCTCAAATAACGATTGGTTTTTTGATTGCCGGGATGCAGCTTGCACAGGCGCAAACGCCACAAGAAAAGACAGACAGTTTACAAACAAAGAATTTGCTTGATGTAACGGTAATAGGTCGTAATAGTCGCAGCGACTATCAGCAAATGCCCGAAATAGTGGGTACCAATATATATGCAGGTAAAAAAAGCACACTGATTGTGTTGGACAATGTACAGGGCAATGTAGCCACTAATAACATGCGCCAAGTGTTAGCAAAAGTGCCAGGTATTCATATTTGGGAAAGCGACCCCAGTGGGATTCAGATTGGTATTGCTGCCCGTGGGTTAAGTGCCAATCGCAGTTGGGAATTCAATATACGTCAAAATGGGTATGATATTGCCGCAGACCCTTTCGGGTATCCCGAAGCGTATTATAATCCGCAATTGCATGCGGTACAGCGTATAGAAGTGGTTCGTGGACAAGGTTCTTTGCAATACGGTCCGCAGTTTGGCGGTTTGGTCAACTATATATTGCGCAATGGTTCTGAAATTCATAAGCCTTTTCAGTTCGAAACACGACAAACGGTAGGCAGCAAGGGCTTATTCAATACCTACAATGCCATCGGCGGCAAGAAAGGTAAAGTACATTATTACGCTTTCTTTGACCATCGCAACGGTGATGGATGGAGACAAAATAGCAGTTACTATACCAATGCCGGCTATACTACGCTTACCTATACGATTAATCCCAAATTTTTCATTACTGCCGAAGTCATGCAATCGCATATCCGTAGCCAGCAAGCAGGCGGACTCACTGATGCTCAAGTGAAGCAGGATGCACAGCAAAGTTTTCGAAGCCGTAATTGGTTTGATATTACTTGGACAACACCAGCACTCATTGCTCAATGGCAACCTAATAAAAATACTTTGTGGAATACTAAATTGTTTGGTACCATAGGCGATAGAAATAGCGTGGGTTATCTTCAGCCCATTACCACAAAAGACAGCATCAATGCTACTACACTGGAGTATAATAATCGGTTGGTCAACTTGGATCAATATCGAAACTATGGCTTGGAAAGCCGTTTTTTGACCAACTATTATCTCGGTAAAATGAAAAACACTTTGTCGGGAGGCATTCGCTTGTACACTGGTACGACCACTCGTCAGGCAGATGGAAAAGGCTCTACGGGTACAGGATATGAGATTTCGGTTATCGGCAATTACCCCCGAGACATCCGCTTTACGTCAACCAATGCCGCAGCTTTTGCAGAGCATATTTTCCGTTTTGGCGATAAGCTCTTAGTGATTCCTGGTATCCGCTATGAGTGGCTCAAAGGTGCTGCCTCTGGTCGTAATGGATATACATCAGGCGGTGCAGAAATATTATTACAAGACATTGCTCGAAGCCGCAGTTTTGTGTTGGCAGGCGTGGGTGCAGAGTATCGTGTTGCCCAGAGTACAGCTTTCTATGCTAATATTGCGCAAGCCTACCGCCCCATACAATTTGCCAATCTACAAGCTCCGCCTTCGACAGATGTGGTTGACCCCGATTTGAAAGATGCCAAAGGATATAATATTGATTTGGGCTATCGTGGCAAGTGGAAAGGGTTTTTACAATTTGATGTCAGTACATTTTACCTTCAATATAATAATCGGGTGGGTACTGTTACCCCAACAGGGGCGAGCTATCGTTTGATTACCAATGTGGGGGCCAGCACCAGTAAGGGCATAGAGGCTTTTGCCGAATTGAATGCACTAAAGGCATTTGCCAAAAGTAGCCCTGCCGACTTGCTCATTTTCGGCTCTTGGGCTTATACCGATGCACGTTATAGCGATGACCATAAAGATGGGGGTACCAAAGGTAAAAAAGTAGAAAATGCACCGAATCATATTTTTCGTGGCGGTATCAGCGGCGGCTACAAGGCTTGCTTGCTTACCTTACAAGTGAGTTATACAGGAGCGACATTTAGTGACGCCAACAATACAGAAACACCAACCACCAATGGCAATACAGGCTTGATACCCTCTTATACCATTACCGATCTTACAATGGCTTATCAATTTACAAAGGCAATTTGTATGAAAGCAGGTATCAATAATCTGCTCGATGCAAGATATTTTACACGTCGTTCGGGTGGTTATCCTGGTCCCGGAGCATTGCCAGCAGATGGCAGAACTTTCTTCGTGTCCTTGGGGGCAACTTTTTAATCCAAAAAGTTCAATAGAACTACGGAGATAGGTTAATAAAGGGTTATTTGATGTTGTCAATACTTTGCCAAATCTTGGCGATCCAGCTTCGTCTTTTCATGTGTAGGCGGTATTGTTCAAAAAAGTGTGTAAGCGTTTTTAAAAGATCTGTATTTGAGCGGTTAAAAATAGTTGTTTTTTGAACAATACCTTGAATTTTTGAAAGAAACGCATCAATGCCATTTTGTCCATCATCTTTTGCAGCAGCACAATGCCTCCGTGAGTAGTGATTTCTTTGTCGGTTTAGAAACAAAAAAACCTATTGACGGTCATTAGAAGATTAAAGCCTATTGAACTTTTTGGGTTTAATTCGAGGGGTTCGGCAGGGTTAAGCTCGGGACTGTATGGTGGTAGAAAGAGCAAATACATATTAGAGGGTACTTGCAATGTTTTTGCCTTGTGAAAAGCTCCATTATCGAGTATGATTATTTTAAATTCTTTAGGTTTTTG
>JASGCQ010000049.1 GCA_030054025.1 Phycisphaerales bacterium | reverse complement strand
CAACAAATTTCATAAAACAAATTTACAAAATTCTTTCTAATGTAATACAAACTTTCTGATTAATGGGGTCTCAAAAAATGGCGTACAACATTGAGTATTTGCGAAGGCAGGGAATTCATTGATTGTCCAGCCTAGTACAAATGCCCAATTGAAAATATAAAGTTGAAGTTAAGAACTAATGCTGAAAATTGAACGTTGAGTCCGAACTGCTGTTAATGCTTGCACACAGATGATGTAACATTGTCGAGCCCTGCTTTTGCAAATACTTATGTTGGCTGCATGTACTAAAATAATAGTTAATACTCTTCACTGTGTTTGCCAGTACCCCCACAAACTGAACATAAATCTTCAATAATATTATCAAATTCCTTACCCTCATCCATACACTTACTACAGTATAAATCACCATGATAATGCTCACTAACGCCACTAAATGTTGGCTTTGAAAAACAGTTTTTACAATAATATTCCCATCTTAAACCTCCACAATTATAACAGCTACCATCATCTTCACTATAGGACTCAGTTTCGTGCTTGTATGTACTGTTTTCATTTTGTCGAACAACTGATGTTTGAGAAGTAGAAGAATTATTTGAAAATAAATAAATCAGCAAAATAATGCCAGCAATAATTAAGATAGTTGTCATAAAATATTTTTCCTTTTTAGTTCCCAAAAGCATTTTGCTGTCGCTGTTATATCAACTGCAGCATTGTGTGCTTCTTCAAAACCTGTTCTAAAAAGTTTATAATGCAATTCAGAAAGTTTTGGCCACTTATATCCATAAGGTCCGTCTATTGCACAAAAATTTGTTGTCTTTTCCATTGTGCAGATTTTGTTTTTAGTCTGAATACTGTTTTGCATACCATTTCTTAAAAATTCTGCACCAACAATTTTTTCGTCAAAAGACATATTATGAGCAACAAGATAACTTGCTTGTCCAATTAAAGATTGAAAGTTGAGTAAAACAGCCCTTAAAGATTGTCCTTCTCTTATAGCTCTTTCTGTTGAAATCCCGTGAATTCTTGAAACATCTGTCGGAATTGTAAACCCTTCTGGTTTAATAATAAAATCTCCGCCTGAAATCTTGTTCCCATTATTGTCATAATACAAAAATGCTAGTTGAACTAGTCTAGGCCAATTATTAAGTTCTGAAACTAGTGCTTTCCAATTTCTTGGTAATCCTGTCGTTTCGGTGTCAAAAAATAAATACATGTTTTTTTGTTTTTATGCTTGCTCTTTTCAGTTTTCGGCGTCCCTGTTTGTATTTGCTGTCTTTCTACACTTGCTTGTAACACAAAAATAAGCTCCCCCATACATATCCCCAAATAATACAGTTACTTTATTTTCAACACTTCTCAATTCGCCTTTTGAAATTACTGTTGTGCAAGATAAATTTCACAATAAGGGTGGCTATTGCAGCATAGCCTCCATCTGCTTCACAAAACAAAAAAACATTTACCTTTTCTGCCTTTTTCGAAGCATACTTTATATAGCCGAAACACCCAAAATGCTTTTTGCAATAACCATAAAAAATTGATTAGGTATTAAAAAAATTGCAGCCAATGTGCACAAATTTATTTTGCGTGGCTTTATTCAAATATCTTTGCGCCCAATCTTATATGCAAAAACCCTTTTCGATAGCACTAGTAGGCAATCCCAACAGCGGCAAAACTTCGCTATTCAATGCACTTACCGGCCTTAATCAAAAGGTGGGCAATTTTGCAGGCGTAACTGTTGATAAAAAAACGGGCGTTTGCCATTTGCGCAATGGCGAAACAGTGCATATCATTGACTTGCCCGGCACTTACAGTCTTTATCCAAAAAGCCAAGACGAACAAGTAGCCTATGATGTATTGCTCAATACATACAGTACCGACAAGCCCAATATGGCGATTGTGATTGCCGATGCATCCAGCCTCAAACGTAATTTATTGCTCTGCACTCAAATAATGGACCTTAATATTCCTGTTGTTTTCGTGCTCACGATGATGGATATTGCCAAAACGAAAGGTATCAATATCAATATCCCTGAATTACAAAGACAATTTGGTGTGCCCATTATTGCCACTAACCCCCGAAAAAATAAAGGTATTGAGGAGCTGAAGAAAAATATTGAAGAGGTAAAAAAACAAAAAACAATTCACCCAAAAGCCAATTTTATTGCTATCGCAGAGCTATGCGGTTCGTGGATAAAAGATATCAAAACGATTGCTGAGGCCGAGAGCGATTATGCCGCCTTGCACTTATGCTGTCAAATGCCCGATTTGCCCTTCTTACATGCGGCTCAACGCATCCAAATTGCCGGAAGAATGGGGGAGGCCAAATTCAATAAATCAAAAATACAAGGAGAAGAGATATTGCTGCGTTATCGGCGCATCGGCGACATCATTAAAAAAGCGGTAATTGAAGAAACGCCCACTCAAAAGGCAATGCGAAGCGAAAAATGGGACAAAATTTTATTGCACCCACTTTGGGGCAATTTGATTTTGCTGGGCGTACTCTTCCTGCTATTCCAAAGTATTTTCTCTTTCTCTAGTTATCCGATGGATTGGGTAGAAATGATTTTTCGATGGTTGAGCGTACAGCTTTCCGCCCACTTACCACAAAATCTTTTTTCTGATTTACTCATTAACGGTGTATTGGCGGGTATCAGTGGCATTACGGTGTTCATTCCCCAAATTATGATTCTCTTTGGCTGCATCACTATATTAGAAGATAGTGGCTATATGGCACGCATTTCTTTCCTTACCGATAGGCTGATGCGCAGTGTTGGGCTCAACGGTCGCTCGGTGATGCCCCTCATTAGTGGTATGGCTTGTGCTGTACCTGCAATTATGGCAGCACGCACCATTCAAAACAAAAAAGAACGACTCATTACGATTCTCGTGACCCCACTCATGAGTTGTTCCGCCCGTTTGCCCGTCTATACTATTTTAATCGGATTGGTAATACCAGACAAGAGCTTCTTGGGCTTTTTCAATCTTCAAGGATTAGTATTGATGGGCTTATATCTTTTGGGCTTTGCCATGGCTTTGGTAGTTTCTAAAGTGATGGATATGGTCATCAAGGTAAAAGAGAAAACCTATTTCTTGATGGAGTTGCCCGTTTATCGTGCTCCACGCTGGAAAAATGTAGGTATTACCATGCTCGAAAAAGCAAAAATATTTGTGACGGATGCGGGTAAAGTTATCCTTGTCATTTCTATTATACTATGGGGCTTGAGTAGTTTCGGTCCTCCAAGCCGTATGTATGCACTTGAGAAAAAATACGCAACACTGCATCAATTGCAACCGACACGCACGGTACAACTCAACAACGAATTTGCCACGGAGAAATTGAAAAATTCTTTTGCAGGCATCATTGGTCAAGCGATAGAGCCCACCATTCGACCCTTAGGCTACGATTGGAAAATAGGCATTGCCCTTATCACTTCTTTTGCGGCACGCGAAGTGTTTGTCGGTACTATGGCTACGCTATATAGCGTAGGCGAATCGGACAAAGTAAATGAATCGCTACGCGAAAAACTCAGTGCAGCAAAGCGTGAAGATAATAGCCCTGTCTATACATTAGGCACGGGGGTTTCGCTCTTGCTATTTTATGTATTTGCCATGCAATGCATGAGTACAATGGCAATTACGAAACGTGAAACTCGCAGTTGGAAATACCCTTTGATACAATTTGCCTATATGGGTGTCTTGGCTTACCTTTTTGCTTTTGTAGCGTATCAATTATTGAAATAATGAGCTATCTATACCAGTAGGCAAATAATTAATGGTCAAACTTCACTTCGTAAATATTCTTCCAAAATTTTCCGGTTACATAAATTTTGTCTGTTGCAGCATCATAAGCAATACCATTTAATACTTCTGCATTTACACTTTTTGTTTTGGCATCATATACTAAAGGGCTCAAATCTACCTGTCCAACAATGATACCAGATGTCGGGTTTATTTTGACAATCACATTACTCATCCAAATATTGGCATAGATGTATCCTTTGATAAATTCGAGTTCATTCAAATAATTTTGAGGCACGCCATTACCTGTTACTTTCAAAGTTTTCATAGGTTTCAAATCCGTAGGATTCCAATAGGTGATGACATCAGTGCCATCGCTCATAATAAGATTCTTCCCATCAGTAGTCATACCCCAGCCTTCAGCATTGCTGTAAGCAAAAGTGGCAATTTGTTTAAACCTTTTTAAGTCGTACACAAAGCCTTGTTGGTTTTTGTAAGTCATTTGATATAGCTTACCCTCCAAAGCACAAACGCCCTCCCCAAAATAAATTTTATTGTCCAATTCTATCTTTTTTTGAAATTTTCCCGTTTTCAAATCTGTAATGCCTATCATGGATTTTATAGTTTCATCCGGGGAGCCGGTACTTTCATACAGTTGCCCATCCTGTATAAAAAAGCCTTCGGTAAATAAGTTAGTGTCGTGCGAATAGGTATTCACGAGTTGATAATTGATACTCGCTATGGGTTGACACTTCTTTGCATTAATATCACCTGATTTAGTCTGCTGCCCTTCACGACAAGCAGTTAGAATGAGTAAAAAAAATATGAAAACGAGACCGATGCCATTCACTATTTTGCTCATGTAGGACTATCTATTTTTACAGTGTTTGAAAAACAATATTATGCTATTCTGTGCGTACAAAAAGGTAATATTCATTTTTAAAAAGTGACAGCTTACTCAACCGAAGTAAAGTTTTATTATGATTCTTGCTATGGTACATATAACTATAGTATAGAGTAGTATAACTTTGTACTGCTATGTTGAAACGATTTATTTTCTTTGCTACGGTACTATTGTTTTCTTGTGGTAAAAAAACAGAAAAAACAAAACCGATATTGTCTTCTATTACAGAATCTATCTACGCTTCAGGTACTGTAAAAAGCGATCAACAATACCAAGCCTTTGCTACAGTAAATGGTATCATTCAAGATATTTTTGTACAGGAGGGTGATACTGTAAAAAAAGGCGAAGCAATCCTCTCCATCGTCAATGATGCACAAAGATTAAGTAAAGAAAATGCTGAATTAGCAGCATCCTTTGCAGGCATGAATAGCAATCAAGGAAAATTGAATGATGCGCAACAAAGTATTGAATTGGCTTTGCACAAAATGAAAAATGATTCCACACTTCTTACTCGGCAACAAAATCTGTGGCAACAAAATATCGGCAGTAAGGTAGAACTGGAACAAAGAGAATTAGCTTATCAAAATTCTAAATCGGCACTTTATTCCGCAAGATTAAAATACGAAGATTTAAACCGCCAACTGGTATTAAACGCCGCACAATCCCAAAAAAACTTACAAATTTCGAGTGAGCTTGCCAGCGATTTTACCTTGCGCAGCAATATAGATGGCGTAGTCTATAACTTACCCAAAAAGAAAGGCGAATTGGTTGGTGCTCAAGCTCCATTAGCTATCATTGGTGATGCACAACATTTTGTACTAGAAATGCAAGTAGATGAATATGACATTTTGAAAGTGCAAACAGGAATGAAAGTATTGGTAACTATGGATAGCTATAAGGGCAAAGTTTTTGAAGCTGTCGTGAGCAAAATAGACCCCCTGATGAATGAGCGCAGCAAAACTTTTGTAGTAGAGGCAACTTTTGTAGAACCACCTAAACTTTTGTACCCCAATGTGAGTTTTGAAGCCAATATTATTATGCAACAGAAAGAAAAAGCGCTATTGATTCCAAGAAACTATCTCGTGAACGACAGCTTTGTGTTGAAGAGTAATGATGAAAAGGTAGCGGTGAAAACTGGGCTAAAAGATTATAAAATGATTGAGATTATATCAGGAATTGGTGCAGATGATGAATTGAAAAACCCGACAAAATGAAACTAAAACTGATTACTAATGTATCGAAATCTTTATTGCTCGCTCGTTGGAAACAAACGCTTATAGCTGCCATTGGCGTTACATTCAGTATCACGATGTTCATTACCCTGCTTAGTTTTATGACAGGCCTCAACGATTTACTCGATGGGTTAATCCTCAATCGTACTCCTCATATTCGCTTGTACAAAGAGATTCAACCATCGGCACAACAACCCATAGACTTATCAAAAACGTATAAAGGTCATTACAATTTTATCCGCTCTATCAAACCTAAAAATGAAAGGTTAGAAATAGCTAATAGCGGCGCCATTTTGAGTGCCTTAAAAAAAGATGAACGTGTGCAAGGCATAGCACCTAAAATCACGGCTCAGGTATTTTATACTGTTGGTGTCATTGACCTCACGGGTATCATCAATGGTATAGATGTAGAAGCAGAAAACAAACTGTTCTTCTTTAATGATTATGTAACAGAGGGTAATTTCATTGACCTTAAAAATATTCCTAACAGTATCATTTTGGGCAAAGGTGCGGCAGAAAAAATGTTGGCAAATATTGGCGACGTGATTCAGGTCGCCACCACTAAAGGCGAACGATTACAACTCAAAGTAGTTGGCTATTTTCAGTCGGGGCTGCAAGACATAGACAAAGTACAAAGCTATTGCTCTATTGCTACCACTCAAAAACTGTTGGGCGAATCCAACAGCTATATCACCGATATCCAAGTCAAGCTCAAAAACATACTTGATGCTCCTGCCCTGACATCGGAGTACAAACAATTATTCGGAACAGATGCTATTGATATCCAAACCGCCAATTCGCAATTTGAGACAGGAAGTTCTATTCGTACCCTTATCTCCTATGCTGTAGGCATCACCTTGCTCATCGTTGCAGGTTTTGGTATTTATAATATCCTCAACATGATGATATACGAAAAGATGGACTCCATTGCTATTCTCAAAGCCACGGGATTTTCGGGTTCCGATGTCAATCGGATTTTCATTACCATTGCCTTGAGCATTGGTCTATTTGGTGGCGCAGTCGGTTTGCTTTTTGGTTTCGGATTATCCTCTCTCATAGATCAAGTACCTTTCAATACGGCCGCACTGCCTACCATTAAGACCTATCCCATAAACTACAACCCTAAATTTTATATCATAGGCGGATTATTCTCGGTCATCACCACTTACTTTGCAGGATTTTTTCCTTCACGCAAGGCTAGTAAAATAGATCCAGTTATCATCATCAGAGGAAAATAAACATGGAACAAATCATTTTAGAAGCCCGAAATATTTCTAAATCTTTTCACGACCCCATTACGGTACAGGTTTTGAAAGAGATTAGCTTCTCTATTCGAAAAAGTGAGTTTGTTTCCGTCATCGGAAAATCGGGTTGTGGAAAATCTACCCTTTTGTATATCCTCTCTACCATGGACACAGACTATGAGGGGGAGCTACTGATAAATGAGATACAAATGAGGGGGAAAAAAGAAGCTGAATTGGCGGTGGTGCGCAACAAGCATATCGGTTTTGTATTTCAATTTCATTATCTGCTCAATGAGTTTACAGTACTAAGTAACGTGATGTTGCCAGGGCTAAAACTGGCCCAATACAGCGAGAAAGAAATAGAGCATCGAGCCTACGAAAAATTAAAAATGTTGGGCATAGAAAGTGAAGCACTTAAAAATCCCAACCAATTATCAGGTGGGCAAAAACAACGGGTAGCAATTGCTCGTGCACTCATCAACGACCCCCTCATCATTATGGGCGATGAACCTACTGGCAATCTGGACAAAAAAAACACGGAAATCGTTTTTGATATATTTAAAGAACTCGCTGAAGTTTATCATCAATCTCTGCTGATTGTAACCCACGACAATGAATTTGCTGCCCGTACCCATCGTATCATAGAAATGGAAGATGGAAAAATTATAAAAATGTAAGCACGCCATAAAAAGAAAAGCGGAACTGCTTATATACACAAACAGAACCGCTGCCCTTCTTTAAAACAAAATTATTTCTTGTACTTATCAATGTTTCATGACTGATTCGTCAACCGTAACGCCCAACCCTTGAGCAATAGACATTCCTAGCCCTATGTCTGCTCTGAAAAAATGACACAATTGTCGGTTGATAATATCTGCACGTTTAGGTCCCGAAATCCCGCTCATAGCTCCTACTATATTGTTGATTAAGTTTTTCTTGTCTTGGGCTGAAAGTGTTTCGCGATAAAAGATACCAGGTTGGGTATAATGATCGTTTTCGCCCTCCGCATTTCGGCTATACCAATCGGCTATATTGCTGTCCAATTCCATCGGCGGATCTGTATAATTTTGGTCGGCTTCGATATGATCAAAACTATTGGGGAAATAATTAGGTTCGCTGCCTCCATTACCGTTCAATGCCATTGCACCATCTCGTTGATAATTGTTTACCGCATAAGGACAACGGTTCACCGGTAGTTGTTCATAATTAGCCCCTATTCTATAACGATGAGCATCATTATAAGCCAAAATACGACCTTGCAACATTTTATCGGGTGAGTAACTAATACCATCAACCACATGTGCCGGTGCAAAAGCAGATTGCTCTACATCAGCAAAATAATTAGCAGGGATTTGGTTCAATTCTAAAACTCCTACATCAATAAGTGGATATTCTTTGTGGCTCCATACTTTGGTCAAATCAAAAGGATTGAAATGATGCGTTTTGGATTGCTCCAAAGTCATCACCTGTATTTTTACATTCCATTTAGGGAAATCACCTTTATCAATTGCTGCTACTAAATCTCGTTGTGCAAAATCTGGATCATCGCCTTTCATCTTTGAGGCTTCCTCATTGGTGAAGTTTTTAATGCCTTGAGCCGTTTTGAAATGAAATTTTACATAAACCTTTTCGTTCTTGTCATTAATCAAACTAAAAGTATGACTGCCGTATCCATTCAAATGGCGATAGCCATAGGGCGTTCCTCTATCGCTCATCAAAAACAGTACTTGATGCAAACTTTCAGGATTAAGACTCCAATAATCC
Source organism: Phycisphaerales bacterium (assembly GCA_030054025.1). Lineage (GTDB taxonomy): Bacteria > Bacteroidota > Bacteroidia > Chitinophagales > Chitinophagaceae > Rurimicrobium. The sequence goes on along the minus strand of JASGCQ010000049.1, from coordinate 10,301 downwards.
CACATCATGGTAGGACTTTTGGTATTGGTACGAGGGTCTCTTTTTTGAGTATGAATAAAATCGGGAAATTTCTTAGGGTCTTTTACAAAAAAGATAGGAGTATTATTGCCTACTAAATCCCAGTTTCCGTCTTCGGTATAAAATTTAACTGCAAAGCCACGAGGGTCGCGTTCTGTATCGGCACTACCTTTCTCTCCACCTACTGTAGAAAAACGTAAGAACACTTTTGCTTGTTTGCCAATAGTATTAAAAACTTTGGCACGAGTATATTGTGTGATGTCGTTAGTAACGGTAAAGGTTCCATAAGCACCCGTACCTTTTGCATGTACAACACGTTCGGGAATTCGCTCGCGATTAAAATGAGCCAATTTTTCATGCAAAATAAAATCTTGCAACAATAGTGGACCTCGAGCACCAATGCTCATAGTGTCTTCGTTGTGGGCATAGGGAATACCCGATGCGTTAGTTAGTTTTTTGGGGATACTCATAAATAAATCTCTTGATTTTGAAACAAAAGTATTCCCTCTTGTTGAGATAAGACTAACATCAATTTTGATGTCGGTATAAGGCTAATTTATGGCAAAAAAAGCTTTCCAAATTTTTTGGAAAGCTTTTTCTTCAAATAATGATTTTTTAGATTTTATTAGTGCGCGATTCTTACATCTACCGCATTCAAACCTTTTTTACCATCTTGTACTTCGTAAGATACTTTGTCATTTTCGCGAATCTTGTCTATAAGACCAGTTGCATGTACAAAGATGTCTTGGGTGCCGTCATCTGGCGTAATGAAACCAAAACCTTTAGTTTCATTAAAAAATTTTACTTTACCGTGTTGCATTGTGTTTGAGAATAAATATACCTTACGAAGGTAAGGTTTCTATTCGATTTTCCAAAAAATATACTATAATTTTTTAAGTCCTATTTTTATAGAAAAAGCCCATTTTCTGTACAGAAAATGGGCTTAGAAAATTTGCAGATTAAAGCCTTATTGTAACATCAACTTATTTATTGATTTTTGCCCATCGGCTATTAATGTAATTAAGTAAACTCCAGAAGGTTGCCCATTGAGGCTCACACTTTTATTAAAGCCACCACTAACATTGTTGAAACGTTCTGCATATACTTGCTGGCCAGTAATTGTAGTAACAATCAATTGAGCATCAGTAATGGTTTGGCTAGCAGTGAAGGACACTATAAACTGACCATTATTCGGATTCGGGTATATCTGAAGATTATCAACGTTTGTCAATTCAGCTATATTAGTTGATTTGCGACGGAAAATGACTAAATAATCTTCTATCTCACCAGAAACAAACTCGTCACAACCGATATCGCTAGGATTGCTGATACCCAAGTTATTGTTCAAGACTATGCGCATACCAGTTTCAACATTGGGTATTACGGCTTCTGGAATCAAAATAGTATCATGTGGATAGTAATCTGCCAATGAGGTTACTTTAGACCAAACCAACTCTGAGGGAGCATCATATTTCATGTTATGGTTAAAGTCCATGAATACAGATATTCTAGCATCAGTATGATTGCCTGTAAGCATGGTATGATAAACCGAAATCGGATACTTTACTTGCGACCAAAGCTCTATTGCGGGCAAATTTGTATTGTCTGTACGCATACGCACAGATTTTGGGTTTTTAAGATGTGGGCCACCAGTATTGTAAATGAAAGACCCTATTGTAAATGTAGATATATCAGAACTGTCTAATGATTTACCGTTAGCCAAACTGTGGCAGTAACATTTGTATGGAGCCTTCAGTTTAATGAATACTTTATTGGAATAAAGGGTATCGCTTGTTACTTCACAAACCATACGCAGTCTATAATAAGTAGATTGACGAACTACGGGTTCAATAGTATCTAAAAATTTGGACGAGGGTACATTTGCCCAAATTATATTATCCAAAGAATATTCCCACTCCCAATGCATTTGCGACATATTGCGTGCATGTGCTGTGTCAAAGATGGTCACTGTATATCCGTCACAAATTGATGTGTCACTAATATATGCTGTACCTGGAGTTAAGGGGCCAGGGCATTTAGGATAGTTAATATTAATGAGGTAATCTTCTGTTTCTCCTTCGGTATATGCACCACAAGGCGGTATAGCAGATGGAGAGGTAGCCCCTTTTCTCATGATGACACGCATACCTACCGTGCCTAATGCTGCACCCAAAGGAACGGTGAAATTGGTAACAAAATTGGTAGTGGTGCCACTGAGTACTTGAAATGCAGCTAATTCTGTTGACGCAGAATATACGCCATCATTATTGTAATCAATATACAAAGCTACTCCTGATGCAGTAAAAGCAAAAGTATCTCTTGTAACACCCATTACCGAAAAATCGTATGTAGAGTCTCGATTAATACTTTTTATTGGTCGCATACCTGTATTTAAGGTATAGGGCCTATACAAGCCTTTGTTTAAGAAGGCAGGAGTACCTAATCCATTATTGATGAGCGTATCTTTACCCGCAGTAATCAATTTAAAGTTGCCAATATTGACATTGTTAAGATCATTCGTTGCCGAAGAATAACAATAGCAGTTATAAGGCAGGCTAATCAGTGAAATGCGTTTAACTACCGTAGTATCGTACATCGTACTTGGCTTAGCACTGTCACACTCCACAATTACTCTCAAGAAAGTATCGTTATAGATGCCTGCGGGGAAAGACCAAGTGATTGAAGAGCCTTTGGGTCCTAAATCCACCCAAGGGCCTGTGGCCGAAGGAGCAGCTTGCCAAAGGTATTGTACTCCAAAAGTCCCAAAGGGTACCGGTGTGGCACCCGAAAGTCTGGCTACAAAAGGAGCACCTACGCAAACACTATCGGGCTGGCTGATGATACCTGCTGTTGGCTTATCGCAGCAAAATTGGAAAAATTGATACACTTGATTATCTGGAGGTATCGTAGTAAGACCCGGACCCCAAAGTCCAATTTTATCAATAACGGGTGTTGCAGAAATATCCGTAAATATCATAAAATCATAACAAGATGCAGCAACAGCGGGAACAGAACTATCCATTATGGCAACTGTGGCAGGGGTAGATCCGGTGATTGCGGACAATGATTCTGTTTTGTAACAATATTCAATAATATTACTACCCTCGTACAATTTTAATTGAAAAGTCATGCAGGGAGCAGAAGCGGTAGGATCCCAACTCCAATTTCTCCACTCCATGGTAAATACTTTAAGACCTGATGGCAAAAATTCGGTGAGGTAAGTTGCAGTACCACCCACACCACTCAAATTAGACCAAAAAGGACCAAAACATTTTTTGCTCGCTTTTGCGACTGAACCACCAGGATCAGGTATAGCACCACCGGTTGCTGCTGTACCCGGACTCAACAATTTTGCCCAACCATTAGAGGATACTTGAATATTGGTATGTGAAGTTCCCCCATTACATTCACCCATTTTAAAGGTAAAACCAATAGGAATTGTTTTTGTGGCCTCATCCGCCTCAATATCAGTAACTCTAGTACCAGTGGCTAGATAGGTAAAAGTTCTTGTGAAGGGCGTCATATTCAGCGTACAGCTAATCTTAGCGTAGAGATTAGGGCTCCATAGTACTAAAAGCAATAGGGCAGTTGCTTTGAAAAAGGTAAATATTTTTTTCATAACAATCAGGTATTTGATTGACTAATAATAGTGCTTACTCTTGGATAGGATTTTCAGCATTCTCCCAATTTTTGCAATGGATAGCTGTTATTGTTTTCTTAAAAACAGACCATTGGAGCAGCAAGATAAAATTATTATCTGAAAATACAAATTATTTTTTCACAGATGGTGATAAAGCAAAGCGGCTTGGAAATATTCCAGGCCGCTTTTTTTACTCCTTAAATAAATAGAGGCTATTTCAAAATGACATTGCCAGAACCAATTTTGTAGCCTGCATTATAGAAAGCAATAGCATATGAACCTTTTTTATAATTACTATCTTGTTTCCAGTCCACACTCACATTGGTCATTTTTTGTGCTTTTTCCAGATTTACTCTTTTTACAACGGTGTAGTTCAATGAGTTTCCATCGGCATCGGTACTTACCCCTGATCCGTAAGCAGCATTACTCAACAATTTGCCTTCCGGATCTGTGATGACAACAAATATTTCATTAGTACCACTTTCCACTATTTTATTTTCGTCTATATCAAATACAATGCGCAAAAGATCTACATGCTTGGCTTTGGTGGTTTCTACCTCTTTTTCACCATTATGTTTTAGATTAATTGGTTCCATTTTGATATTCGAAATGTGTAATACAGAGCCTAATTTTTTCAGCTTTGCTGCCTCTCCCGACACAGAGTCATTAGCTTTAGCTAGATTACTGTTTTCGCTTGTTAAAGTAGTATTGGCTTTTTCGAGTTCTGCAATACGTTCTTCATATGTCTTCACTTTGCTGCGTAATGTGCCAATCAGTGACTGTGCCTTTTTAAGATCGGCAATAGAGGCATTCTTTTTGCCCAATAAGGATTTGATTTCAGATTTTAGTTTGGACAATTCGCCGTCTTTGTCCTTTACCATTTGGTCCAATGCAGCATTTTTGCCCGTCAAATCGTCAAGGCGAGCCAATGCTGCGTCATATTGATTCTGCAAAGTGTCTTTCGCAGCATTTACATTTGTATTTTCATTGATTAGAAAGGTATTTTGTTCGGTAACCTTATTTTTGGTCACTAACAAATAACCGTTGCCCGCTAAAGAAGCCACCAATACACCCAACAATAATTTGTTGTATTTGCTTTTAGGTGCAGGAGCTATATTTGCAGATTCGGATTGATTGAATTCTTGATCCATAGTATTTGTTTTTTTGAACTTGTTTATGCAAATGTAAAATTCATTTTATGACAAATGAACAATTGAAGAACATACTCTTTATCGATATCGAAACTGCAACCATTCGTCCGCATTGGAATGAACTCAGCGAAACCATGCAGCAATTATGGATTAAAAAAGCAAAAACATTAAAACCAGATTTTTATGAAGATGCTGACCTGGAAAAGCTTTTCGAAGAAAAGGGAGGTGTTTTTTCAGAATTTTCTAAAGTGGTGTGTATTGGTGTTGGCAGTTTTGTCCAACAAGAAAAACACTGGTTTTTTAGGCTGAAATCGCTTACCGAAATCGACGAGAAAGTATTGTTAAAAAATTTTTGTGCGCTTCTTTTGCGTTTTAGCACTACCAATAAAGGCTTGAAATTTTGTGGACACAATATCAAGGAATTTGATTTACCTTTTCTTTGCCGCCGTATGATTATTAATGGCATCCCACTACCTAACTCCTTGCAATTGAGTAATAAAAAACCTTGGGAAATTACTCACATGGATACATTGGAATTGTGGAAATTTGGCGACTATAAAAATTACACTTCTTTGGCTTTGTTAGCCGAAGTATTGGGAATACCTTCGCCCAAAGATGATATGGATGGCAGTATGGTAGGTAAAGTTTTTTGGGAGGAACAAAATGCAGACCGCATTGCCACTTATTGTCTGAAGGATGTATGGACAACAGCTCAAGTGTTCTTGCAACTCATTGGCATAAACGATATACATCCTCAACCCATTTATCTATAGAAAAAGATTTTATACGTGGCAGATTTTAATCAAATAGTTCAATCCATAAAAAACAAAAATTATGCACCCATCTATGTTTTAGACGGCGAAGAATCTTATTATTTGGATAAAATAATGGAGCTATTTGAGGAACAAATTCTCACTCCTGCCGAAAGGGATTTTAACCTTTCTGTGCTTTATGGTAAAGACCTTACTTGGGCAGAAGTGGTCAATGCGTGCAGGCGTTTCCCTATGTTTGCCGAACGGCAAGTTGTGATTTTAAAAGATGCCGCTTCTATCAGTGATTTTGGCGCATTACTGTCTTATTTCGAGCAGCCATCACCCACCACCTTATTTGTAGTGGAATATAGAAACAAGAAAATAGATGTTCGAACAAAGTTGGGCAAACTCATCAAAGAAAAAACGATTTATTTCACATCGGACAAACTGAAGGAAGATGCCATGCCCAGCTGGATTCAACGTTTTGGACAAGAAATCGGCTTTCAAATTGGGGCGAGAGAAGCTGAAATGCTGACCCTGTATTTGGGGAATGATTTACAAAAAATTTCCAATGAGATTGAGAAAATTCGAATCAATGTACCCAAGGAAAAGGTACTGAGTGACGCACTGATTCAAAAGTATATCGGTATCAGCAGGGAATACAATGTTTTTGATTTTCCGGAAGCTTTTACTTCGGGCAACAAAGATAAAATGTATCGAATGCTGGCCTATTTTATGAGCAATAGCAAATCGGCACCCATGGTATTGGTAACAGCTTCTTTTTATACTCATTTCAATCAGTTGTACAAAGCCAATTACGCAAGCACCTTGCCCGAAAAGCAATGGGCTGCAGCCATGGGCGTGAGTCCTTATTTTGTAAAAAATATCATGAGCAAAACACGCAAGTGGACCTTAGCGAAGGTGGAAGAATGCTTGCTGATTGTGAGCCAATATAATTGCAAATCAGTAGGTATTGAAAATAAAGCCACTGATGCCGAACTGCTCAAAGAGATGATGGGCAAATTAGAATTGGTAGAAGCAGAGGGCTAGTAAAATCTACTATCGTTCAATTGATACAATGCCCGCCTGAAAATGTGATAGATACAAATGCTTGTTCTCGATGTAATAAAACTCGTTTTGTCCATCCCACTTCTGAGTCAAATTATAGGGTGTAAAAATGAATGGAGCATTGTCATCCATTTTTGGATTGAAATGAGTGCCGTATTTGTACAACAAAGCATTCATCCAAAATAAAATTTCATACCCTCTGTAGGTCATTTCTGAGGGTCTTCCACCAAAATTGATTTTATATTTTGCAGCAATAGCTTGACTGAGCGGTAAGGTAGCATCAAAAAAATAAGGCTGAGTAGTATTAATCGCTATTTTTTCGCCCAATTCAACTGTCTTTTTCGTACTGGCAAGGCTTTTCCAAGAAGGCATCCCATAAATTTCAAATTCGACATTCGAAAAAGTTTTATGCAATTGTTGTACTAATTTTTCGGCATATAGGGCATCTATTATAGGCATTAGGATAATGTTCTTATCAGCACTATCCACAATTTTGGAGAGACTTGCCGAGTCGGGCATTTGATCACAATCTACCACAACAAAATTTTTGAAATCTACAGAATCCAACATGAGTTTATAAGCCATGCTATCTACCGCAACACTGCTTCGGCGATAGATAATCAAATTCTCGTTGACACGCTTCTTTAAAATACTCGTGGCAATTTTTTGGCAATTAGTTTGTAGGGTAGGATTTATCAGAATAAAGTAAGGATTGTCTTTAATATTGGCATCTGAGGGAGAAAACGCAGAAACAAAATTGACTTGTTTTGCCAGTGCATATTTTGCCAAAGCAGATACTTGTTGAGCGGGTACAAAGCCAATTATCAAATCTGAACTAGCCATACTGTCAGCTTCTATCAACTGCTCTATTTGACTGCCTTTAGAGCTGATATCGTGAATACAAACATTGGTTTTATAGCCCAACTGGTTCAAGGAATCTACAGCCAATTTTATGCCCTCATAAAAGTTGACTCCACTTTGTGCCTTCTCCGGAAGCTTGCCCTTGAAAGTTATCTTATCATCCACCACCAATTCGTCCAGATATAAGGGAATGAGTACATCTATTTGGTAGCGAGTTTTGAGGGGACTGAGGGGATATTCTATCGCTCTACTTTTTTTCTTCTTATCTTCTTTTCGATTGTTTTTTTTACTTTTCTTCGTTGTGTTATTATCGCTCGTTTGTTCTTCATCACCCCTATAAGATTGCGCAAAGGCACTATCGTCAAAAGCAATGAACAAGGTTGTGAGTAAACAAAGGGTGCGTATATGTTTCTTCAAAAGCATTGGTGTTTTTTGCAAGCAGTTTCACAAATAAACGAAATATTTTATTCCCACTCAATTGTTGCTGGTGGTTTTGAGCTGATGTCATACACCACGCGGTTAATACCTTTTACTCTATTGATAATATCATTAGATACCTGAGCCAAGAAATCGTAAGGTAAATGTGCCCAATCGGCTGTCATGCCATCTACGGAGGTTACTGCACGCAGTGCAACAGTAAATTCATAAGTTCTCTCATCGCCCATCACGCCTACACTCTGCACAGGCAATAGCATTGCGCCTGCTTGCCAAACTTTATCGTACAAACCTTTTTCGCGCAAAAGATTGATGTAAATAGCATCCGCTTCTTGCAACATTTTTACTTTCTCCTCGCTCACTGCACCCAAAACCCTGATGCCCAAACCCGGACCAGGGAAAGGATGGCGACCAATGAAAATATGCTCAATACCCATTTCGGTACCAATGCGGCGGACTTCATCTTTGAATAAAGTCCGTAAAGGTTCTACCAATTTAAGGTGCATTTTTTCAGGCAAGCCACCTACGTTGTGGTGACTTTTAATCGTTTGCGAAGGGCCGTGTACTGACATCGACTCAATCACATCAGGATATATAGTACCCTGACCCAAGAAACTCACATCTTTCAATATCTGACCTTCTTCTACAAAGACCTCAATAAACAAACGACCAATAATTTTTCTCTTGGCTTCGGGGTCGCTTACGCCTGCCATTTCTGTATAGAAACGTTGGCTTGCATCTACCCCTTTCACATTCAAGCCAAGCGTTTTATAACCGTCTAATACTTGTTGGAATTCATCTTTGCGCAGCAAACCATTATCTACAAAAATGCAATACAGGTTTTTGCCAATCGCTTTATTAATCAACATTGCAGCCACCGTAGAATCTACACCGCCACTCAGTGCCATTACTACTTTGTTGTCGCCAATTTGTGCTTTTAGCGCCGCAACTGATTCTTCTACAAAAGCCGCCGGAGTCCAATCTTGCTGACAGCCACAAACGCCCACAATAAAATTTTTCAGCATGGTTTTACCATCCAAGCTATGGGTCACTTCGGGGTGAAACTGAATGCCATAAACGGAATGAGCCGCATAGCTTGCCGAACTGCGAAAAGCTGCAACGGGGATACTATCGGTTGTGGCAATAATTTCAAAGCCTTCTGCCAATTTCTTTACCGAATCGCTATGGCTCATCCATACTTGCGAACCATCCGAAACCCCTTCCATTAAAGGGTTGGGGACAATACCTTTCAAATGCGCACGACCATATTCGCGATGGGCCGATTTGCCCACCTCACCACCGGATTGTTGTGCCAAAAGCTGTGCTCCGTAACAAACCGCCAATACGGGAAGTTGCTGCGCCATTGCCTGAATATCGGGCTTGGGTGCTTCGGGGTCGTTGACAGAATAAGGCGAACCAGCCAAGATGATGCCTTTGAGGCTTTCGTCATAAACAACAGCCTTGGTACAAGGTTGTATTTCGCAATAGACATTCAGCTCGCGGATATTACGTGCAATCAATTGCGTGTATTGCGAACCAAAATCGAGAACCAGTATTTTGTTGTGCATTGAGGTATTGAAAAATAATAAAAATTATGCTTGACCTGTTTGTCCGCCCAAAGTAAAAGGAATCGCTGCATTAGCTTGTTCTTTGATGACACCATTAGCGGCTTCAAATTGTTTTACATTATCAATGAGCGCAAGCATCAAGCGTTTGGCGTGATGAGGCGTCATTACCACACGACTTTTCACTTTAGATTTTGGGGTGTTCGGCATTACATTCACAAAGTCAATGATAAACTCGGCAAAAGAATGAGTGATTATGGCTAAGTTGGCGTACTGACCATCGGCCATTTCTTCTGTTAGCTCAATGTTCAATTGTTGTTGCTCTTGATTTTCCATTATAATTTTTTTGAGGGGATTAGTTTTCTTATGAGGATGCAAAACTACAAAAAGACAAGCGCAAATTGGTAATGGTATCCGCAAATTGCAGAATCCTTCATTAATGTATTGTGAACAGTGAGTTTCGGGGTCGGCTTTAGTCAGAATCTTAGAACCTTGGGTTGCGTCGCACCGTCAGGGTAAGTGATATTCTTTGGGCTTCGCTTTGCGAGTGTTTTTCACGCAAAGCCCGCAAAGGAGCAAAGACACAAATGCTCATCGCGTGTTTAGTGGGGCTCGCTGCGCTCGCCCCGAAAGCACTCGGGACAAGCTTTCTCCGAATAAGAAAGATGCAAACAAAAAACATCCGTGTCAAGTTTCACAAGGTTGTTGATGTAAACTTTATAATACATTGTTCGTGTAGCTCTATCAATGGCTACATATAAATAAGAGCCAACTTTATTAAATTTGGGCATATAGGTAACATCAAAATGCA
>JASGCQ010000048.1 GCA_030054025.1 Phycisphaerales bacterium | reverse complement strand
ATTTGACACAAAATGGCAGAAATCGCATCTTAAAAATGAGCCTACAGATGAAAAGGCGAAGCTGGATCACCAAGATTTGGCAAAGTATTGACAACATCAAATACCCCTTTATTAACCTATCTCCCTAGCTCTATTGAACTTTTTGGGTTGATTAATCCCTTTACAATAAATTAGGCTTTCATCTTCACCATTGTAAGGATGGTAGCAATGCCTACCAGTGGCTCATCCGTCTCGTCAAATATCTCTACCAGCCATTTTACGATGCCCTTCGGAATATCATTTTCATCTTTTGTTTCTTGCTGAATTTTTTCTTTGCAGCTAAAACGTACATAAACACTAGTGCCGGGATAAACAGGCTTCGTGAAACGCAATTCGTCAATACCATAATTGAGCAACACAGGATTGATATGGTAGCTATCTACAAATAGCCCGGCTGCCACACTCATAATAAAATAACCATGCGCCACTTGGTGTGTAAACATGGTGTCTTCGAAATTGGTATCCTTCATGTGTGCATAAAAATGATCGCCGCTGAGGTCAGCAAATTTGTCGATATCCTCGCTCGTAATCACACGCTTTTCGGTTACTATTTGGTCGCCGATTTTCAGGTCTTCAAACATCTTTTTGAAAGGATGAATACCATCTACATTGCCTTTGGCATTTTGCTGATACTGACCCGAGATAGCTGTAACCATTGAAGGAGAACCTTGGATGGCCAAACGCTGCATATAATGCTTGACACCACGCATACCGCCCATTTCTTCGCCACCACCTGCACGACCAGGACCGCCATGTACCAACAATGGCAATGGAGAACCATGTCCCGTGCTTTCTTTGGCACATTCATTGTTGAGTACCAATACCCTACCGTGATACATACCGGCACCAATGACGTAATCAGTAGCTATTTTGGGGTCGGCAGTAACGATAGTGCTGCACAATGAACCCTTACCTAATTTGGGCAAGGCAATCGCTTCGTCCATATTCTTGTAAGGCATCAGCGTAGATACCGGCCCAAAGGCTTCGACCTCGTGAGTAGCTACTGCATCGAATGGATGCTCGTTGAGCATCAGCAAAGGACTCATAAAAGAGCCTTTCGTAGCATCTGCGTCGATTAATTCTACACTATTCATAGAGCCATACACTAGTTGCGAAGCAGTCAATAATTTTTGTACTTGCATTTTCACTTCGCTTTGTTGTGTTTTGCCTGCCAAAGAACCCATACGCACTTTTTCGTTCAGTGGATTGCCAATCACTGTTTGGGCTAATGCCTTGCTGAGTGCGGCTTGCATTTCTTCCAATCTGTTTTCGGGTACAAAAATCCTGCGCACTGCGGTACATTTTTGTCCGCACTTAGTGGTCATTTCTTTGCGTACTTCTTTTACAAATATGTCCCACTCGGGCATATCGGGCGTAACATCTGCGCCTAGTACAATACTATTGAGCGAGTCGGCCTCCATATTAAAGGGCACATTCTCTGCCAAGATGGTTTTATTGGATTTGAGCATCAGCCCTGTACTTGCCGATCCTGTAAACGTCACTACGTCTTGCGACATGGTATGGTCGAGCAAATCGCCGGCAGAACCGCAAAGCAATTGCAAGGCTCCCGCAGGCAAGATGCCCGAAGCAATAATCTCGCGTACTACTGCCTCGGCAAGGAAAGAGGTAACCGTAGCGGGTTTCACCACAGCAGGCATCCCTGCCAATAGATTGACAGCTATCTTCTCCAGCATACCCCAAACAGGGAAATTGAAAGCATTGATATGCACAGCAACGCCTTCTTTGGGTATCAATAAGTGATGCCCCATAAAGCTTCCTTTTTTGCTCAGTATATGGGCTTCGCCATCAAGGCAATAAGAGGTGTCGGGAAACTTGCGGCGCAAGGAGGCATTGGCAAATAGATTACCGATACCGCCTTCTATATCCACCCAACTATCGGCTTTGGTAGCTCCTGTTTGGTAGCTGGTGGTATAAAATTTATCAAGGTGTTTTTGCAGGTGCAATGCCAATGCTTTGAGCATCAAGCCACGATCCTGAAAAGTCATTTTGCGTAATGCAGGATTACCCACTTTGCGGGCATAATTCAAAATATCGACATTGTTGAGCCCTTTGGTGGTGGCATAAGCCAAGGTGTCGCCCGTTACCGCATTGTAGAGTGCCTGACCATCACCATCGCCTGCTATCCAATTGCCAAGAACGTAGTTTTCTAATTTATGTGCCATAAAAAATGAAATGTTTTATTGAAGATTGGAACGAGCGCAAATGTACAAAGGAATGGATAGGAAAAGCAAGGCTGAATTCAATCTTGAAGTGCAACAGCTTGTAAAAATAGTTTAACCCAAATTACGCAATAGAAATGAATTTCATTACAATATACTGAATGTCAATAGATAATGGTCATTGTTTTCTAATGCGTAGCGGTAGCGTTTTTTTTAAGGTCCCAAACGCCTGTACAGCGATACTGAAAATATTTACAGAGGATTTGAAAGTTTAAAAAAGAAACCTAATGCTGAGTTTGGGTTTAACAGAAGATACTTTGGTCAAAAGTTGTTCGATAGACTGCTGATCGCATCTTTATCAACTTCTTGGTACAAATATGTTTAAAGTAGCAGAAAGGCATTCAAAATTAAGTACCTTTTAATAGAACTTAGCCAATCACTTGTTTTATATGCGTAGCGTAGTTTAAACGCTACTTTTAACTAGCAACTTAAATTACAATAATTGTTTCCATGCATTAATACCGCCCTCTACATTATTGACATGCTGAAAACCTGCTTGCTGCAAAAGCATACAGGCTTGCATGCTTCTATTGCCCGAGCGACAATAAAGATAAATTTCTTTATCCATCAGATGTTCGATAGCTTCGGTGTCAAAACTGTTTATTCTACCTAAAGGGTAGTTAATACCGCCAAAGTTAAATTCTGCATGTTCAGCTGGTTCGCGCACATCTATAAGCTGGATGTCGGGATTGTTGTCAATTAGAGTTTTGAGTTCTTGTACTGAAATTATATTCATAAATTTTTACTTTATTTATTCTTTGATTAGTTTTTGAACCTTGTACTTGTAGTTGGGGGCTATTAATTGAACGTAATAGATCCCATCACTGAGAGCGTGAATATCTATGTCTTGCTCTTGTGCATCCATATTTCCGCTCAATATCGTTGCCCCTAAAGCATTAAACACTTCATAATGCGTATTTTTTTCAAAATTAGCTGTTGAGATTTTAAGCGTGTTTTTAGAAGGATTCGGCGCAATTATAAACTGTACGAAAGAACTGACAGATAGCTCGTTGATACCTGAACCAGTAATAGCTTGTCCTAAAAGGGGGCGCATCATTATGGCACCACTTACTAATGATGGATTCCAAACATTTAATACATTGAAATAAGTATGATTTCCTTCTTTTCTATTTCGGTCTATCCCGAAGTATAAGCTGTCGCTACCACTTAGCGCAGGCTGCGTAGTGCCAATAAAAAAAGTGCCAGATCTCAAGGCTATTGGTTTGTCAAATTTATAAACCCAAAAATGATTGACAGTATCCAAATATTTAGGTTGTAGGTTGTCTATCTGGTATAAAATACTGTCTGTGGTAGAAGCTCCATAGGCTATAGACTTGTACACTACAATCGAAAAGTATTTATAACTGGCTAGAGGCAATTGACGACCAAAATATACCGCTAAACCCCTTAGGGTATCCGCTTGATTGAGGTGATGCTCGATAGCTATTTTACCTGGCAGTGTGGGGAATAGGTTGAGAAAATAGCTCATTTCGGCTGTGCCGTCATCATAAGCCAAATAATTATCAAATACTTGCTGACTAATTATCGTATCGTTTGTTTTGCTGATATCACCCATAGGTGTTTGTGTGTAATATTGGTTTTCAAATACTACCTTGTCGTATGCACCTGCTGCGGGAGTACTTGTATAGGTGCTGAATATTATATCTACAGTGTTGTTTGCTGCAATGTTGATATTCGTTCCTGTATTTGCTGCAAGGCTTGCGCCGCTGTATAATTCCCGAGTAGTAAAGCCATAATTGGGTATTAATTGTGTACTATTGATATTGTTTTTGACGCTGCTTTGAAAAGTTGTAGCTCGTTCGGCACTTGCGGCGGCAAGATATTGTCGGTATGGTAGCGATACGTAGTCTTTTAATATAGAGCTGGGCGTAGTGGTAAAGGCTATATCGTTGACCAAAGTATCAAATTTGTTTCTGCTGCTGGCAATGCGGATATAATCAACATTCCATACATCGTCATTAATGCCAACAGACGCTTTGTTAATAAAGCGAAATTGAAAATTACTATGTAAGAAGCTGGAATCGCTTATGGGAATCATCACTTGTATAAAAGGACTCAAGGCGGAATCGCTTTTTGCCCATACTTTCGTCCAAACAGTTCCTGTTTTTGGCTTGAAAAAAAGCATTAAGGAGTCTGGTTTTTCAGGTGCAAATCCATTGCCTCCGGCTTGGTAAAAAAAACTGAAATAGATACTATCCGAAGGAAGAAAGGTGCTTAAATCAATAACTTTGGAGCTAAGGCTATCTGCATAGCGAATGGTGTAAGGGTTGGTAGTATCGTAGGGAACTCCAAACTGGCTCAAAGCATCGAAGGTAGCAACTCCTCGGCTTATCATATTTACGCCCATCGTATTGTTTATATATACCTGCCTTTCTAGCCATTTAGAGCTATCTGGGTTTGCTCCATATCCAGTAAAATCTTCAAAAAAGGGTAGAGTAAGAGCAGTAGTCCGCACGCTGCTGTAAGTATGATTTTTATTTTCACTCATACCTGCATTGTACTGTAATGGAGCAAGGTGCTCTTGGGCAAAAATTTGACTATTGCCCACCGAAACGACGAGCAAAAGAACAATCAAAAATTTTAAATGGCAGGACATAAGCTAATAAAACGAATGAAAAGAGATAATATTGTGCCTCTAATTATTTAGGCAGTGCATCGGGCGTAGCGGCAGAATCAGTGATTCCTCCTGCTTTCCCTCCATGGTCGTACTCGCTTGGGTCAGGGTTTTGCTTGAAGTAAAATCCTAGCTCATCACCTTCGCGCAATTTATTGGCAGAGCCTAACTCATTGAGCGCACTGGGCATTTGCATATAGACAAAAGCCGATGCTGTATCGCTGATTTCGCCAGAAGCTACTGCGGTAAAATGTAAGTTATTGGCTGAAAGCATAGCCACAGCTTCTGCATAAGTAAGTCCAACAATATCTGGAACATCAAATATGGTATTACCTAGTCCATCGCCTATCACGAGGCTAATGGTACTCCCTTGCGGAATCATTTGACCGGGGCGTATTGGGCTACCATTATATAATTGCTCTAGTACAGCTCCCTGTGCTATATCAGGTCGGTAGGTGGTATCGCCCAAATGTAATTTACTGCTGTTTAAAATCATAATAGCACTTCTGATAGAAAGTCCAGTCAGATTGGGCATGGGTGTTTTGGGTGGTTCCTTCTTGTTGACAGTGATAAAAATAGTGCGTCCTGGTTTTACTACTTCACCAAATTCAGGTTGTTGTCCTAGAATAGCTAACGCTTTTTTGCTGGGGTCGTAAGCGGAGTCTATTTGAATGTCAAAGCCAATTTTTGATAATTGAGATTCACCAGTTTTAAGTGTCTTGCCGATTACGTTTGGGACTTTCAATTCATCTCCATGTTGGGTAATTTGACCGAGCATTGCAAAGAAAATAAAGTACAGCGCAATACACAAAGCAATTATAACCAATAGGTTGTGTCGGAATGAATTTTTGAATCCTTTTACTTGTGTATTCACGTTTTACTGTTTTTTTAATCTACTAATGTTGTGCAGCTTAGTTTTATTTGTTTTGCTTCAGAGTGTCTTCCAATAAGGAGCCATAAAATTCTTTTAAAGAAATACCGGCACTACGGAGTTGCTGGGGTACAATGCTATTTTCGCTTTGACCGGGCATCGTATTTACTTCTAAGAAGTAGAGTTTATTTGTGGTTTTTTGAAGGATGAAGTCCATACGCACTACACCTCTACAATTCAAATAACGATAAAGATATTGGGCTTTGTTAGAGATTTGTTGGTTAATTTCATCCGTTAATTTTGCAGGAGTGATTTCTTTTGTTGTACCGGGCGTGTACTTGGCTTCGTAATCAAAAAATACAGAATTGTTCAAGATGATTTCGGTGGGGGGCAGTGCGTTCAGGATGCCGTCTATGTTATAAACACCAATTGTAAGCTCTCGCCCTTCTATAAATTCTTCTATTAATACTTGATCGTCTTCAACAAAAGCTTTTTGAATAGCGGGTAATAAATCTTCTACTTTGATCACTTTACTCACCCCTAGGCTCGAGCCGCTTTCGTTGGGTTTTACAAATAGGGGTAATTTTAGTTGTTCTAAAATATTGCCAATAGAGTAAGGTTGGTCTTTGAATAGTAATATGGAATTGGCAATACCAACAATACCTGCATCTTTGACTACTTTGTTGCAGTTGTTTTTATTGAATGTAAGTGCAGATACAATGGTGTTACAAGT
Organism: Phycisphaerales bacterium; assembly: GCA_030054025.1. GTDB lineage: Bacteria > Bacteroidota > Bacteroidia > Chitinophagales > Chitinophagaceae > Rurimicrobium. The sequence goes on along the minus strand of JASGCQ010000048.1, from coordinate 12,861 downwards.
TGTGTAAGGTATGTCGAGCATATCTAGGTATCCTTGCAAACGACCATCTTCGCCAGGAGTGCCGTGCATGGCGATAAAAGCTGCTTTGAAAAGTATTTTTACCCCATCAATATTTAAACTAAAGTCATTTTTATCTACCGAAATTTTTGTTCCGTCTTGTCTTTCATGCCACCATCCTTCTTTTGTGATAATAATTTTATAAATTGCGTAGATGTCTGTGGGTAGATTTTGCTCAATCGTAAGTGCTGTTTTGAGTGAAATAACGTATTCTCCCGAATATCCTCCTGCCAATAAGGCTATGTTTTTCTTCATAAAATGTGATCAAATAATATGCATGGTCAAAGGTAATTGAAAAATTAACCCTTTGGATATTTTACTTTCTTCTTGAGCTTTTTGAAAAAAATTAAGTACTCGGTTTATCAGGTTCTTGTTCTAATTGTTGTATTTGAGATCGCAAGTCTTGAATTTTCTTGGCTCTGTTTTTAATTCTTTGTTCTATTTCGATAATCAAGCTACTGAGGTGTTTGCGCAATTCTTCAGATTTGGGTCCTGCGGTAATATTTTCTAAGCTGTGCTTAAATTCTTCAATTTGCGCTTCTTCATCGGCACTTTCATTTTCGAGTGTAGTCAAAAAATTCTTTGTTTGTATATAATGCAATTCTTTATTTTTTATATAGAGTTGCTTCCGCCTGTCTCGGTCTTGATCTTTTCTATTAAAAAAATGTTTACGAGCAGAGATGAATTTTTCCCAAAGAACCTCGCTATGTTCACGACCTACTTGCCCAATTTGTTTCCACTGAGCAAACAGTTGGTTCATTTCCTCGGTTGCTTCGCGCCAACTGCTACTGTTTTTGAGCGATTCGGCACGTTCTATGAGTGCATTTTTTTTGCTGTAATTTTCATCGAGCATACTTTTAAAGGCATCTGCTTGGCTGCGTTTGGCATTAAAAAATACTTCTTTTGCTGCCGCGAAACGATCCCAAAGGTCAGTATTGTACTCACTGGGTAAAGGTCCTATTGTTTTCCATTCTGTCATCAATTCATTGAATTTCTGAGTAGTAATAGACCATTCTGTGTTATCCTTAATCGTTTCAGCTTGCTCTACCAGTTGTTTTTTCTTTTCGTAATTGGCTTCTTGCTCTACTCTGATTTGGTCGGTATGGCTTTTTTTACGGTCAAAAAAAATGTTTTTTGCAGCATTAAACTGTTGCCACAACGACTCGTTTTTTTCGGGCATTGTTCTTCCGATTTTTTTCCAATCTTCGAGCAATTGTTTGAAGACTTCACTCGTTTCTTTCCAGTTTTCAGAGCTGGCAAGTGCTTCTGCTTTTTCAACCAATTCCATTTTTAAATCAAGATTTTGGAGCATTTCTTTTCCGATATCTTCTTGATGTGTTCTTTTTTCTTCAAAAAATTTAGATTTTACGGTATCAAATCTTTCTAACAGCAGTTCATTCCGTTTCCTATCTACAAAACCTATTGTTTTTAATTGTTCGCTAATTGTTTTAAATTGTAGAGTGATGGCTTTCCAGTTGTTATGTTCCACTATAATAGCCTCGGATTCAGCTACCAAAGCTAGTTTTGCCTTGTAATTATCTTCAACAATAGACGCCATTTGTGTATCGAAATCTTTTAAAGGAGTGATTAAAGATTCAAAATCTCCAATAGCATTTACTTGCTTTACATACTCGTTTAGGCGATTAACCTTAGGCATTAGTTTAATCTTGTCGTCTGTGCTTGCCCATTCAGAAGTCAATTCATTTACTTGTTTTTGTAAGTCTTTAAATTTATCCAGCAGGCTTTGTATTACTGCATCTCCAGTCACATGATTCAGCGTAGTCAGAATTTTTTCTTGGAATGGTGCAATTTTTAATGCACCCGTATCATCCATAGAGCAAAATTCTTTACCCTCAAATGTTTTGGATGTCCACCATTGTTTCAATTGGTCGTTAGAAGTAGTAGGAGTTTGATTAATGCTGTCCATAGAATAATTATCAAGATTACAAGGAGTTGAAGGTAGTAATTATTTTTATAAATCGAAATGTAGAAATGTTAGCTTTTTTTAAAAAAAATTGCCTCCATTTTGGAGGCAATAAAATCTATGTTGGGAATAGCGAATTATTTTTTGGAACCAAAAACACGAGCGATAATATCACTACCAGTTCCTATAGGGTCTAATCTGATTTTCTTTTCTTCGGCAGCTACGCTGATAAATAAGCCATTCAACGCTCGTTCTGTAACATAATTGGGGAGGTCAGTATTGACGTGGCTTTTGATGATAGGCAATGAATTGTACACTGTAAATACTTGTGCCCATAATTGTTCTACATTAAACTTGTTCATCGATTGCGTTATTATAGGACGAAATGCGGCTGCAATTTGAACTGTGGTTTTGGTTTTCAAAAGCTCAGTAGCGGCGTTATCTCCACCCTTTAAAATTCGCATGCCGTCTTGGATGGTAAAGGAGGTGATTGCATTCACTAGAATGGGTAAAGCTTGGAGCGAGGCATCCTCTGCTGCACGATTCATTGATAATATGGCTTTATCGACAATATTGCCCATGCCGAATTGGCGCATTTTGGTTTCGATTTTCTGCACTTCAGGCGGCATTAAGATTTTAATCAACTGATTGCCAAAAAAGCCATTGGTTGCAGATAAGTTGTGGGTGGCGGTTTGTGCCCCCAATTTGAGTGCTTCACGCAATCCGCTGCCAATTTCTTCGTTACCCAAAAAAGAGCTCGGTGTAGGTTCCTTTTTATAAGTAGTGGTTGTTTGAGTAGCTTTTATAAGCCCCTTATCAGCAGCTATTTGTTGAACTCCATTCAAAATTTCGTCTAGACTTTGTGCCTGAACACTATTATATGAAGCAGGAACAATCAGTAGAGAGAATAATATTTTTTTCATACAGATTATGTTTTTTTTTGATTGCTAGGACAAATATAATGCCAAAATGAATTACTAGCTACTTTGATGTACCCGATTCACTATTTTCCTCCTCCACCGTCTCTGCTACCACCATCCTCTTCGCCTGTTTTTAAGTTGCTGTCACGCTCTTTCAAATCTTTCTTTATTTCAGGGTTGTTTTGTCTTGATCTTCTTCCTCTTCCGCCCCCCTCACCTGGGTTTTTGTCCCCCCATTCGGTTTTGCCAAATTTGTAAGTGAAGGTAATGGTGGCAATTTGCGTTTCTCTATCCCTGTAAATGCTTTGATAATAGAGAGGTAGATTGTAGTTTGTGGTATATTTTCTGGTATTGAAGATGTCGGTAATGTTGAGTACAATGCTAGCCTTGTTATTTTTCAGGAAATTTGCTTTTACGGCAGCATCAAACCAATATACTTCTTGTAACCTGCCTTGTGCAGCGGGTTTCGCACTTTCGTAATTACCCATTAATTGAAACGAAACTTGCTTGTTGAGCTTGTAATTGGTATTTAATTTGCTAAACCAGCTGAAGCCTTCGTTGCTGATACTCGGATCGACATTGGCTCCATCAATATTGTTTTGGAACAAATTGGCACTAATGGTAGCATCCCAAGCTTTAGTCATTTGCGTTTTTGCAGTCAGTTCAAAACCATAAGTGCTTCCCGAACTCAAGTTTACTGGTTGACTAAAACTGGTGCCATCACTGTATATTTTAGTGAAATTTTGTGTGAGGTTGGCTGTTTTTTGGTAATACAAACTCGCCATGATGGTGTTTCCTTTGGGCAATTGAATATTGTATGAAAATTCAAAATTGTTGATAAATTCTGGCTTTAGATTCGGGTTGCCAGATGAAGTATCCAATGCATTGGCAATATTGAAGTAGGGCATCATCTTCATAAAGTTGGGACGATCAATTCTTTTCGAATAATTCAAGAAGAATTGTTGATTGTCTTTAAGCTGATAGCTCACATATACTGAAGGAAATAAGTTTAAGAAAGAGTTGGAATAATCAATTGTTGTAGTCGTTCCTACTACACCTGCATAGCCTGCATATTCCAATCTAAGTCCGGCTTGGTAACTCCATTTTTTATACCGATTACTATAGCTGCTGTAGGCCGCATAGTTGTGTTGCTCATAGGAATATTTGTTTTGCAACAGCAAATCTTTTACTGGCGCGCTATTTGGTAAGGTTCTAGTAGGGTTGTTCTCTGTATTTAGCCAAAAATTTTGAGTCTTTAAACCCGCTTCCAGCTTGCCTTCTTTGCCCCCAAAAGGGCTTGTAAAGTCGGTTTGAGCATTGAAGTTTCTATTGTTATTGTTACTCGGTATTTCTTGAGTAATTGTGCCAAACAATACATTCCGATTGCCATCCAGTGAATTAGTTGTGAGTACTTGCTTGTTATTCGATTGTGCAAAAGAATAGGTAACATCAGTCGTAATTTCCTGTTTCGGCTTTTTAAATTTATGTTTCCAATTTGCATTACTTGAATAACTATTGGGACCACCTTTAAAGCTTTCGCCACGCTCGATAATAGAGTATATACTTTGCGGTTTCGTAAACAAATCAAACTCTTGCCCCCCAAAAGTCCCAAATCGCATTCTGTTGATATTTTGCGTATAGGATATTGTATTTTGAGCATTGAGTGTATAGCCTATAGTAAAAGAATTGAACCATCCGTGAAATTGTCTTTGGTAATCGCCGTAGGTATGTGAGCCCGAATCGTTTAATAGGTTTTTGCGGTCAGTTGTCGTACGTTGAAAATTATCACTGACGCGAAAATTACTATTGATTGCAAAATTCCATTTATCCTTACGTAGATTAATATTTAATCCTCCGTTGTATTTGCCGCGTGTACCAATGCCTATGGTAGCCGAACCATTTAATCCTTGATTCTTATTGGCTTTGGTAATGATGTTGATGATACCCGCATTCCCCTGAGCATCATATTTTGATGAGGGATTGGTAATTACCTCTACACTTTCTATACTTGCAGAAGGTAATGCTTGTAGCGCCGAAGCTACATCTCCTGCCAATAAGGTAGCAGGTCTGCCGTCTATGAGAATGTTCACACTACTTTTCCCTCTGAGGCTTACATTACCATTCGCATCTACTGTTACCGAAGGGATATTTTGTAACACATCAGCAGCCGTGCCACCTGTAGCGGTAATATTTTTTTCTACGTTGAATACTTTTTTGTCAATACTCATCTCAAGCATATTCTTCTCCTTCACTATATCGACCCCTTTTAAGTTGGTTTCCGATTTGTCCAAAACAATATTTCCAAGACTTACATTGTCTGCATTCACGTTTACATTTTCAATTGTGTTTTCTTTGTAGCCCAACAAGGTTACCCGAATCTTATATTTTCCTGTATTCACATTTTCTATCGAAAAACTGCCGTCATCGTTGCTGGTATTGCCTGCGGCAAATTTATTATCATCTATATTGAATAATGCCACGGAAGCGTCTGCGAGTTTTTGTCCATTTTTTTCTTGTATCCTCCCCGATATGGTAAAATGTGCGCTTTGAGCCAGAGTAATAGTAGAGAACAGGAATAGGATAAATAATGTACCAAAAAAATATTTCATGCGCATATTTGAACTAGTAAGACTAGTTTAATTGTTTTAGGTTTACAAAATTGTATTAAATAGCAATAAAAATCTAAAATTATTCATTTTGAGGCGTTAAAGTTTTACGAATGGAATAGGGATAGATACAACAAAAAAATAAGGCAGTTGATGAATCAACCGCCTTATTCAATGAGTAAAATAAATTTCGAGTTCAATTAATTTTTTGAAGCACCACTGATAGTGGAATTAATTCCATTACCGCTAGCGTTGTTTGAATCAATAGAGGGAGAACAATCCATCAATCCATTAATAGCATATTCCCATTTCAATGTACCAAGAGCAACATCAAAAGAGTATAATTTTTTGTCATAGCTACCTATATATACTTTGTCGTTGTAGCAAACCGGAGATGAGGCTATAAGACCGTTTGTTTTGTACGACCATTTGATAGAACCGTCTAGTACATTCACCGCATAAAAATTATTATCGTAGCTGCCTACAAATACTGTTTGTCCGTAAAGATAGGGAGAAGAACGAATACGGTCTTTTGCTGTCAAGATCCAACGAGGTGTACCGCCAATGTTTTCTAAGCAATGTAATTTACTGTCATCGCCGCCAAAAATGACATTCCCACCATATACAATAGGAGAAGACTTAATGGGTGCTGTTGTTGTATATTTCCAAGCTTCGGAGCCGTCAGTTCTTTTTAGTGCATACAATACGCCATTTTCACCGCCGATATAAATAAGCTTCTCGTCCATCACGGGAGAAGAGCGCAGTAACGTAGCATAGTTATTAGATTTCCAAATCAGATTGCCATTACGATTGTCAATCATATACACAAATCCGTCATCGCAGCCAAACACCATTTGCGTATCGCGGAGGGTAGCCGAAGAATTGATTGCACCACCTGCTTTGTATTTCCATTCTATGGAATCGGGTTTAATATCAATGCTATACATTTGATTGCCTGAGGAAAGCATCAAAAATCCGCTTTTGCCTATTGGTGTCGTGGAAATGCCTGAAGCAAATCCGATTGAAGATTGCTTTCTTACTCCTGTATTAGGGTCTATTTTGAATAAAATGGATGAGCTATTGCCAACAAATAAAGTGCCTTCGAATAGAACAGGTGATGATGCTATATCAGCACCGATATAACATTCCCATTTTTTGTTCCCATTTTCGGGATCCAAAGCATAAATGAACTGATTTTGACTACCCATAAACACGGAAGGTGTTACCGCTAATGGAAAGGGCGTGTCGGTATCAGGCTTGGGCTTACAAGCCGAAAATAGAGTAGCAATTGCAGTTGCAGATAATAATACTTTTGTCCAATTATTCTTCATGTGAAAATAGTATAATCACGAAAGTAATACATTCTATTCAGTCTAGCAAGAGTTGTTAAAAAAAAATCCGATTATTTTCATAATCGGATTTTCGCAAGTATTTCAATATTTCTTACGCAGAAATTTTTTCTTTTCTCTTTTTAATTTGATTCACTAAGGCATCAAAAGCTACATCAAATGATTCTTCAAATACTTTGCTTTCGTGTTTGACAAAAAAAGTGTGTTTAGGAATCATTACTTTTATTTCCGCTATTTTGTCTTTTACTTGGTGTACTACATTGTCTATTTTAAGGTAAACTTCTACATCAAGTATATTATCATGAAAGGTTTTGAGCTTATCAATACGTTTGTTTACATGGTCAAGTAATTTGCTGTCTGCATCAAAGTGTACTGTCTGGATTTGAATGTTCATCATCTTAATTTTTGAAGGTTAAACAATTAAAAAAGGAGTTTTTTCATCCCCTTGGATGGTTCAATTTATGGATTTTTTTTAGTTCGTCAATGTTAATGTGTGTATAAACTTGAGTTGCCGCTATACTCGAATGCCCCAACAATTCTTTAATCGCCTGTATGCTGGCTCCATTATTTAGCAAATGCGTAGCAAATGTATGCCGCAGTATGTGTGGACTTTTCTTTTTTAAAGTAGTAACTTGTGATAAGTATTTTTTGACCCTTGCATATACATAACGTTCGTATAGTGCTTTGCCATTTGGCAATGCCAATAAAGTAGCGGTTTCAATATTGGCTTCTTTTTTAAGCGATAGGTAATGGCGTAATTGGTCTAATATAGCTTCACTCATCGGCAACAGACGTTCCTTATTGCCCTTACCCAATACCCTAATTTGGCGAAGACTCCATTCTATATCTGCCTCCTTCAAATGGATGAGTTCGCTTCTGCGCATCCCGCTCGCGTATAGAAGTTCTAATATCAATCGGTCGGTACAAGCCTGAAAATCGTTGCCAAAGCTCACCTGTTCCAACAGGTTTTCGGTTTCCGTTTCTTTGAGAAAAGTGGGCAGACGTTCGGGCAGACGAAGGGAATGAATCAGTCCAGTAGGATTTTTTTCTACCAGACCCTTCCGTAATAAATATTTGTAATACCCATTGATACTGGATATTTTTCGGTTGATACTCCTTTCGTTTTGACTATTTTCTTTGAGTTCTGCCAACCAACCCCTCAAGTGAAAATGATTGATTTTCGAAAAAGATAAATCGTCATAATGCTGGTCAAGATAATCTGAAAACTGCCCTAAATCAGCCATGTAGGCTGTGAGCGTATGGGGAGAATAGCGTTTTTCGAAACGTAGAAAATGTTTGAAATCATCGAAATATTGCCCGAATACTGCACCCATAAAAAAAACCGATACCGCAAATATAACTATAAGTGGTATCGGTTACGAATTTTATTTATTAAGGTCAACAAAACTGACCAAATACTAACTAGTCTAATTGACCATTAGTCATTTGTTGCACATAAACTGCTTTCAAAATTTCGAAACGGCGTTCAACAGATGGTTTTGTAAATGCTTGACGTTTGCGCAATTGTACTAATGTGCGAGACTTCTCAAATTTCTTTTTGTACTTTTTGAGTGCCTTGTCAATATTTTCGCAGTCTTTTGAATCAATGATTAACATAAATGAATAATACCTCCTTTAGGTAAATTTTTTTGAGAGTGCGAAGTTAAGCTAATTATTCATTGCGCCAAATTTTTTTTATTCGATACTTTTGCGCTTGCAGATGCGTTTTACTCCTATGAAATATTCCTTTTTACTCTCTTGCAGTTTCTTATTCGGCATCATGGTGTTATTTGCCTGCAAAAAATGGCAAGATAATCCTGCCTCCAATTTAGGCTTGACCAACAGGTATTGTAATATACCCGAAGCCATCAATTACAACCATGGATTCCCCGGTATCGAAGACAATTCTGTATGCGTTTTTGCCGCTCAACCTTTTGTGGGCAATTACAGTTTTAACGATACCGTTTACACAGAGACGGACACCTTATATCCTTCTGCCATTTCTTTCGGTATCACATCAAATGACAGGTACAAATTTGTATTGAATGGTTTTTGCAGCAATACCAATCAATTATTGTTCAAAGCCAACAGGTATTATCATGCAGCAGCAGATTCCATTATTGGCAGTGCTAAACAGCTCATGTGCCGTAGTGTAGATACACTCAGTGGCTTTTTAGATTACAGAACAACAGATAGTTCTTTGTATATCGAATTCTATGTGATGAGCGATACAGGAATCAGTACACACAAGGGAAGAGCCTACAAAAAATAAAACATGTTTACAGGAATTATAGAAGCAAAAGCTCGCATCATGCAAGTGCTGAAGGTCGGCACGAATACAGATTTTTGTATAGAAAGCGATTTGTCCCCCGAGTTCAAAATAGATCAATCTGTTGCACACAATGGCGTTTGCCTTACGGTGGTTGCCATTCAAGGCAAGCAATACAAAGTAACTGCGGTAAACGAAACACTTCTGAAAACTAATTTGAATAATTGGACAATAGGAGATACCGTCAATCTCGAACGTTCGCTAAGACTGGGGGATCGCCTTGACGGACATTTGGTGCAGGGGCATGTGGATACTACAGCTGTATGTGTCGAAAAGCAAACATTAGAAGGTAGTTGGTTGTTTCGTTTTCGTTTTGATGAAAAATTTGCCGCATTGGTGATAGAAAAAGGATCGATTTGCTTGAATGGCGTGAGTTTGACTATTTTTAATGTGCTGCAAAATGAAGTAACCGTAACCATTATTCCCTATACCTACGAGCATACCAATTTTGCCCAAATAGAGGAGCATACAGTAGTCAATGTTGAATTTGATGTAATGGGCAAATACCTCTTGCGCCAACAATCGCTAGGCATTCTGAATTAAAATAACACACAAGCTAAGCATAACTTTGTCTATAAAAATAAAAAACACCCTCTACAAAGTGCTGAAATATATTGGTATTAACATTGCCGCACTGTTGGCTTTGTTGTTGCTGATTTTACCCTACTTATTCCCCAAAACATTTGCCGAAGGCGTTACGCCCAGATTTTACAGTAGCGGTACTTTTGAATAGTCTGCCCCAAAAACACCCTCCTTTTTAAAGCACTATTGTTGATACTTTTGATTGATAATCTAATGTCTGCGCTGTATATTTTCTACTGCTTTACAGTTGAAATTTCCCCAAAAAACTGTCCATAGACACCTACTGCAAAATCTGGGTTTAAGTATTCAATAACTAGTACATTCGAGTGTCTGTCTCACACAAAAAATTAGCGGTACATTTGCTCCCTAATTAGCTCGAATGAAATCTGCCCTCCGCTTACAAAAATACATTGCCCTTTTTTCCGTTTTGCTTTTTGCGGGTAAACTTTGGGCTTGGTATTTGACCCATTCGGTGGCTATCCTTACCGATGCGCTGGAAAGCACGGTCAATGTCATTACAGGATTTATCGGTTGGTATAGCATTTCTTTGGCAGCCAAACCACGCGATGCTAATCATCCTTATGGTCACGGCAAAGCTGAATTCATTTCTGCTGCTGTAGAAGGGGTCTTAATTGCCTTGGCGGGCTTAATGATTATTTACCAAGTCATCTATGTGTTTTTTCACCCCATTCCGCTCAATAAACTGGATGCGGGTATCGTCATCACCCTCATAACAGGAATTTTAAATTACTTTTTGGGTTGGTATGCGCTGCGCGTGGCACATCAAAACAGAAGTATGACCGTAGAGGCTGCCGCTACGCACCTCAAGTCCGATGCCTATACCACCTTTGCTATTGTAGCGGGTTTGGTTGTACTGCATTTTACCCGTTGGGGATGGATAGACCAATTGATAGCGGCTATTTTTGGCTTGGTTATTATCATTACGGGCTATAAAGTATTGCGCAAATCATTGGCGGGCATTATGGACGAAGCTGATGAACAGTTACTCAAAGATGTACTCAAAATTCTGAACGAAAAACGAAGCACCGAATGGATAGATCTACACAATATGCGCACCATACAGTACGGACAAGTCTTGCATATTGATGCGCACCTTACACTACCTTGGTATTACAGCGTGCAACAAGCCGAAAAAGAAATTCATCGCCTCGAAGGCATTGTCAACAACGAGTTTAGAGGCAAAGTAGAATGCTTTATTCACATTGATGCCTGCAAATATTTTTCTTGCACCATCTGTACGATGGAGCACTGTATCGAGCGACAACAAGCCCTGAGTGGTAAGTTGGACTGGAATTTCGAGAATGTACTCACCAATCGCCAACACGGCAAACCTCAATCATAAAACGACCATTTTATTTGCTCTATGAATGCAAACGATACCATAGTTGCCATTGCTACTGCCTCTGGAATGGGAGCCATAGGCGTAGTGCGCCTGAGCGGAAAAGAGGCGATTCGTATTGCCAGCCCAATTTTTAAAGGCAAAGATTTAAGCCAACAGGACTCGCATACCTTACATTTCGGACATATCGTTTCGGGCAAAGGAACAGCAGCGGAGCAAGTGATAGACGAGGTGGTAGTGAGTATTTATAAAAATCCGAAAAGCTATACAGGCGAAGATGTGGTGGAGATCAGCGGACATGGATCTTCTTTTATTTTGCAAAGCATCGTGCAAGCCTGTGTGGCGCAAGGTGCCCGCATGGCGATGCCTGGAGAGTTTACCCAAAGAGCTTTCCTGAATGGCAAGCTAGATTTGACACAAGCCGAAGCTGTTGCCGACCTCATCGCTGCGGATAGTGCAGCGGCACAACAAACTGCCCTCAAGCAATTGCGTGGCGGCTTCTCCAACGATCTCAAAGTGCTTCGCGAACAACTCATCAATTTTGCGGCACTCATCGAGTTGGAACTCGATTTTAGCCAAGAAGATGTAGAATTTGCCGACCGAGGCCAATTAGCTAATCTCATCCACGAAATCAAATCGGCTACCCATCAACTGATTCAATCCTTTGCTCTGGGCAATGCCATTAAAAACGGTCTGAGCGTGGCGATTATTGGCAAACCCAATGCAGGCAAAAGCACCCTCCTCAATACTTTGCTCAACGAAGAACGAGCTATTGTGAGCGATATTGCAGGCACTACCCGCGATGCTATTGAAGAAAGACTCAATATCAATGGTATCCTCTTCCGACTGATAGATACTGCGGGTATCCGCAGCAGCAAAGGCGATATGATAGAAGATATCGGCATAGAACGCTCCAAAGCCAATGCCGCAAAAGCCGACATTATCCTACACTTGATAGACATGACGGATGAAACGGTGGAGGATATGGACTGGATCAACGCGTTTGCCGATAAAACAATTGCACTCTACAACAAATATGATGAATGGCAAAAATTGAATCCCCACACAATTTGGCAACCCTTAGAAAAAGCGCATACCATAGCCGCCAAAATAGGTGAGGGTATTGCCGAACTCAAAGAACTCCTGTTTGAGCAAGTAAACCATGGGCATATCCAAAGCGAAAACACCATTGTAACCAATGCCCGCCACCACGATGCCCTGCTCAAAGTAGCGGAATGCCTTGCTGATATCGAAAACGCAATGAAAAACAACCTCTCGGGCGAATTCTTAGCCCTCGACATCCGCCGCTGCCTGCATTATCTCGGTAGCATTACTGGGCAAGTAGAAGTGGACAGAGATATATTGGGGACTATATTCGGGAAGTTTTGTATCGGAAAGTAATTTACTTTCTTTTGTTTGTTAAGTGCCTGTTTTTGTTGAGTTGCAGAGGGTCTTAGTTTGCAGAAAAGAACATTACCAATTTCAAAAACCGTTTTTATTAGATTTTCATTTGAAACACTTAACCCAATCAATCTAACACTTTCAGGTTCAATATTATCAAAATTAATGCAAGGCAAACTTTCGTGTTTGTTTGGAAAATATTTTTTCTCACAGGTTCACATACTTCACCAAATTTTTCACATTCCCACTCTTTCGGTATTCTCCCCAATAAACTGTCTTTTTAATCCGTGGGTTTGTTCGGTTCTTATGTTGCCGTTTTCATCAATGCCTTTG
>JASGCQ010000047.1 GCA_030054025.1 Phycisphaerales bacterium | reverse complement strand
AAAATATTTATGACTGATTAAAATTAATAAAGAAAAGTTATTCATTAACTAAAATAATGTTCTTCCACTTCGCACAAAATATCTGCTAATTCTTGAGCATCCATCGTATTCACCAATCTGCTGCGGTATTCTTTGACATGCGGCAAGCCTCTTAAATAGTTGGCATAATGTCGGCGCATTTCGAGAATACCTAGTTTTTCGCCCTTCCATTTTATAGAGCCTTTCAAATGCTTACGGCAAGCATCAATACGCTCCTTGATAGTAGGTGCAGCAAGGGTTTCGCCTGTAGCCAAGTAATGTTTGATTTCTCTGAATATCCAAGGATAGCCTATGGCAGCACGCCCTATCATAATACCATCTACCCCGTAGCGTTCTTTGAATTCTTTGGCTTTTTGTGGACTATCAATATCCCCATTCCCGAAAATCGGGATTTTGATACGGGGATTATTTTTTACTTTGGCAATGAGCGCCCAATCTGCTTCGCCCTTGTAGAGTTGTGCGCGTGTACGCCCATGAATACTCAATGCACTGATGCCTATATCTTGCAATCGCTCGGCTACTTCTTCAATATTTTTAGTATTATCGTCCCAACCGAGGCGAGTTTTTACTGTCACGGGCATGGAGGTATTGTCCACACAGGCTTTGGTGAGACGTACCATCAAGCCTATGTCTTTTAGCACGGCAGCTCCTGCGCCTTTGCACACTACTTTCTTTACGGGGCAACCAAAATTAATATCCAACAAATCGGGCTGTGTAGCATCTACTATTTTTGCAGACAATGCCATTGCCTCTTCGTCGCCGCCAAATATCTGAATACCTACAGGGCGTTCGTAATCAAAAATATCCAGCTTTTGTCGGCTTTTGATGGCATTGCGAATCAAGCCCTCGGTAGAGATAAACTCGGTGTACATGAGGTCTGCTCCGTTTTCTTTGCATACAGCACGAAAAGGTGGGTCGCTCACATCCTCCATGGGGGCGAGAAGGAGCGGGAAATCGGGCAATTCTATATTGGCAATCTTAACCATAAATTCTAGCTGCGAAGTTAGGGGATAATTTATTGGAGATATTCAATATTGAGGAGCAATTCAGAACTTGTCCACTATCTTTGCAAACTGTATTATGGTGCTGAACTTAGCTAAGGAACAAATTGTTCTACAAACCAAAAATTGGGTGAGAGATGTGGTCATTGGCTGTCTTTTTTGCCCCTTTGCCCATAAGGTTTTTATTGAAGACACGATTCGCTTTACGGTGATTGAAGGGACTGCTTTGCACGAACACCCGAATAAAGTGTTGGAGGAAATGCTATTATTAGAACAAAATCCGAACATCGAAACAAGTTTGATTATTTTTCCAGATGCTTATGTGCATTTTAACGCTTATCTATATGTATTGAAGCAGTGTGAAAAATTGTGCATCCGCAAGGGTTTTGAAGGCATTTTTCAGATTGCCAGTTTTCATCCTGAGTATATTTTTGGCGATGCAGATGAACATGATGCGGCGAATTATACCAACCGTTCGCCCTACCCTATGTTGCACCTCATCCGAGAAGCAAGCCTGTGCAAAGCCATTGCTTTCCACCCCGACCCTGATGGTATTCCGCAAAGAAATATTGCATTTGCCCGCGAAAAAGGGATTGATTTTATGAAGCTATTGCTCTCAAATGCTATAACTAAGGTGTAGGGGAATATTGTGTATTGCTCATGGTGCATTCAAGTTCACATTTCATTAGGCACCATTTTTGTCTTTAATCCTAATCAGATAAAACCTGATGTATAGGTATTCATATTGATAAAGGGTTCCTGAACTCACTTGATTGAGTTCTTGGATTTTCTTGCCTTCTCTAGAGAATAGGGTAACTTGGCTCATGAGCCTCCATCGCTTGTACTAATGGTAAAGCTTTCTGTTAAGGGGTTTGGATAGACAATGATGTTGCAATTATTGAAATTATCAAATGTGAGTGTGCGAACAGGACTATATGTTGAGTCTTCATTTTGGTCAACTATTTTAAGGCGATAATAATCTAACCCATTAGTAATAAAAAATAAAAGCACTCATATCATTATTGAAATTGTTCTTAAGCTGATTATCATGGCGTATTTTAAAAAAACAATACAATGTTTTTGAACTGTGAATATTCAAGTATAAAAAAAGCGATAACAGTATTGTTATCGCTTATGTTTGTGAGGTCGAGAGCGGGTTCGAACCGCTGTACGAGCTTTTGCAGAGCTCTGCCTAACCACTCGGCCACCCGACCATCGTATTGAGTGGAGCGCAAATGTAGGCAATTTTACACTACAACTCCAAAAATAATCAATGCAATTTTTCTTTTTTTAATTAAGAAAAGAAAAAAGGAATTTAAAGCCGCAAAAGGCTCTTTAATCGGGTCATGCCTGCTTGGCTTACCGATATTTTCATGCCGCAATGCAAGAGTGCAATATGACTATTTTTTTCATAAGGTTCTATGCTTTGCAATTGGCGGATGGGCATGAGGAAGGAGCGGTGTACGCGCACAAACTGCTTGGGATCAAGTATTTTCTCAAGATTGGTCAAAGTGTTCTTTTTCAGAAAAGAGCCTTCCTTGCTCACGATTTTGATATAATCGTCATTGGCTTCAATATAATGGATTTCTTCTGCTGGTATAATTCGGATATTGCCTTTGTCTTTGACCACTATACGATGCTGATAGCCTTCATATACTTGGTATTCGATAAGATGGGCAACAGCATTGATATTGCTGGTCAAGGCTTGGCTCTGGCATTTTTGTATGGCTTTGTCGAAACGTTCACGGGTAATCGGTTTCAGCAAATAATCAACTGCATGACTTTCGAAGGCTTTCAAAGCATATTCATCGAAGGCTGTGG
This sequence comes from Phycisphaerales bacterium, assembly GCA_030054025.1. Classification (GTDB taxonomy): domain Bacteria; phylum Bacteroidota; class Bacteroidia; order Chitinophagales; family Chitinophagaceae; genus Rurimicrobium. The sequence goes on along the minus strand of JASGCQ010000047.1, from coordinate 16,691 downwards.
TGAAGATGACTGCGGGTGCTTTGTCCAGCATTTCCAATAGTTCAAAACCATTGATTCGAGGCATTTGGATATCTAAAAAGAGCAAATCTGGATTGTGCTTTTGAATACTTTTGAACGCCTCAAACCCATCGGGGCATTCGTCCACCACTTCAAAATTCAGATAGCTTTGGAGCAGCTTGACGATGAGTGCTCTTGCTAAAGGCTCATCGTCTATAACAATTACTTTGTACATATACTTACTGGGGAACTTTTACAAGGGTAGAAAATACATTTTCATTCTTTTTAATTTCTATCAAATCGGTTCGGGCATAGAGAATGTATAACCTGCGTGCAATGCCTTCCAGTCCGAATCCCGTACCCCTAGGGGGTTGTGTACTAGGGTCGAAAGGGTTTTCAATAGAAATGAATAGGATATTGTCGCGCAGAGTAATATCAATCTTAATCAATACCTCACCTATATTGCAATATAGCCCAAACTTAATGGCGTTTTCTAAAATCGGTTGCAGGATGGATGCAGGCATATTGGCTTGCTCCCAATCTGCCCCACTTTTATGAATGTCAATCTTCAAACGATTGCCAAAACGTACCGATTCTATTGCCAGATAAGATTCGATATACGCCAACTCATCTTGTATATTGATATGCTCTTCTACGTCTCTACGAACAGATAGCCTAAGGAAATCCGATAAGCGTCCTACCATCTCTTGTGCTTTTTCTTGGTCTATTTGTATCAGCGCATTAATAGAGTTAAGACTGTTGTAGAGGAAGTGTGGTTGTAATTGTTGGCGAAGCCGAAATAACTCCGCCTCTCTAAGGCTCACTACTGCATGATGGTGCAATTCTATATCTTTATTATTTTCTGCCAGATGCTTTCGGAGAACGGTGATGTGTGCTACCCAACCCAAGCATAGCCAAGACATAATAAAACGCATTGTTTCTGTATTATCTACTTGCGCCAAGTACAATTTGTCGTTGAAAATAAGGGTGCATAAAAATAAATCGGCAATGAGAAATAGGATGATGGCGATTAAAAACGCTAATAAGTTGGCGTGGGCTGAGGATAATACTTTGGTCGGGTATTTGTTGATGCGCCATTCTAAGAAATTGCTTGCGGCAAATACCAATACCAAGTGCAGGGAGATGTCTATTGCAATAGATTTCCACGGCAAATCAATCCCAGACGAAAAAGGAAGCATGGCAATACCGAATACAAAGAGAAGTATTGGTAAAGGAATCAGCTGCCCATATCGGATAAAGTGACGCAACAAGATTTCGATGGATTAAATGGGGGTTAGTATGATTTTAATTCTAAGCCGCCAAAAGACACAGATCCTCTCAATAATAATTTTTTAGAATCGCCCAAATCGCTAGCCATGCGTAAGTTGCGTTTGTCTTCGATACTACCAAAAAGTACATCTACCTCATTCACGATTTCCCAATGAGAGGGAACAATAATCTCAATACCTCCAAATATAATCTTCAAATCAATAATCATTGGTTGATTGCTGCTGTCTGCCTGCATCAAGTTGATTTCTGCACCACCACAGATTGCCGTTGCATTACAACCGTTAAATTGCTTTGAGGTAATCATTTCTTTTCGTCCGCCGAAAAAGGCTTCGATGTTCACAAAATTTTCATTTCTGGAAGTTGAGGCTACATCTCCTTCTACTTCAAATCGTTTAGCAAAATTTGCTCGCGTGTCTGTAAAATAGCTGTCTTTTTTTTTTGCTCTCAAAGCAATAAAAACACCTCCTATGATGAGCAAAATAGGCCAAAACAGTTTGTCTGAAGAAACGCCCATTACTGGAAATTCGGGAATTACGAATGCGATACCGATGATAATCATTGCCAAAGGTCCTATTCTATAAAAACCCCTCTTGATACCACTAATGACACCGCCTGCAATTAAAAATAAGGGCCAGATTTCAAAATTGAATTCAATTATTTTAAACTGCTTTAATAAAAACAATACACCCGCTGTGGCTATGAAAACACCAAAAAAGATGGAGGCATTGTTTTGATTTTTTTGAGGGCTAATCGTTGTCATAAAACTTGTTTTTAATTGTACCACACAAATGTAGCATTGAGTAAGGGTACACAAAAGCAATATTAGGCTACTACAATAGCATGGTCGGTAAGGCTATTAAAATAGTCGGTGAGTTATTTGTATTCTTCAATCTAATGGATGACGCTGAAAGATTTTTTTATTGTTTCGGTATTGTAGTTGCCCTTAAATTCGATACAGTAAGTACCTGATGCAAAAGGTGCAAGGTCAATTGTTTGTTTGTATAGCTTGGTGTTTTCTATACGCCATTGGCGCTGCAATCTACCCATTTGGTCATAGATTCGAGCAGTAAAATTTTGTACATTGTCTGATTGCAATTGAATATTCATAAATGAATTTGCTGGAATAGGAAAGAGCTGAAGGGTAGTGTTTGTTTTACTTTGTTCTCCAATCCCCAAGGAATATTCTTGATAATAATATTTGAAGTTTTGGTCTTCGGCTATATTGTTCCAATAGCCTGCTTTATTCCAAGTTTCGTATAGCGTTTGTGTTGCTTGGTTATAAGAATTGTAAGTATAGCTTACTTTATGCAAATTATCCCATTTGCCGTCACTGCTATTCCATATTGACGAAAATTCACTCAATTCATTGCCACTAGCATCGTAGCTATAGCTTAGTTGTTCTCCATTAACGAAGTTGCTTGAAGCATTATCCCAATTTTGCCAAATATTGGTCAGTACATTGCTTTTGCTGTCATAAGTGTATATCCTTTTTCTAAAATTGTCCCATGCAGCAGTCGTTTTGTTCCAGCTTTGAACCAAAAACACAAGCACATTTCCTTTGCTATCGTTCAGAAAAGTATAATGCTGTACATTATACCAAGTGCTCAAAGTATTGTCCCATCCTGCTTCTACTTGGTCTATCAAGAAGTCGGCAGCATCGTAGCTATAAGTCGAGCGTTTGTTTTTCTTCCAACTCGTTGTCGTATTGTCCCAGATCTGATTGCCAGAGTACATAACCTTATTCGTGCTGCTATAGGCAAAAGAATCCTGAAAATTATTGACCCATGCAGTCGTTCCTGAGTCCCAAGTTTGATACAGGGTCTTTACCAAATTGTTCGCAGCATCGTATGTATAAACAAACCTTTCTGAGTTTTTCCAACTCGAAGAAGCATTGTCCCATATTGTAGTTGCAAAAGAGGTTTTATTTCTGGCAGCATCATAGGTATAAGAGGCTTTGTTAACATTATCCCAAGAGCTGCTTGGCGCATTCCAGTTCAAATCAGTTTTGGCAAGCACGGTGTCGTCGGAGCTTGTAGAAAAAGTGCTTCCTGTTGATTCCAACCATCCTCCCAAAACCCAATTGTAGTTATAGGCTGCATTTTTATGGTTGATGAGGTCAAAGTACTGTAAGGTTCTCTTTTGCTTGCTAAGACTACTGCTTGTGGTATCATAACTATAGGTCACCACATCGTCGTAAGCAATGTATCTCGAGTTGAGGTCTCCTCCTCTAATTGGGCTAAAATAGGTGTATTGGCTAGTATCGATTAAATAAAATTTGCTGCCATTGTAGATGTAGATCGATTGGGCGATTAAGCGTGATTGTTTCTGCGCCATACTGTTTTGTAAGCAGAGGCAGAGCATTGCGGAGATGAGGAGTGTTTTCTTTTTCATAACGTATGAATGTGTCCAGATTGATAGTTGATTAAAGATAAAAATAAAAAATAAATTTTGAAGCATTAAAAAAACCGTAAGGTATAAATCTTACGGCTTTACAGACAATCAATGATATAAAATTATTTTGCTTGAACTGCTCTTTTCTTTTCTTGAATACGAGCACTTTTACCGCTACGCTCGCGTTGGTAGTATAATTTTGCTCTGCGTACACGACCTGATTTGTTGAGTACAATAGACTCAATGTTTGGTGAGTATAGAGGGAAAACACGCTCAACACCTATTCCGTCAGAAATTTTACGCACCGTGAATGTTTGGGTAAACGCAGTTCCTTGACGTTTGATGACATCACCTTTAAATGACTGAATACGCTCTTTAGCCCCTTCAATAATTTTGTAGTTTACGGTTATATTATCACCTGATTTAAATGCAGGGAAATTTTTGTTTTCAGTTAATTGCTGATGTACGAATACTGTAGCGTCCATTGTTACTAATTTTTAGGAACGCAAAAGTAGATTTTTTATATCAATCAACAAAAATTATTTTTTGTTTAATTCTCTTCAGTTCAACGAAATTATTTATAGTTTTTCACTACCGACCGACAAAACTCCCCAACAGGCAAAAAAAAAGCCTGTAACTATCTGATAACTAGTAGCTATTATTATAAACAAAAATGCCTCCACCCTATTTTAGAAAATTTCGGTTGTGATAGCAGGTGATTTGTTACTCGTTTTTTGGCGCTTAGTATAGGTGCGACGGCAGTTTTCGAGCATCCACAATAATTCCAAATTGCTGATTAGGTGTATCCGCACCAATGCCGCAACCGTTGAAAAAGCTTTCTGCGTTTTGGACTTCGCTTTGAGTACCATTAACAGTAATTGAGCAATGTAGGCTCTGTCGAAGACAATCATACTGTGAGCTGGTAGGGAGAAGTGTTTGGTAAAATTCTTATCGTGGCTTTTTGCTTCGCTGACGCATACAAACACGGGGGCACTAGCATGGGCATCAATGAGCATCTGTACCTTGAGACCACCTTTCTTTTTGCCTTCATTTTTGGGATTGCGCCCCACGCCTTTCATCACGTCTGAAAACAGGCGGATGTTGGTGTTATCGAATATGAACAGTTTATCGAACGAGACATTATCCAAGCGGCTGACCGACTAAATGCTTATCTTCACAAATCATATTCTTTGTTTGTGTCAAAAATTAAAATATGAAAAAGGGGCGATTTTAAAATAGCCCCTTGTGGTATTTTTTGTTGTCGGTCGGTAGTGATATTTTATCTACTCTTCCTTGTCTTTGAGCAAATCGGGTCGTCGTTCTGTAGTTCTTTGTAATGCTTGTTCATATCGCCATGCTTCCACTTTTTTGGGGTCGCCACAGGTCAAAACTTCGGGTATGCCCCAACCCCTGAAATCGGCTGGGCGGGTATATACGGGATGTGAGAGTAAATCATCTTGAAAGGAATCGGATAGAGCGGAGGTTTCGTCGTTCAATACACCAGGTATCAAACGACCGATAGAATCTACCAAGATGGCAGCGGCAAGTTCGCCTCCACTCAATACATAATCGCCGATAGATACTTCCATGGTTATGAAATGATCCCGAATGCGTTGGTCTATACCTTTATAATGCCCGCAAATAACCATCAAGTTGTCTTTCAAAGAAAGAGTATTGGCGGCTTTCTGATTCCACGTAGGGCCATCAGGTGTCATAAAAATGACCTCGTCGTATGTTCTTTCTTTTTGGAGGTTTTCGATGGCGATTGCCAAAGGTTCAGGCATCATTACCATACCTGCACCGCCGCCAAACTGATAATCATCTACTTGGCCATGTTTATAAGGAGTATAATTGCGCAAATTGTGTACTACTACTTCCAATAAGCCTTTCGCTTGGGCACGCTTCATAATTGAATGCTCAAAAGGACTTCTGAGTAGGTCGGGAACTACGGATATGATGTCTATTCTCAAAATAATGTTTAATGTTTAATGCCTAATTGTGCGGTTTTAACTATGGAGGTCAAAATTCTTCAGACCATTATATTAATTTTTCGAAATTAAAGTCAATAATGTTTGAAGCATTCATTAATCTGAGTCAATAATTGCATTCCCTTGCTTCTATACTGGCAATACTCATTTTAGTCATAAAATCCTTTCTTGTATGCCCTGCATCTGCTTCTTCTACATTTGCCCCAATAGCTTGTAGCTGCTCTTAAGAATTGTTTTGAAAAGATAAATTCATTTTGGATAATAGTAAAAGATACAGTTTGACAGCATCAAGTGTAAAATCAAAAGACTTGTTTTTGATAATATTCTCTTTCATTCAACATTCATCATTTACAATTCAACATACTTAGGCACTAAGCCCCTTGCAAATATTGGATGCTATGGCAGGGCCTTCATAAATAAAGCCAGTATATACTTGTACCAAAGTGGCTCCAGCATCTAATTTTTCTTGAGCATCGGCAGCAGTAAAGATGCCTCCTGCTGCAATGATTTTGATACTGCCATTGCTTTTTTGGTGTAGATAACGAATGACATCTGTACTTTTTTCGCATAGCGGTTTACCGCTCAAGCCTCCTGTTCCAATATCTTCTATTGTTTTTTCTTCGGTTTTCAGCCCGATCCGTTCTATAGTGGTATTGGTAGCTACTACGCCCTGTATTTGGGTATCTTCTACTAGTTCGATAATATCATCTAATTGCTCTAAAGTAAGGTCGGGAGCTATTTTGAGGAGTATGGGTTTACTTTTGCCCATTTGGGTATTGAGTATCTGCAAGCGGTTCAGTATTCTAGTCAAAGGCTCTTTATCTTGCAGGGCGCGCAATCCGGGTGTATTGGGGCTGCTTACGTTCACTACAAAATAGTCCACCACATCATAGAGTGTTATGAATGCTTTTTCGTAATCGTCAATGGCATTTTCGTTGGGCGTGTCTTTATTTTTACCAATATTGCCTCCCACTATGATACGCTCATGAGGTTGCGCAAGTCTTTCGGCAGCGGCTTTTGCTCCCTCATTATTAAAGCCCATTCGGTTGATTACGGCTTTGTCTGCGGGCAGACGAAACAAGCGTGGTTTGGGATTGCCGGGTTGTGCTATCGGGGTTACCGTTCCAATTTCTACAAAACCAAAGCCCAAGCATGATAATTCGTTGATCCAGCGTGCATCTTTGTCAAATCCTGCTGCCAAGCCTACTGGGTTTGGGAATGTGATGCCCCAAAGAGTACGCTCAAGTTTGGGATTTTTATATACAAATCTATTACGCATCAGTTTGCGTAAAATGCGGTTTTTGTAAGCGGCTTGGAGTTTTGCCATAGCCCAGTAATGCACTTCTTCGGGGTCTCGGCGAAATAGTATTTTGCGAATAAGAGGATACATAGCCGCGAAGGTAGAGCTTGATTGTTGATTTTTGGCTTGATGTCGTCGTTAAAGGAGCAATATTTGTACAGATTAGACCTCTACCATAAATTATTTTGAAAATTTGTGATTGCAGCAATAATCTTGATTCTTATTCCAAATCGCCTTCTTCTGTTGCGCTATTTTTCTGCGCGTATTCTAAAAATTTTCAGTATGTAGATAATATTTTCAACAAGAATTTTTTGAGTGGATAGCTTATGATTGTCCTTTTTCTGTTGCTGTCTTTTATTGCTGTATAGCTCATATAGGAAGGTAAAAATACTCATCCTAATGTACGTTAGAGGTCTATTGTAATGAATGCAGCCATTAGGCCGAAAAACTAATTCATACAGGCTTATAAAAACAGTAAGGCAAGTAAAACCTTGTCTTACTGTTGCTTCTTCTAAAGTGCTAGTATCAATTTACATTAGTCCGCTTTCTTTTTCTGCTTTTCCATCCAAGCATAGATATGACCAACTACTATACTAAAAGATTTAGCGGTAAACACACCTGTTACATCCGTCTGTTTTGTGGCTACAAAAACCTCAAATTGTTGTTCGTGGTTGAGAGTAAAAGTACAGTCATACTGTTCCAAAATCTTTCGGAGCTTAATGGTTGATTTCATGATTCGAAAAGGAGGAAGTTAAAATATAAAAAAGACTGTTCTTGTAAGAGCAGTCTTTTTTATTTAAGCGATTTCGGGATAAATGAGTTGATCTAACGAACTGATTCCAGGGATATTGACGGAGATGAAGCCTTCGCCATATTGGGTGCCAATTTTTTTGCCCATCAATGAATCACGATAGATAATTTGGTCGGTGAAATTTTGAGTAGCGATATAGGTCAATGGCTCATCCGAACCAGGCTGATAAAACTGCGAGACATAAGCCTTAATCGCCTTCATCTTGATGTCAAATTGCGCACTGATGTCGACAATAAAAGTAGGTACTAATTGTCGGTCTTGAATCAAAGAAAACACACGCTTGGGTCGCCAAGCATCTTGCAGCTTTCCTTCAGCATCCAATGTTTCGATTTTGGACAAGCCAGCCAAAAAGCAAGCATCGCTCACTAATTGAAAACCTCTACCATGGTCGGGATGACGGTCTTCGGGCGCATTCGTAATCACAATCTCGGGACGATATTTTCGGATAAAATGAATGATGCGTTTTTGATGTTCCTCATCGTTCTTAAAAAAACCATCGCGGATTTGCGCATTTTTGCGCACGCTGATACCCATGATGGCTGCCGCATCAGCCGACTCTTTGTATCGTTGTCCCACAGAGCCTCTGGTACCCAATTCGCCTTCCGTAAGATCCACAATACCAACCCTCTGCCCCATTTGAGCATGTTTGGTGAGTGTGCCGCCACAACCCAACTCTAAATCGTCTGGATGTGCTGCAATGGCGAGAATATGAAGTTTGTTGTTGTCCATCATTTATTGACCAAAAGATAAGGCTTTGTACACCATTTTTTTCGAACCGATATATATAGGGGTACGTTGGTGAAGCTCTGTGGGTTCAATATCCAAAATACGACCTCCACCGAAATCGGCCGATCCACCCGCAGCTTCTACGATTAAAGCCATCGGATTACACTCGTATTGCAAACGCAATTTGCCCGAAGTATTTTTCTTGTCGGCAGGATAGATAAATATACCTCCTTTAATCAGCGTACGATGCAAATCGGCCACCATAGAGCCGATATAGCGGTGGGAGTAAGGGCGACCGTCTTCGTTGTTTTCTTCCATACAATAGTCCAAGAAATTTTTTACAGCTTGGTGGTATTTATTGGTATTACCTTGGTTGATCGAGTAGATGTTACCATTCTCAGCACATTTCATATCGGGATGCGACAGACAAAATTCACCAATAGAAGTTTCTAAGGTAAAGCCGTTGACCCCAATTTTGGTGGCATAAACCAACATGGTGCTTGAACCATAAATAACATAGCCAGCAGCCATCAATTTATTGCCTGCTTGCAAAAAGTCGGCCTCGGTACAAGGGTTGCTCAATGGGCTTACCCGACGATAAATAGAAAAAATGGTACCGATAGAGGCGTTTACATCAATATTGCTGGAACCGTCTAAGGGGTCGAACAATACTACATATTTCGAATTGACAGAATAAGAATCGTTAAAAGCTACAAACTCATCATTTTCTTCAGAGGCAATGCCTGCACACTCAGCACTATTTTGAAGTACATTAATCAATGTTTCGTTGGCAAAAATGTCCAATTTCATTTGCTCTTCGCCTTGCACATTGGTAGCACCATGCTTACCGAGTATATCAACCAATCCAGCTTTATTGACCTGCTTGTTGATAATTTTACAAGCCAACGCAATATCGCGCAACAAGGAAGATAATTCGCCTGTTGCATTAGGGAATTTGCGGGTTTCTTGAATGGTAAACTCATCCAAGGTGATGAGCTTTCTCTTTTTTGTATCCATATAGTTTTAATTCTGAATAGGTGGCTACAAAAGTAGTCAAAAGAATTAAGCATATAAAGAACTCCTAGCTCAAAAATAAATAAACCGAATGCCATGCATTCATCATTCTTGATTTATTGTTCGCTATTTTTGTAAGGTAGCCTTTGCTCATACAATATTCTTCTAACCCCAACGCTAATGGACTTTCATCATAAAATCCCTGCCAATAAAATTCGCCAAGTGCTTTTTCTGTTATCCATATTAAGCATGGGATTGCTCTTGTTTTTGCAAATGACATTTATGTTGAGTGCTTTTTTGGGAGCGATAACACTCTACACGATTTTACGCAAATTCATGCACAAGCTCGTTTTCGAAAAACATTGGAAAAAATGGGTTGCGGCTACGGTGTTGATGCTCATTTCATTTGTGGTGATTGTATTACCTTTTACTTGGGTAGGCTATATTTTAGTAGATAAAATATCTCCTCTCTTTAAAAACCCTGCCATCATCACCGATACTGCCGATAAAATACAACAATATCTCAACACTCGTTTTGGGATGAATCTGCTCTCTGAAGAAAATATTACAAAGCTCACGAGTGCTATTACAGGTTTTGTTCCACCATTGATTAGCTCTTTAGCATCTGCTTTGCTGAATACCTTCATTGCTTATTTTTTGTTGTGGTTTTTGCTAATCAATGCGAGTAAAGTAGAAATTTGGCTGAAAAGAAATCTGCCTTTCACTCCCGACAATTGCTTTAAAGTAATAGCCGAAGTAAAAGAAAGCGTAATGAGTAATGCTATTGGCTTGCCCATCATGGGAGCCATTCAGGGTATTGTAGCGATGATTGGTTTTTGGATTTTTAACGTGAGCGACCCCGTACTTTGGGGCGTAGTTACCGGCATTTGCTCCTTCATACCATTTGTGGGTACAATGGCAGCTTGGATACCTATTGCCTTGCTTACTCTTGCCGCAAACGATATCAATAATGGTATCGGACAGATTATATGGGGGTTATTCGTTATAGGCCTATGCGATAATGTGTTCAGAATGATTATACAAAAGAGAATCGGTGATACTCATCCTTTGATTACGGTATTTGGGGTGGTTATTGGCCTTAATCTATTTGGCTTTTTAGGCTTAATCTTCGGGCCTTTATTGATTTCCCTATTCTTATTATTGGTAAAGATTTACCTCAATGAATTTGCAGGTTCCGAAACAAAACCCATTTCGTAAATAAAGGGGTTCAAGAATTTGAACCCCTTTATTTTAATAATTTAAACCCATTTTTATCAAAGGCTACGCTTTTGCTAATGAGCTTTTCAAGAAGTCTATCACCTTTACTTCAGTAGCATCCAATTGGCGCAATTTGGCCAATTCTGTAGAGATGTAATCTGTAAGATGAATAAAGTAAAAGATCCGCTGCCAATAAGAATTGCCTTTTGAGTAAAGTTCAATAATGTTAGGAGTGTATTGTTTAAATACCTTTTTATTGATTTCCATACGCATCTGCACACGATCATAGTCGTTATCGTTGCGCAAAATCAAGACCACCTTGTTGGGATCTTTATCTCTCCAACCCACCAATTCATTATGATTCATCTCTGGAATCGCATGATGCCAAGTCAATATTTTACTGTTCTCGTTCAGTTGTTGTCGGAAACGTATCGCCATACCTTCATAATCGGCTGCAGAATAAATAACTGGCAATTTACCCAACAATTTTTGAGCAATTGTTTTTGCCTTTTTACGAATATCCTTTTCATTACTGTCTAGCAAAGCAATCGCAGCAGGAATATCTTTTGACAAGACATCTTTAATCAAACCAAAATATTCAAAGGCTTTAATAATCTGAAGCATAGAGTATCCGATACAAGCACGAGGCGGCATGCCCGAAGGAACGATAATACAATCTATATTTTTCTTTTGTGCAATTGCTGCAATTTTACCGCCCGAAGTGATGCACATTATAGTTGCTTTTGCTTTGATTGCTGTTTGTAAAGCAGCTACCGTTTCTTCCGTATTGCCCGAATAAGAAGAAACAATAACCAAAGAGTTTTTATCTACAAATGCAGGCAAGAAGTAATCTTTGTTGACAACAAAAGGGACTTTAATTTTATCAAAAACATAATTTTGAACAATAGAACCTGCAATACCACTACCACCCAAACCCGTGAGGATAACATTATGGAAAGAAGTATTTTTGTCGGCAATAAACTTATACTGCTGAGTTATCGCTAAGGATTCTCTTAATTGATTTGTAAACTGTACTATTAATTCCTCCATATTTATATTTCAATGTCCAAACATAATGAAATAGGCACAAACGGTGAACTGATTGCTGTGAATTTTTTGAGAAAAAAAGGATTTACTATTCTCGAAACTAACTGGCGCAGTGCCCAAAAGGAGATTGATATTATTGCCGAAACCACTGACAGTATTGTGTTTATCGAGGTTAAGACCCGTAGCAATTTTCGTTTTGGCTTCCCAGAAGAAGCCGTTACCGACAATAAAAAAAAATTGCTAAAACTAGCCGCAGAAGACTATTATGAACTGAAAAAACCCTCAAAAACACTTCGTTTTGACATTATCAGTATCGTATTGAAAGGAAAGACCCCACAAGAAATAGTCCACATTAAGGATGCTTTTTATTAAACGACAAAAAAATACTAACTAACGTTTGTTAGTTTTTAAAAAGCTATTACCTTTGCATATATATACACCCTCAATTACATTAATGCCTACACTGAAGGTAAAACTTTCTAAGCGTGAACTGATTATTTCAGAAGCGTCAAAACTTTTTCGAGAAAAAGGTTTTGGAGGTTCATCTATGCGCGACTTGGCAGAGAAAGTAGGTATCGAAGCTGCCAGCATGTATCATCATATTCGTTCTAAAGACGAGATACTAGAAGAAATTTGTTTTGAAATGGCGCATCGTTATGAAGCCCAACTCAGCGAAACAGAAGTACAAGATATTAGCTATCCCGAAAAGATTGAAGCACTGATTGCATTTCATGTACAGTTGATTATCGACAATGCAAATGCTGTATCGGTGGTCAACAATGACTGGAAATATCTGAGTAAAGAAAGAATGATTGCCTTCAAATCTATTCGTAATGATTACGAAAAACGTTTTGCAGCAATCATCAGCAAAGGCATTGAAGCAGGAGCATTTAAAAAAGTAAATATCTCCATTGCACTTTTTACAATTTTATCATCACTTCGTTGGGTGGAGCTTTGGTATAAGCCCACACGAGGAGTTACAAAAGAAGATTTAGCAAAAGACATTAGTGCCATTCTGATGAATGGCGTAAAAGCATAACAACAATATGGCCATTATATTTCATCCACTTACCGTAAAAGACATCCATCGCGAAACAGCAGACTGCGTATCCGTTTGCTTTGATGTACCTAAAGGCTTACAAGCAGATTTTAGTTTCAAACAAGGTCAGTACCTCACTTTCAAAAAAGACATCTATGGCGAAGAAGTGCGCCGCTCCTACTCTATTTGCAGTAGCCCTCTGGATGGCGAGCTAAGAGTAGCCGTGAAACAAGTTGAAGCAGGAATTTTTTCAAGCTATGTGAACAATGAATTGAAAGTAGGCGATGTATTGGAAACAATGACCCCACAGGGATTATTCACTAGTGCTATGGAAGCTGAAAGTGCCAAAAATTACTTTTTAGTAGCGGCAGGCAGCGGCATCACACCAATACTATCTATTATAAAAACAGTATTGCAGAGTGAGCCCAAAAGCAATATTACTTTGCTGTACGGCAATAAAAACAGAGGGAGTATCATCTTCAAATCGGAACTTGAGGCATTGAAAAATAAGTATATGGAGCGGCTTTCCATTTATCATATCCTTAGCCGCGAACAAGCGGATGCAGATTTGATGTGCGGTAGAATTGATGCTGCCAAATGCCAATACTTTTTGGAAAAAATAGTCAATCCTCAAAACATCAGTGCAGCCTTCTTGTGTGGCCCCGAAGAAATGATTTTAAGCACGAAAGACACACTCATCGCATCGGGTGTAGCCGAATCAGATGTACATTACGAACTCTTCTTTTCGGCACTTGCGGCACAAAAACAACAAGAGCGCAAAGAGCAAAAAACAGACAGCGATACGATGAGTGAAGTGTCCATTATATTAGATGGCACTACAACAGTTATTTCTTTGGGCTACAAAGGCGAAAGCATATTGGATGCCGCATTGAGCAATGGTGCCGATTTACCCTTTGCTTGTAAAGGTGGTGTTTGCGCTACATGCCGCTGTAAAGTAGAATCCGGGACTGTAGAAATGGATGTGAATTATTCGCTTGAAAAAGATGAGATCGAACGCGGATTTATTTTGGCTTGCCAAGCCCATCCACGCAGTGAGCAGGTAGTTGTAAATTTTGACGCACGATAAAGTTATTCTGAATTAAAAAAATCAAACAATACTAAACGCAATTGTATGAGTCCTCAAATCAATCTTGAAGAGCAATTTCAGGCAAAAATAGATGCCGAAATAAAAATTGAACCCAAAGATTGGATGCCCGATGCCTATCGCAAAACGCTCATCCGTCAAATATCACAACACGCCCATTCCGAAATCGTAGGGATGTTGCCAGAAGGCAATTGGCTGACTCGTGCCCCATCACTCAAACGCAAAGCCACTTTGCTCGCTAAAGTACAAGACGAAGCAGGACATGGCTTGTATCTCTATAGTGCTGTAGAAACATTGGGCATAAGTCGTTTGCAAACTATTGAAGACCTTTTGTCGGGCAAAGCCAAATACTCAAGCATCTTCAACTACCCCACCCTTACTTGGGCAGATATGGGCGCAATTGGCTGGTTGGTAGATGGTGCTGCAATTATGAACCAGGTACCCCTCTGCCGCACCTCATACGGACCTTATGCACGCGCTATGGTACGTGTGTGTAAAGAAGAAAGTTTTCACCAACGCCAAGGATACGAAATCATGATGACCCTGATGAATGGTTCGGCCGAACAAAAAGAAATGGCACAAGATGCTATGAACCGCTGGTGGTGGCCCGCCATTATGATGTTTGGACCTACCGATTCCGAATCATCTAATACAGAACAATCGGTAAAATGGAAAATCAAACGTCATACTAATGATGAATTGCGTCAAAAATTTATTGATGCTACCGTACCACAAGCCGAATATATAGGGCTGACCATACCCGACAAAGATTTGAAATGGAATGAGGCAAAAGGAGCTTATGATTTTGGCGCAATTAATTGGGATGAATTTTGGAATGTTGTAAAAGGGAATGGCCCTTGCAACAAACAAAGATTAGAAGCACGCCAAAATGCACACAATAATGGTGCTTGGGTACGTGAAGCCGCTAGTGCTTATGCCGAAAAAAGAGCGAAACGTTCCGTAACAGCAGAAGTAGCTTAATGAGCCAATTTGACAATCAAAAAGATTAAACACGTTATAAAACAATATTAATATGCAACAACAAGACTGGCCTCTCTGGGAAATTTTTATCCGTAGCCGACAAGGACTCGACCACAAACATGTAGGTAGCCTGCACGCTGCTGACGCACAAATGGCCATAGAAAATGCGCGCGATGTTTATACCCGCCGTATGGAAGGTGTAAGCATTTGGGCGGTAGAGTCGAAATATATACATGCCTCGAACCCCGATGAAGCAGGTGCATTTTTTGAACCAGCTGAGGACAAAGTATATCGCCACCCTACTTTTTACGATATTCCAGAAGCGATTGGTCACATGTAATCCCACAACTATGAACATTGCATTACACAACGATACCCAAGTGGCACTCAGCAATTATGTGTTGCAACTTGCCGATACCAACCTTATTCTTGCCCAACGCATCTGCGAATGGTGCGGGCATGGACCTGTGTTGGAACAAGACATTGCTTTGTCTAATATAGGCCTCGATTTATTGGGTCAAACACGCAGCTTGTATCAATACGCTGCCGAATTGTTGGATGAAGACAAAAGCGAAGATGATTTAGCCTACTTGCGTAGCGAACGTCAGTTTAAAAATTTATTATTGGTAGAGCAACCTAATGGCGATTTTGGATACACTATTGTCCGTCAGTTTTTGTACGAAACTTTTCAACAATTACTGTTGACAGAGTTGAAAAAAAGCAGCAATACACAATTGGCTGCTATTGCCGAAAAATCGCTCATCGAAACCAATTATCACTACAAGTGGAGTGCAGAGTGGGTCATTCGTTTAGGCGATGGTACAGAAGAAAGCAAAAGTCGCATCCAAAAATCAATCAACGAAATATGGACTTATAGTGGCGAAATGTTTATTCCTTGTGCAGCAGAGCAATTATTAGCCAGCATCAGTATTATCCCTGATGTAGCAGCACTCAAAGAAGCTTGGATGCGTAAAGTAAAAACCGTATTGGATGAAGCCACTTTGACCATGCCTGAAAATATGTATATGCAGCAAGGTGGCAAAACAGGCGTGCATACCGAACATTTGGGCTACATACTCGCCGAAATGCAATACTTGCAAAGACAATATCCTCGCCAACAATGGTAAGCCGAGAACAAGCGATTTGGGATTTATTAGAAACTATACCCGACCCAGAAGTACCTGTACTCAGTGTGGTAGATTTGGGGGTGGTACGCAGGGTTTCTGTTGAGGCATCCCCGACAGATGAAGCCGTTACGATTCACATTACCCCAACCTATTCTGGTTGCCCTGCCCTAGATATGATTGCGATGGGTATCAGAATAGCCTTGTTGGAAGCAGGATACAAGCAAATCAATATTGTACAACAGTTGAGTCCCGCATGGACAACAGATTGGATGAGCAAAACGGGCAAACAAAAACTAAAAGATTACGGTATTGCTCCGCCTTTGAGCAATCAGATCGTGGACGAATTATTTGGCGAAGAACAAAAAATACAATGCCCCCAATGCAATTCCATAAACACCGAACTGGTGAGCCAATTCGGTTCTACCTCTTGCAAGGCGCTCTACCGATGCCTCGATTGTAAAGAACCTTTCGATTATTTTAAATGCCATAGATAAGTAGCAAAATTTGCTTAAAATATCCAACTAAAAGGAGACACAATCGCTCTGATTGTGCCTCCTTTTCTTTTACAATTGTCCCTATATGAAATAATGAAAATTATTTTTATACCAATTTGAAATATCAATTAGTCCAAAATGAGGAAAAAATATATCCATATCC
>JASGCQ010000046.1 GCA_030054025.1 Phycisphaerales bacterium | reverse complement strand
ATAACAGAAATTTAAACAACTTAAAAATTGTACTCGCCTAAATGCACAACGGGTAGCCTATTGAATTTTTTGGGTTAAACGTCAGAGGTAAATCAACACCAAAAACCAACTATTTTTGACCACATTGCCTAAAAAATTAAGATTCTTTTTGCCAATTAAACTATTTAAACTACTTTTGCAACATATTGCAATTCAAAATCGAATTGCAGCAGGCATTAAAGAATAAATCAAAAGATAAAGAATAACTATTGTTTCAGAAAAAGTCATTATTCACTCAGTCATTTATTGAACTTATGCATACCAAAATCAGAAGGAAGTTTATTTTATTTTCTATCAATGCAATTCTGTTGTGCGGCATCAATGCACATGCTCAAACCACTATTATTGATAGCTTTTTGCATGATGGTATATACAGAAGTTACAGGATATATATTCCTGCTATCAATGACGGCACTAAAAAAGTGCCCTTAATATTCAACTTGCATGGCTTAAGTTCTAATGGTTATGAGCAGGAAAATTATGGCGATTTTCGCCCGATTGCGGATACGGCTAATTTCATCATTGTAAGCCCCAATGGCATCAATGTTGCTCCAACGCCCTACAATGGATGGAATACTTTTGTGACTATTGGCACAGGTACCGATGACTTGGGATTTATCAATAGACTCTTAGACACTGCGGCTAAAAGATATTCCATCAATCTGAACCGAGTGTATGCTACAGGCATGAGCAATGGCGGCTTTATGAGCTATGAATTAGCTTGTTTTATGAGCAGTAGAATTACCGCTATCGCATCGGTAGCGGGAAGTGTGACAGCAGAAAGACGAACATCTTGCAATGCACTGCACGCAACACCGATTATGCAAATTCATGGAACGGCGGATAAAACGGTAGGATATGATGGTACTAATTATCTCACTACCATCCCAGGATTTACGCATATAGACTCGCTGATGCAGTATTGGGTAAAATACAATGCTTGTGGCAGCACAGCGAGCAAAACAATATTGCCCAATATCAGTACGACAGATTCTTGTACTGCCGAGCATTATGTATGGTCGGGCGGTAAAGAGTCGAGCAGTGTAGAATTGTTCAAGATTATCGGTGGTGGGCACACTTGGCCTGGCTCGGCGTTTAGAACTGGTGTTACCAATAAAGATTTTAGTGCCAGTAAAGAAATTTGGCGTTTTTTTAGTCAGTACAGCCTCGACCAATTTTCATTGGGTATTCCTTCAAACAATTTATCTATAGAGCTTTTGGGCATTTATCCTAATCCTGCCAAAGACATCCTCCATGTTCGATTGTCCAATCCCAATCGAGGAGAAGTAACCCTTCAATTCAGCGATTTGATGGGAAGGGCTTTATGGCAGCTAAAAACTACCGAAGACGATGTGCAGATACCCTGCGATACTTATCCATCAGGCATTTACCTGATGAGTATCCGCAACGAGCATAGTACTTCAGTTCATAAAATAATCGTTGAATAAAATAAGTTCTAAAAAAACAATAGTATTAGGTGCTTCTACTAATCCTAATCGATACAGCTTTTTGGCTGTCAACAAATTATTGGCGCATCAGCATGAGGTCATTGCCGTAGGCAACAAAAAAGGAACTATTGGTTCTGTTGCCATCAATACAGAAATGCCATTAATTGCAGGTGTAGATACGATTACCTTATACCTTAACCCCACTAATCAGAAACCTTACTACGATTATATCCTAGCTCAGAAACCCAAAAGAATCATTTTCAACCCAGGTACTGAAAACGAAGAACTGGAATCTTTGGCTCAAAATGCTGGTATTACTACTATAGAAGCTTGCACGCTTGTGTTGCTTTCCATAGGGCAATACTAAGCCCCCATCCAAAAAGCGCCGCCAATACTGTCTCTTTGGGCTCCTGTTACATCTGCCAACACATTTACTTCTTCGCGCCAGCGTAAGGTGCCTATCAAGCCCATGACTAAAGCTTCTTTATAAGCGATGATTTGTGCATCAGGAATGGTCAATTCGATACCGAGGAGATTCAGTTGTACCGCTATCAATTCCATAAGGAAGCTATTAAAGGCTCCCCCACCTGTTGCGATTGCTTTTTTACCCACTATCGTTTCACCAATCGAAACAGATTGTAAGGATGCTGCTATTTGTAAAGCAATAAAATGGCAAAGCGTGTGCAATTTGTCGGAGATGGCATATTGTTCATTTTCGATAAAACTGCGTACCAAGTTGATAGCTTGTTCGTTGCTCAAGGATTTGGGCGGAGCAGCTTGGTGATATTCGACATTAGCTAATAACAACAATTCATTGGCAAGCAATTTGCCCGATGCAGCTATAGTTCCATTTTCATCATAATCTTTACCCAATTGCTGTGTCAGGTAATTCAAAGCCTGATTAGCAATCGTAACATCAAAAGCAATATACTTTCCGGTCGCATTGCGCACAGTCATATTGGCAATACCGCCTATATTGATTAACACATTATAATCTTGAAACAAAAGTCTGTCGCCAATAGGCACAATGGGCGCACCTTGTCCCCCCAAAGCAATGTCCATATTGCGCAAATCGCTGATGACGGGTAAGCCCGATACGGCAGCTATGGCAGCTCCATCGCCCAATTGGAATGTGGTGCAGGATTGAGGTTCGTGAAAAACAGTATGCCCATGCGAGGCTACAAAATGCACTTTATGTTGCAATTCATGTTGCGCTATAAAGGCTTGTACGCATTCGCCCAAATAGCGTCCGTAAGCAGTATGTAGTTTCAGAAAATCGGGTACTGATTTTTGGCTAGCCATACGCAAGTCTTGCAACCAAGCCGTGCTATAGGGTATGCATTCGCTTGCCCATATTTGGGCAGTCCATTTTCCTCTTGTTTCTTCGTATTGGGCGTAGCAAATATCTAAACCGTCTAAAGAACTACCCGACATCAAACCAATTACCTGATATACCATTGTAAGAAATTAGATCTTAAAAAAATTGGTAATCGGGCTTTAGCCCAATTACCAATTGCGATTCATTTATTAGCTTTTGAATTATTTACCAATTACCGAAGCCATTGTTTTGCCAATGTCTGCGGGGCTAGCGACAACATGGATACCACATTCAGCCATGATTTTCATTTTTGCAGCAGCAGTATCGTCGGCACCACCTACGATGGCACCAGCATGACCCATACGGCGACCCGCAGGTGCGGTTTGTCCAGCAATGAAACCAACAACAGGCTTACGCATATTATCTTTCAACCAACGTGCAGCTTCCGCTTCCATACCGCCGCCAATTTCGCCAATCATAATGATACCATCCGTTTCTGAATCGTTCATCAATAATTCTACGGCTTCTTTTGTTGTAGTACCGATGATAGGGTCACCACCAATACCGATAGCAGTAGAGATACCCATTCCCGATTTAACGGTTTGGTCTGCGGCTTCGTAGGTCAAAGTTCCAGATTTAGAAACAATACCTATTCTACCTTTTTTGAACACAAAACCAGGCATGATACCCACTTTGGCTTCTTCAGCAGTAATTACTCCAGGGCAGTTAGGGCCAATCAAGCGGCAATCTTTGCTGGCAGCAAATGCTTTTGCTTTGACCATGTCTTGAACAGGAATACCCTCTGTGATACAGATAATTACTTTGATACCAGCATCCGCGGCTTCCATAATGGCATCCGCAGCAAATGCAGGGGGTACAAAAATAATCGAAGTGTCTGCCCCAGCTTGAGTTACAGCGTCTTTAACCGTATTAAAAACAGGTCTGTCCAAATGGATGGAACCACCTTTACCAGGCGTAACACCTCCTACCACATTAGTACCATATTCTATCATTTGAGTAGCATGGAAAGTACCTTCTGTACCCGTGAATCCTTGAACAATTACTTTAGAATCTTTATTGACTAAAACGCCCATAGTTTGATTTTGTGATTTTTTTTAAAAGCGAGCAAAAATAGACTTTTTATATTCAAATGCAAAGTGCGATTTGGGGGTGGCTGAAATAACCCTTTTTACTATTTAAAAGGACTCAGGCTCGATGTCTTTCAAACGTTCTACTGCCTTAGTGAGTGTTTCTTCTTTTTTGGCAAAACAAAAGCGTAATATTTTATCGTCGTGCTTATCGCTGTAGAATGCACTGATTGGTATTGTGGCTACACCATATTTTTCGGTAAGTAGGCGTGCAAAATCAATATCAGAGGCATCGCTCATCCCTGCATACGATACTAATTGAAAATAACTGCCTTGTGAGGGCTGTAATAATTGAAAAGGTGTTTGCTGCATCAGTTCAATAAAATAATTGCGTTTGTTTTGTAATAATTCGGTAGGACTTTCTCTTTCTGTATGGCTTAGGTATTGTGCCAAGGCATATTGTGCTGGTGTGTTGACACTAAAACTCAAGAATTGGTGCAAACGGCGAAAGGCTTGACTGAGTGTAGGTGGCGCAATACAATAGCCGATTTTCCAACCTGTATTATGAAAAGCCTTGCCAAAAGAATACAAAACGAAACTACGCTCGCGCAATTCGGGCTGTTGCAATACGCTGCAATGTTGTTGCTTATCAAATACCAATTGTTCATACACTTCATCCGAGAGTATAAAAATGTCTGTATTGCGCAATAATTCGGCTAATTGGTTCCAATCTTCCTGTTGCCAAATAGTGCCCGTGGGGTTATGCGGTGTATTGATGATGATTGCTTTTGTACGACTGTTGATAGATGCTTTTATTTTTTCCCAATCGGGTGCAAATGTTTTGGGCAATAATTTTACTGGTATTGCCTTAGCTCCATTCATTTCAATATTTGGGATATAGCTGTCGTAGGCAGGCTCCAGTACCACAACCTCATCTCCTGGACTGAGTATAGCAGAAAAGGCGGTATAAATGGCATAAGTAGCACCGGGAGTAATGGTGATTTCGGTATCGGGATTCAGCGTTATCGAATAACGTTTAGAAAAATCTTGGGCAATCGCTTCGCGCAAGATAGGCAAGCCCGCCATAGGTGCATATTGGTTCAATCCATTCAAGCTCGCTTCGTGTAATAAATTACTGAGCTTTGTATCAATTGGGAAATCAGGAAAGCCTTGAGATAAGTTAATGGCATTGTATTGTTGTGCCAAAGTACTCATTACTGTAAAAATAGTGGTATCTGTGGCATTATGTTTGCGGGGTAATTGTAAGGACATTGTTCGAAAAAAGATTATTAATGTAAGAATAACGTTAAATGATGAGAAAGTCGAAAAATACACCAAAAATCCACTTGGATTGAAGAAAAATAATCTATATTTACCATCTGAAACTAAAAAAGAAGCGTTTTTATGAAAAAATCACATCAAATTACACTTACCCCATTATCTAAAGAGAGCGTTCCCGAACCCGATTTTTTGGTGTGTAAAAAGTGTAATGTGAATAAACCTAAAGAAGCGTTCAGAAAAGCAAACCTTTGGCGTGCAAAAGTGTGCATGGAATGCGATTATGCAAACAAAAAAGCGAAGATCGCTGAAAGCAAAAAAGAAAAAGACTTGTACGGCTTTTTCTAAATAAACGTAGCGGTTTTAATCAGAACAAAAAACCCTTTAAGCGTTAACGGCTCAAAAGGTTTCGTTTTTAATAGTACAACTATTTTTTTATACAGACAAATTGAAATCCCGCAAAGCATCATTCAAACTTGTTTTGAGATTGGTGGACTCTTTTCGCTGACCAATAATCAAAGCACAATTGACATGGTAAGTGCCCGCAGGAAATGCTTTGGGATAAGAACCGGGGATGACCACACTACGCTCAGGCACTCTACCTTTGTATTCTACTGGAGTAGTGCCCGAAACGTCTATAATTTTGGTAGATTGGGTTAAGACTACATTGGCACCCAGCACTGCTTCTTTTTCTACCCTTACACCTTCTACTACAATACAACGTGAACCAATAAAACATCCATCTTCAATCACCACGGGGGCTGCTTGTAGAGGCTCCAAAACACCGCCGATGCCTACCCCACCGCTGAGGTGAACGTTTTTGCCGATTTGGGCACAAGAGCCTACCGTAGCCCAAGTATCTACCATGGTGCCCTCATCTACATAAGCACCTATATTAACATAAGAAGGCATGAGTACTACGCCTCGTGCTATGTAGGCACCATAGCGGGCAACGGCATGAGGAACTGTGCGTACTCCCAACAACTCGTAATTTTTTTTGAGTAACATTTTATCATAAAACTCCATAGGTCCTGCCTCCCATGTTTGCATTTTCTGTACACCGAAATAAAGTAGGATGGCTTCTTTTACCCATTGATTGACTTGCCAATCGCCATGAGCAGTACACTCTGCAACACGCAGTATCCCTTTATCTACCATTGCTATGGTATCATGAATGGCTTGTTCGTAGCCCGCCTCTTTGAGTAATTCGCGATTGGCGTATGCCGCTTGAATCAATGTTTTAATTTGTTCCATCTGAATTTGATAATTTATGCGAATGTAAGGCAACCTATTATTTTAAGATGGGATAAAGGATTATTTTCAAATATTTATCCGCACATTTCTTACTTTTACGCTGTGCAATTTTTATACCCTATTTTCCTGACTGCTGGGCTTACATTGCTCATTCCGATACTCATTCACCTGTTCAACCTACGCAGGTACAAAACTGTTTTATTTCCGCATACTCGTTTTCTCAAAAACCTCCAACTACACTCGCGCAAACAATCGCAATTGCGCTACAAATGGCTTTTGGCAGCACGTTTACTTTTCTTGTCATTTTTAATACTGGCTTTTGCACAACCCTTTTTAGCGCAAAAAAATAATGCCGGTCAAAAAAGCAATCTATCTGCCATCTATATCGACAATTCACAAAGTATGTCTTTGCGCAATGGACAGAGGAGCTTATTGGATATAGCCAAAGAAAACGCATTGCATCTGATCCAAGCAAACACAGGACGTTTCTTAATCCTGAGTAATGATAAGCCATATAGCTACAAAGCCTTGAGCCGTCAGCAAGCCATAGACGCTGTTAATACTGTACAACTGTCCTCCAATTCAAAAAATAGCACTCAAGTATTGACCGAATTGCAGAGTATCATTCAAGACGACCCCTCGGAGATGGTGGATTTATATTACTGTTCCGATTTTCAACAGCATCATTTTTCGAGTAGCCCCGATATCAATTTGCTACGCCATATTCGCTTTAACGGAGTGCAGATTCCGCAAGTTAAAGCTCAAAATATTTATATTGATACTGCTTTTTTTGAAAGCCCTGTAATACAAATTGGCCAAAGTAATCGGCTCATTGTCAAGAGCAAATATTATGGCGAAGAAGCACCAAAAGAAACTAGCGTATTGCAACTATGGGTAGATGGATCGGTTAAAAGTGCCGCCACCCCAGTTTTTAATAAAAAAAAGGAGCATTACGATACTCTTTCCTTTCAAATTAATGACGTAGGATGGCAAAAAATAGGCTTAACTCTCAACGATGCGCACATTCATTTCGACGATAGTTTTTCCATAGCCGCCCGCAGCACACCCGATCTTTCTGTTTTGTTGCTCAATGAGTCGCAGCAAAATGTGTATATCCAAGCAGCATTACGCTCTTACAGCGGTTTTAAAGTAACCGAGCAGGGTAAAAATAATATACCTAATGATTGCAGTAAATACAATCTCATTTTGGTGAATGGTTTGGGTACATTCGATAATCATCTGTCAAACACATTAATCAAAGCCCTTCAAAATGGGCAAAATGTTTGTTTGTTTATAGAGCCTAATGCCCCTGTGAGTGCCATCAATACGGGTTTAAAACGCATTGCCGATATTCAAATTCAAGGATTTGATACAACAGCACAGTCAGTGGCGACAGTACAGAGCGAAAGCCGATTGGTCAAAGACATGTTTGAGCACATTCCCGAAAATGTCCAATTACCCTATACCCAAAATCATTATCAAATAAAAGCCGGATTGAGTGCCAATCAACAATCTATATTGAGCTTTAGAAATGGAGATCCCTTTTTTGCTGTTTATAGTCCGTTTAAGGGGCAATTGTACTTCTGTACCAGCCCTCTAGATGCCAAAAGCGGCAATTTTCAATCCAGTTATTTCTTCGTGCCCTTTTTGTATCAAATGGCGAGCCTTGCCAAAGGCAATAGTATCTTTTCTGTTGTAGGAGGTCAAAAACAAGCTATCTACATCAATCAAAGTTCGAATCAACATCTGCTGCATTTAATCGGCAATGGCATTGATGCCATACCCCCTCAAAGAGCTGAAGGTATGGGAGTGCAAGTATTTGTAGGAGCTATTGCTCAAAAGCCTGGCTTTTATTATTTGAGTTCGGGCAATACAGACAGTACTTGGGTAGCAGTAAATATGAATCGGTCCGAAAGTAATTTGGCCGTTTGGGACATAGATGATTTAAAGAAAAATTGGTCGGGGAAGAATATCAGTTGGCAAGAAGCCGATGCCGAACATCCTGCATTCAGTGCCAAGCAACAGTACTCTTTCCCGCTATGGAAACTTTGTACTATTTTAGCATTATTAATGTTGGGTATAGAGACCTATTTATTGAGCAAAAATTTGATCAAACAAGATAAAATCACTACTTAATTTTTTTATATGGCAGTACTGATTTGCGGAGCAAAAGTGGTGGATAGTTCATCTCCCTACCATTTGGATACCGTTGATATTTTTATTAATAATGGCATTGTACAGGCTATAGGAAAAGGCTTAAAGAATGCTGCTGATACCATTATTGAGTCCCAAGATTTACACATCAGCATGGGCTGGATTGATGTTTTTGCCGATTACAGAGAGCCCGGTTTTGAGCATAAAGAAACAATCGCAACAGGTTTAGCCTCGGCAGCCGCAGGGGGCTATACCACAGTATTGGTAAGCCCTAATACCAATCCAAGCATCAGTTCAAAATCGGTAGTACAATACATCATTGCACAAGCCGAAGGAAATGCTGTTTCGCTTCATCCCATAGGTTCTATTTCGAATCAAATTGAAGGTAAAAATTTGGCTGAAATGCTCGATATGCAAGCAAGCGGAGCCATTGCCTTCAGCGATGGATGGAAGCCGATTCAAAATGCTAATCTTATGCTCAAAGCTTTGGAATATGTTAAGGCTTTTGACGGCACAGTCATTCAAATACCAATGGATGCTACCCTTTCAGCAGGTGGTCTCATGCACGAAGGCGTGGAGAGCACCCGTTTGGGTATGCCGGGCATACCTACATTGGCAGAAACATTATTATTGCACCGAGATATTGAATTGCTGCGCTATACGGGTTCTCGGTTGCATGTCACAGGAGTGTCGGCAGCCGAATCTGTTGCTATGATACGCAAAGCAAAAGCGGAAGGATTGAACATTAGTTGCTCTGTTACACCCTATCATCTTGCGCTCAATGACCAAGTATTGGGCGGATACGAATCAGTTTATAAGGTAGCCCCACCTATCCGCACTGAGGCAGACAGACAAGCATTGATAGAAGGTTTGAAGGATGGCACGATAGATTGCATTGCTTCGCATCATCGTCCGCAAGAATGGGATGCTAAAGCAAAAGAATTTGAATACGCATCGGAAGGGATGAATATCCAAGAAATCAGTTTTGCAATTGCGCATGATTGCACTAAAAATGAGCTGGGAATCGAACGGATGATAGATGCCTTGAGTAATAGAGCCAACCAAATTTTTAATTTAAAAAAAGAGGCTTTAAAAGAAGGCGCAAAAGCCGATTTTACTTTGTTTAGTCCTTCACAAGTTACCGTTAAGAATAGCCTGCAATCAAAATCTCAGAACAATCCCTTTCTTGGTAAATCATTAAGAGGGACGGTCATCGGTGTTCTGAATGGCGACAATATTATCTTAAATACAAACAATTAAATCCAATTTTATGAGCGAAATTTTCCAAACAGAAATGCCCACAATAGAACAACCACAAAACAAATATGCTATTGCTATTCGTTATGGATTAATGGTAGGTTTTATCTCTATGTTTTTGACCACTATCAATTATTTGTATTTCTTGAAAATACATTTCATGTTATTTTCTGCTACTGGAATACTAGGAGCTATCCTTTCTGTAATACTGTATTGGGTAGCTGCCAAAAAACAAAGACAACTTTTAGGTGGCTATATCTCAATCAAAGATGCCTTTCAAGTCATTTTTGTGGTCATCTTAATCTCGCTTACAATTAGCAGTGTATATGGATTGATTTACACCAAATACATTGATCCTGAATGTTTGGTACGTATGAAGGAATCAATGCTGCATTTTTTTGAGGGTATAAAATCAATGCCTCAAGAAAGCATAGACGAACAAATGAAGCGTATGGACGAAACTATTGCATCCAGCCAAACACCCGCTAAATTATTGTTTAGTTTTGCCTCAGCTATTATTTTGTCGAGTATTTTTGGCTTTATCGTTGCACTAATTGTCAAAAAAGAAAGACCCGCTATACCCCAATAAAACCAAAGCTATTTTTGCATTTTTATGAATCTTGATATTTCTATAGTAATACCCTTATACAACGAAGACGAATCCTTGCCCGAGTTGATGGCATGGATAGACAAAGTATGTACCGAAAACAACTTTGCTTATGAAGTGATTATGGTGGACGATGGCAGCAGAGATAATAGTTGGCAAGTACTAGAGGAATTGGTTCAAAAATACAGCAGCTTGCGTGGTATTCGATTTCAACGCAATTATGGCAAGAGTGCTGCCTTAAACGAAGGTTTTAAAGCGGCAAAAGGCAATGTGGTTTTTACGATGGATGCCGACTTGCAAGACAGCCCCGATGAAATACCGGAAATGTATGCAATGATTAACAGTGGACAATATGATTTGGTGAGTGGTTGGAAAAAAGTGCGCTACGACAACGCGGTTACCAAAAACCTGCCTTCTAAATTGTACAATGGTGTCAACAGAATGATATCGGGCATCCAATTGCACGATATGAATTGTGGGTTAAAAGCCTATCGAAAAAAAGTAGTGAAAAGCATCGAAGTGTATGGCGAAATGCATCGTTTCATCCCTGTTATTGCCAAACAAGCGGGATTCTTGCGCATTGGCGAGAAGGTGGTGCAACATCGTGCCAGAAAATATGGGGTCTCTAAATTTGGATGGGAGCGTTTCATTAATGGCTTTTTAGATTTATTATCCATTCAGTTTATCACACGTTTTGGCAAAAAGCCAATGCACTTTTTTGGAATGTATGGCATCTTGATGTTTATGTTGGGGTTTGGAATAACTATATATCTCACCATGTCAAAATATTTTTTTGCAGGCAATTTG
Organism: Phycisphaerales bacterium; assembly: GCA_030054025.1. Lineage (GTDB taxonomy): Bacteria > Bacteroidota > Bacteroidia > Chitinophagales > Chitinophagaceae > Rurimicrobium. The sequence goes on along the minus strand of JASGCQ010000046.1, from coordinate 8,421 downwards.
GTCAACAAACCCGCTTTTTACATAGCCCTTACTTCCATGATATTAGGTACTCAATTTTTCCTCACTGGATTTATTGCCGAACTAGTATCGAGAAGTGCCACAGACCGCAACCAATATTCAATTGAAGAAACGATTAACCTATAGTAAGACTTATTTTAAATTCAATAAAAGAATAGTAATGAAAATTTTTAACCTTTTAATGTTGTCGGTGCTCATTCTTAGTATCAATGCCTGTTGCAGTAAGAAAGGAACTTGCCCTACTGTAGAATTTCAGTCTATAGATTTAGTCAATTTTGCTGCGTCAGAGGTAAGTGATAGTGTGGAGTTGATTGCCTATCAAGGAGGTTCAAATTTTACGCAGATTGTGGAATCAGCTTTTTTTAAAGGTGAGGCAACGAGCAATCCGAGTGTCTTTAAAATCAATACCGACCCACTCTCGGTAAACAATGACTATGAAGTAAAAATCACCAAATTGGCTGGCAAATCCTATAAAATCAATAATTATACCGTAGATAAAATTACTTGTGGACAATGTTTTATGCGTAACAACAACCAATTTGGATATAATCTGAGCGGTTACTCGGTCAATAGTAAGCATCAGAGTTATGAGGGCACTGTTCAAATTTTGAAATAGTTATTTGTAACAAGAGCTCACAACAGAAGAATAGAGATGCTTACACAGCATCAAGATTATAAAGCGAATCGATCGGAATTATGTTATTGCAACTCTCTATCAATAATTATGCAATCATTGATCATCTGAACATCAGACCCGATCAGCATTTGAATATAGTAACCGGAGAAACAGGATCGGGTAAAAGTATTATCTTAGGGGCATTATCCTTGATTTTAGGCGACCGTGCTGACACTTCGGTGCTGATTAATAAAGAGTCAAAATGTGTGGTTGAAGCTACCTTTGATGTGAAAGGTAATGAAGAATTTAAAAACGCCTTGCATAGCGCAGAAATAGACGAAGAGGAGCAGTGCATTATTCGCCGAGAAATCAACAGCGCAGGCAAATCTCGCGCTTTTGTAAACGATACTCCAGTAACGCTTTCGGTGCTCCATACGCTCACCGAATTATTGGTTGACTTGCATCAGCAATTTGACAATCATGCCATCGAAGAAGATAGCTTCCAACTTTCGGTGGTAGATGTATTGGCTCAAAATGGAGGTCTTAAAGAAAGTTACCAAAATCATTATCGTCAATACCAACAGGTATTGCAGGAACTACAGAGCAAACAGGCACAGCAAAGCCAATGGCAAAAAGATGCCGATTACAAACAATTCCTGTACGACGAATTGGAACAAGTCAATTTCGTACCCAATGAAATTGAAGATGCCGAAGCACAATTGAAGCAATTGAATGCCGCAGAAAAAATCATTACGGTATTGCAGCAAGCCCGTTTTGTATTGGACGAAAGTGAACAACCGATAGCCAATGAACTGAAACGCCAAGCACAGCAATTACAGAGTATTTCGGATGTGCTACCCGAAGCCCAATCGCTGAACGAAAGAATGCAATCTATCTATGCCGAAGCCAAAGATATAGCACAAGAATTGGAGTACCTTGAAGGAAAAATAGCTTTGAACCCCGAGCAAATGGCCCGACTGGAAGAACGATTGGATATGGGTATCAAGTTGCAAAAAAAACATGCAGTACAAAGCACCAACGAATTGATTGCTATTTTCGAGCAACTAGGTCAAGAGTTGAAAGCGACACTAAACTTGCATGAAGAGATAACATTGCTCGATAAACAAAAAAACGAATGGCAGCTCCAAGTACAAAAAACAGGTGCTGAACTAACTGCCTCACGAAAAAAAATTGCCCCCAAAATAGCAATCCAAATCACTTCAATGCTTGCAGAAGTCGGTATGCCCAATGCTCGCTTTGACGTTTCAATAGATAGCCTCGCCAAACCAAGCATCAATGGGTGCGACAAAATTACTTTCTTGCTCGATGCCAATAAAAGCGGTAATTTTCAGACTGTACACAAAGCCGCTTCTGGCGGAGAAATGAGCCGAATTGCCCTTTGTATCAAATCTTTAATAGCTCGTGCAGTCCACTTACCTACTCTTATCTTCGACGAGGTTGATACTGGTATATCGGGCGAAGCAGCCAGAAAAGTCGGTGTCTTGCTAAAAGATTTGGCTCAATACCATCAAATTATTTGTATCACCCATCAGCCACAAGTTGCCGCCAAGGGTTCTACCCACTTTTATGTGTATAAGGAAGAGGGTAAAGACGGTAAAATCAATACTCAAATACGTGTATTAGCTGCAGATGAAAAAATCTTGGCGATTGCCAAAATGATCGGCGGAGAACATCCCAGCGAAGCCGCCCTCAATAATGCCAGAGAATTGGCAGAGGCTTGATTTTAGAGTTTATTCGCTAATGCGACTCTAATATCATCAATCCAAAAATTACCCGGACTCAATACGGCAACTATCAACCTCAATCGCTTCATTGGGGTGTCCATTGTGTAGGACATTTCATACATTTTCCACTCATTGATTGTATCGGCAGATTTTATGCTTGCACCTTCCTGTTGTTCCAAGGCATTTACCCCATTGATTGTTATCGAAAAAGTCGAAGCTTGATTTTTGACCCAAAAACTCAGTTTATAGCTTTGCCCTGCTTGTGCAGGAATTTCTTGGGCTATACCTGGCGAAAATCGCCCTCCTTTTTCAGAGCATTTGAGTACCGAAAAGTGCAAAGATTGTTTTCCTTCTTTGGCATTGGCGTCGTCAACCAATATACTAAAATCACCATCGCCTGTTGTTTTTACTGTGTTGACCAACCAATTGAGGGGCAAATTATTTTTTGTGAGTTCAAAACTGCCGTTGAACCCTATTTCTTTATTTTCAATGCTTTCGCTCATAGGATAGCAATAGACCCATATTGCCACTCCAAGAATACCTGTAATAATCAGTGTAATAAAGCCTTTAAAGATGCTTGCTTTTTTCATGACAGAGTCTTTCTTAAAAATAGGCGTAGAGCTTGCTGAATTCAATTTTGAATTGCAATATGTTGCAAAAGTAGTTTAAAACTGAATTTAGCTATTAAAAAATGAAATAGTCTGATTCAAAAAATATTTATTGATTTTGAGCGAAAATATATTGAAATAGGGCGATTTGCTCCTTCGTCAATACGATTTTTTTACGTCCCATCATTCTTGCTGCGGTTTCCATCGCCTTGTCAAAGGCATATAACTCGCTACTACCTGTGCCGCCCCAGGTAAATGAGCGAATAAATTTGTCGGGGAAATGAGTGCCAAATATATTGGCACTCACGCCTACCACCGTACCTGTATTAAACATGGTATTGATGCCGCATTTAGAATGATCGCCCATCATCAGTCCGCAAAATTGCAATCCCGTAGAGATGAGTTTTCCTTGAGCTTCGTCCCAAATTTTTACCGTATCATAGTTGTTTTTGAGATTACTACAGTTAGTGTCGGCACCCAGATTACACCATTCGCCAATTACAGCATTGCCGATAAATCCGTCGTGTCCTTTATTGCTGTTGGCAAAAAATATGCTATTACTCACTTCTCCGCCTACCTTACAGCCCTCGCCAATAGTGGTAGCTCCATATACTTTAGCCCCCATTTTGAGCACCGCATTTTTGCCCAAAGCTATTGGTCCGCGTAGCATACAGCCCTCCATGATTTCGGCATTTGCAGCTATATACACAAGACCTTTGCTGGCATTGATGATGCAAGGATTAATGATAGCCCCCTCTTCGATAAAGATATTTTCGGTAGTCATAGCTGTAACATGGGGGGGGAGTGGAGCCGAAGTTTTGCCTGCGGTGAGAAGGGCAAAATCTGACTGTAAAATTTGCTCATTGAGCATAAAAATGTCCCAAATATGCTGAAGTAAAACTATAGAATCGGGAAATCCAATAGATTGTAAACCTGTAGTTTGATCTTCGAAATTTTCGAAATCTAAAGCATCATTAGTGAAGCGTGCGGCAAGGAGTAGTCCCTGATGCTCTAATTTTTCATTTTCATTTAATTGCTCAATCGCCGTTGCAAGTTGTTTCGTTCCAAAAACAGCAGCGTTGATATAGATAGTATCTCCTCCGATGCCTTGCGGATAAGCAGGCTGCATATATTCTGGGCATAGAGTGCCTGTCCGATGACCGAGCAGCATTTCCCATCGTTCCCGCATTGTCATAATACCACAACGGATATCGGCCATGGGGCGAGTGTGGGTAAAGGGTAATAACTGAAGGCGCAGGCTGCTGTCGAATAAAGTGTAATTCATCTTTACTATAAAAAAATCCCAACGAATGTCGGGATTTTAATTTGATATTAATGAGGTAAAAGCAATAATTAAGCTTTTTTGGCGTAACGATTTTTGAATTTTTCGATACGACCCGCAGTATCTACAAACATTGATTTGCCTGTGTAGAAAGGATGAGACGTATTTGAAATCTCCACTTTAATTACAGGATATTCGTTGCCGTCTTCCCATACAATAGTTTCTTTGCTGGCAGCAGTGGATCTTGTCAAGAAAGAGGTTTCGTTAGACATATCTTTAAATACTACAAGACGGTAATTTTCTGGATGAATTCCTTTTTTCATTGCTAATTTTTTTTTTAGTGTATGGATTTTGCCATACCATTGTTCAAATAAGGTTGCAAAGGTATGCAATCTATGTTTTTGAAAAAAATATTATTTCACCAATTTGTTCAAATCGCCAATGGCTTCTTCCGAAGTCATGTATTTGCCCAATATTTTTCCATCGGCATCAATCAAAAAGGCTTGAGGTACAAATTGTACGCCATAAGCTTCGGCAGCTTTTGATTGCCAAGCCATCAAATCACTCATGTGATAAGGCCAAACGAGGTTGTCGGCTTGTATTGCTTGCACCCAAGCTTCTTTCGTTTTGTCGAGCGAAACGCTGACAATAGTAAAACCGTTTTTGGCTCCTTTAAAAGATTTGCCTTTGTATTCGTTATACAATTTTACCAAGGCAGGGTTCGAACGACGGCAAGGACCGCACCATGAAGCCCAAAAATCCAACAAAACAATACGCCCTTTGTTTATTTGAGACAGTACTAAAGTTTTGCCATTGGGGTCGCTGTATGATAAATCGGGTGCTTTTTGACCAACTTGAATTTTCGAGTTATCATATTGTGCTGATGCAGTAAGACATATGGCGCAAACAAACAATAGGGAAGAAAGAATTTTTTTCATTTATTTTTCTTTTTTTTCAAAGTTTAAGAGGTAAAAGTATCAAAAAAATGCTCAGTTCAAACAATTCCTTTTGACTATATCGTTAAAATTTGGATAAACTGTATTTTGATATTATCTTACCCTCTCAATATCCGAAACACAAGAAATTATGATTATAGGTGTTTTAAAAGAACAATTACCCGAAACAAGGGTATCACTTAGCCCCGAAGTGGTTCAGGCATTAGTCAAAATGAAAGTATCTGTATGGGTAGAAAGTAATGCAGGAGCATCGGCATTTTTCATTGATCAATCCTATATAGATGCAGGAGCTTTGATAAAATCTTCCTCAGAAATTACAGATGAGGCCGATTTGATTCTAGCGATTCATCTTGCATCGGTAGAGCATTCTAGCAAAGATAATGCAGTATTGATGGGCGTTTATCAACCCTTGTCTCATCCTCAATTGATGCAAAAATTGGCTGTTGCCCAACAAACTGTTTTTAGTTTAGACACTATACCGCGTACTACCCGCGCTCAGAGCATGGATGTATTGAGTTCGCAAGCTAATATTGCAGGTTACAAAGCTGTATTGTTGAGTGCCATGCAGTATAGTCGTTATTTTCCCATGTTTATGACTGCCGCAGGTAGTATTCCTCCTGCCAAAGTAATGATACTGGGCGCAGGTGTTGCTGGTTTGCAAGCCATTGCCACCGCACGCCGTTTGGGTGCGGTAGTCGAGGTGTTTGATACACGCCCTGCTGTAAAAGAAGAAGTAGCTAGCCTTGGAGCAAAATTTATAGAAGTAGAAGGTGCTGCCGACGCATCCAAAGCAGGTGGCTATGCAGTGCAGCAATCAGAAGAATTTCAAGCAAAACAAAAAGCAAAAATTCACGAACATATTCGCAAGAGTGATGTCGTTATCACTACTGCTCAAATACCGGGAATGAAGGCACCCATACTCATTACTAAGGAGATGATGGCAGATATGCGTGCAGGTTCTGTTATCGTTGATTTGGCATCTGCTACAGGAGGCAATACCGATTTTACAAAAGACAAAGAAACGGTGATGCAGAACGGTGTGACTATTATTGGGAACTCTGCTTTGGCAGCTTCTATGCCATCGGATGCAAGTAAATTGTACGCCAAAAATGTGTTGAATTTTTTGAAATTAGTCATTGATGCAGAAGGAACACTCAAGCTCAACTTCGAAGATGATATTGTAAAAGGCGCTTGTATCGTACACAATGGCAATATAGTCAACGAAAGAGTGGCTACATTGCTATAATTTTTATTTTAAATCATTTCTATCTTAACCTAATTTGTTACAATAATGGAAGCAATTCAAACTTTATTTACCGACCCCGCAACCTATCGCTTGCTCACGATTGTTATTCTATCCATATTCTTAGGGATTGAAGTCATTGGCCGTGTACCCTCGGTTTTGCACACGCCTTTGATGAGTGGTGCCAATGCAATTCATGGAGTGGTCATTATCGGAGCCATAATCGTGATGGGGCAAGCACCTTCAGATGATTATTTGGCACTTTCGCTCGGCTTTTTAGCGGTGATATTAGGTACACTCAATGTAGTAGGAGGCTTTGTAGTAACCGACCGAATGTTGGAAATGTTTTCTAAGAAAAAGAAAAAATAATCTTATTAAAACGATCTCTTTTAAATTATGGAATTATTATTAGAATCAAATTCGGCAGTAATAGATTGGGCAAAAATCATTCTCAATTGTTGTTATCTTTTCGGATCGGTAACCTTTATTTTAGGACTCAAAATGCTGTCGCATCCCGATACAGCACGCAAAGGAAATCTTGTGGCAGCTACGGGTATGGCAATTGCGATTTTCGCCACTATATTTTTATATCCTGGGCACGATGGTAATGGGTTGGGTAATTACCCTTGGATATTTGCTGGCTTATTGATAGGTACAGTAGTAGGCACACTTGCTGCCCAAAAGGTACAAATGACCGCTATGCCCGAGATGGTGAGTTTATTCAATGGTATGGGTGGTGCTTGCGCTATGTTGATTTCTGTCATAGAGTATCACCATAATGCCAGCCCTTCAGTAGGGATGCTGGCAGTCATTGTTCTCGGAATGATTATTGGTACGGTATCTTTTGCTGGTAGTATTGTTGCCTGGGGTAAGTTGAATGGAAAAATTAAAGACAAATCAATTCCTGGGGCCCAATACATCAATTTTATACTTTGGACTGCTTTGATTACACTTTCTGTAATGGTTATTGGCGGCTATATTAGCGATAAAATGCTCTTTTATGCCATTCTTCTAATTGCTGCTTTGTATGGCGTACTTTTTGTAATGCCTATTGGTGGAGCAGATATGCCTGTGGTGATTTCTTTGCTCAATTCCTTTACGGGTGTTGCCGCAGCTTTCGGCGGTTTCTTATACGATAATCCGGTAATGTTGACGGGGGGTATCCTAGTAGGTTCAGCAGGCACAATCCTTACTATGCTGATGTGTAAAGCCATGAATCGCTCACTCAAAAATGTATTGGTGGGTTCTTTTGGTGCTGCTAAAACAGGGAGGGCTGCGGGTAGCGGAGAGCAGAGTAGTTACAAAGAAATTTCGCTCAACGACACCGCTACCATTATGGCTTATGCCTCCAAAGTATGTATTATACCAGGTTATGGTCTAGCAGTTGCGCAAGCACAACATGCGTGCCATGAGTTAGAAAAAATATTGGGCGATAAAGGAGTAGAGGTAACTTATGGTATTCATCCCGTAGCTGGTCGTATGCCTGGACACATGAATGTATTGCTCGCAGAGGCAGATGTGCCTTACGAAAAACTTTTAGAAATGGAAGATGCCAATGATCAAATGGCGAGTACCAATGTGGTATTGATATTGGGTGCCAATGACGTGGTGAATCCTGCAGCCAAGGATGACCCTTCTAGCCCGATATTTGGTATGCCGATATTGGAGGTGGAAAAAGCAGACCATGTGATTGTGAATAAACGTAGTATGAAACCAGGCTATGCTGGTATCGAAAACGAATTGTTTTTCCGCCCTAAAACATCTATGCTTTTTGGAGATGCCAAAAAGGTATTGCAAGATTTGGTGAGTGAGTTGAAGCAAATGTAAAAACCTTAAATTTAAACAGTATAAAACCATGCTAATAGTGTGGTTTTATACTAATGTTATACCAATTTAATATCAGAATGACGTAGTGTATAAATCCCATCCTGTTATAGAAGCTACGGTTTGGTC
>JASGCQ010000045.1 GCA_030054025.1 Phycisphaerales bacterium | reverse complement strand
AAAATCGAACAAATGACCGAAAATAAATACCAACTATTTTGTCCACTTGAATAAACAGCTATAAAATACCAACTATTTTGTCCATTACGCCAAAATGTTCTAATAATCCTAATGGTAAAAATGACTTAATAATGATGTATCCATTAAGCAAAAATATCGTTACTCCCCAATATTTGTAAGTGAGCCTATTATATTTAATCAATCATCGCAACACTACGTTCAACAAATGCTGTTAAATCTGCACCAATAAGCATTCCTTGAGATAGCATAGCTAAATCAAAGGCTTGTCGCGCAAGACGTTTTTGAACTTCTTCGTCTGTAGTTTCGAGCATACGTTTAATCAGTTTGTGATTGCCGTTTACTGTCACTTTATAATTGTCGGGCAAATTGCCGTAGAAGCCCATCATTCCGCCTCCACCCATTTTAGCCATATCTTTCATGCGGCGCATAAACTCGTCCATAGTCACGGTTACAGGCATTTCATTAGGGCTCAAGCCCGTTACTTCTACATTCATGGAGGTTTTGTTGATAGCTTTGTCAAACAATTCTTTCACGGTTTTGCTTTCTTCTTCGTTGAGTATGTTCTCGATATTGATATCTTTTTCAATCAATTTGTCGAGTACATCGGAGTCAATACGTTTCAAAGAAGTTTTCTCCAATTTTTGTTCCAATTGCGAAATGAAGTGGTTGTCCAGTGGGCCATCCATTAACAATACATCGTAGCTTTTCTTTTCGGCATTGGCAATAAAAGTATGTTGTTTGCCAGCATCGTTGGTATAGAAGTACACTACATTCCCCTCTTTATTGGTTTGTTCTACCTTTACTTTTTCGGCATACTCGGGCAGTGTATAATATTCTTTCTTCACGTTGGCCAAAAGCACAAAATCTTTGGCGCGGTCGTAGAATTTTTCATCCGATACCATTCCGTATTTGATAAACAATCCGATGTCTTGCCATTTTTCTTCAAAGGCTTTTCTATCTTCTTTAAAAAGCTCAGATAATTTATCGGCTACTTTTCGTGTGATGTAAGAGTTGATTTTTTTCACATTGCCATCGGCTTGCAAAAAGCTACGCGATACGTTTAGCGGTATATCCGGACTGTCAATTACGCCATGCATCAACATCAAAAACTCTGGCACAATGTCTTTTACCTCGTCGGTAATGAACACTTGGCGGCTGAACAATTTGATTTTATTTCGTTGTAATTCCAATTCGTTTTTCACTTTGGGGAAATACAAAACTCCCGTTAGATTGAAGGGATAATCTACATTCAGATGAATCCAAAAGAGTGGCTCTTCGGAAAAAGGATATAATTCGCGGTAGAAATTGAGGTAGTCTTCATCGGTCGATTCGCTTGGTGCTTTAGTCCAGATGGGTGTCGTATTGTTGATGATGTTTTCCACTTCTACATCTTTGTACTTGGGCTTTCCTTCCTCGTCTTCGCCATCAGGAATGCTCTCTGTGCGCATACCAAACTGAATGGGAATAGGCAAGAACTGACCGTATTTTTTAAGGATTTCTTTGAGCTTAAACTCCTCTAAAAATTCAACACTTTCTTCATTGATGTGCAAAATAATGTCTGAACCACGGGTTTTTCGGTCGCCCGCTACTATTTCGAAAGAAGTACTGCCATCGCATATCCAGCGAGCAGGTTCTGCGCCTTCTTGATACGAAAATGTATTGATTTCTACCTTATCGGCCACCATAAATGCCGAGTAAAAACCCAGACCAAATTTGCCGATAATTTCGTTGGCATCCTTGGCTTCTTTAAATTTTTCCATAAACTCGGTAGCACCTGAAAAGGCTACTTGGTTGATGTACTTTTTGATTTCATCAGCCGTCATACCGATACCGATATCGCTGATAGTGATAGTTTTAGCTTCTTTATCTAACGCAACACTTACTTTCAATTCGCCAAGTTCACCCTTATATTCACCCAGCGAAGCGAGGCGTTTTATTTTTTGACTGGCATCTACCGCATTGCTCACCAACTCGCGCAAAAAAATCTCATTGTCGGAATAGAGAAATTTTTTGATAATTGGGAAAATGTTTTCTGTGTGAATAGAAATCGTACCTTTTTCTTGAATCATTGTTACTGAGTATTTTGTCTTATTCTCCCCTACTCAAGCATTGTACCAAAGACTGTTTTTGGGACAAATTGACAGCGAACAATAATTTTCATAGGGCATTTCAGGTGGATATTGGACAGATTTTCAAAGTTTGAGGCCCAGATGGGCAATTATGTAAAAAAAACGGATAGGTTAAGTAGTAACTAAAACAACTGTCTCCGAAATACATAAACCATTCAAACAAATGCCACCTAGTGTTGGCATTTGAGGACTTATACTCATTTTGCTTTCCCTTATACTTGTCCGATATGCAAAGCGACAAATCATCTTCAATAAAAAGCAAACTTTAATTTGGTCAAAATACGCAAAGTTTCAAACTAATCTTCTTTTATTTCAATGCTATCAAACTATACACCATAGGTATTTTATTGCCGAGGTGTTTTATTCTGAACTTGCCGGGTTCAAACTCTTCAGTGTGCCGAAAACAATTGTAGGGCGAATAGTCGTATTCATTGAATTGTGTTAGCGTCAATCCTTTTTGCAACAAGGCATTTAAGACTTCCGATATAGCATGATTCCAAGCAATTTCTTGATCTTGCAAAGGTGCATCGGCGGCGGCATAAGTGCCTTGCATAATTTCAACAATGGCCTCTTTATTGAAATAATTGTAGGCCAGACTACTAAAATCATTGTCGAACATCCAGACAACAGGGTGAAATTCTGTAAAAATAAATTTACCGCCTGGCTTTAAAAAATGTGCCACTACCCCAGCCCATTTGCCCATATCGGGTAGCCAACCGATGGTGCCATAAGTAGTAAAAACGATGTCGAATTGTTGTTGCAATATTTCGGGCAAGCTATACACATCGGTACAGATAAATGTAGCATCGGCATTGGTCTGTAGCGCAATGTCTTTTGCTTTTTCGATTGCTTTTTCGCTGAAATCAATACCCGTTACAGAAGCGCCCATTCTTGCCAAAGAAATGCTGTCTTGTCCAAAATGGCATTGTAAATGCAAAATACTTTTGCCCTTTACTACACCGAGCATATCGAGCTCGATAGACTTGAGCGAACTTTTACCCTCAAGAAAATTTTTCATATCATAAAACTCAGATGCGACATGATGTTCTACTTTGTTGTCCCACAGTTTTTTATTGATATTGATGTAATCATGTTCCATGGTGTAAAAATCTTATGATTTATGATATTCTACCAAACCCTCCAAGGGATTTTGGAGTATTCTGCCTAATTCAAAGTCGTATTGTGCACACAAATTTTCCAAAACATCAGAAAAGATGTAGGCAATAGAACCGGTGAAATAAATAGGGCTTTTCCAGCTTTGGCGATATTTGAAAAGATGTTGGTGAATAAAGTCGTTAAAGCTGTCTTCGATGATATTTTCAACCATAAAATGCCCGCGATTATTGACGAGTAGCTTCACAAAACTTGCCAAATATCTATTGGGGAAGGGCTGCTTGTACAATTGGTCAATGATTTGCCCCATATCCTTTCCAATGTTGTTTTCGAAATAGCTGCGTAATTCGTCGTCAAAAGTGTTGTAGGCATAATATTGTAAAATACGCTTGCCCATGTGGTTACCACTGCCCTCGTCTCCAGCAATGTAACCCAATGAAGGCAATTGGTTTTTTATTGCATTCCCATCGTAGTAGCAAGCGTTAGAACCCGTACCTAAGATGCAAATCATTCCTTTTTTGTTTTTGCTCAGGCCTCTAGCGGCAGCTAATATGTCGCTTTCTACCTCAACTTTTTTTGTTTCAAAAAAAGATTGCAAGGCAGTTTTGACGATTTGCTTATTGCTTTTGGAATGAATACCTGCTCCATAAAAAAACACTTCATCTATGCGCATCCCCGATTCGCATTGCGCCTTTAGCTGTGCTATAATATCCGAAGTGCTTTGTAAATAAGGATTAATACCATCCGTCCTGAACTGCTTATTTTTTTTACCTTTTTGGATTAATGCCCAATCTGTTTTGGTAGAACCACTTTCGGCTATTAGTTTTTGCGACATTGCTATTGGTAGGTTTGAGTAAACAAATCTAATCGGATTATCTCAAAAAAGAAATTTAAAAAGAGAATGTTTTTTAAATTAATAATTTATTTTATTTTGTCCTTGAATACTTTTTTGAACTTATCCAGCTTAGGCTGAATCACAAAATGACAATAAGGTTCCCTACCATTTAGATTATAATAATTCTGATGATAATCTTCTGCTGCATAAAATATTTCTGTAGGACTTACCTCTGTTACAATATCGCTCGGATAGGCTTTCTCCTCATTCAGTTTTTGAATATATATTTGGGTCTTCGTCTTTTGCTCGTCGTTATGATAAAAAACTACCGAACGGTATTGAGTACCCACATCGTTTCCTTGCTGATTGAGTTGTGTTGGGTCGTGACTAACAAAGAATGCTGCCAACAATTCATCAAATGAAACGACAGAAGGGTCATAATAGATATTTGTCACTTCTGCATGGCCTGTAGAGCCTGTGCATACTTGTTTATAAGTAGGATTGGCGATATGACCACCCATATACCCTGATACTACTTTCGTAACTCCTTTTAGTTGTTGGAACTGTGCTTCGGTACACCAAAAGCATCCGGCACCAAAAGTTGCTGTATCTATTTTTTTGTTTGCGTCTTTAATCGTATTGGTATTCATTTTTTTAAAAGTATTAGAGGTTTCTACCGAAGACTTTTGTCCACAGGCTATAAGCTGTACACTTAAAAACAGGAAAATTAGAAATTGTTTTGTCATAAATTGATGTACGAAAGAAATGGAATCATGGATTCAAAGTTGCTCAATTGGGACGAATTAATTGTGTTAAAAAAATATAGCGTTCAAAAATATCTAGCGAAATAAAAAAAAAGATTTTGTAAATCGTTCTCGATTACTACTTTTGCAGCGGAGAGATGGCAGAGTGGTCGATTGCGGCGGTCTTGAAAACCGCTGACTGTAATAGGTCCGGGGGTTCGAATCCCTCTCTCTCCGCTCTGAAAGCCGCTCTAGTAGCGGCTTTCAGCATCTAAAAAAGCAACGTGGACAGAAAAGCGGACATGAAAACTTGAAAGATATAATCGAAACACAAATTAAAAATTATTGTTGTCCGAGATGATTCGAAATTAGGGCATTTGCTACCTTGAAAGCGTTGCTATTGCTCAAAAATTGATAGTGATTTGCAACCAGGGGGGTGCTTTTTCTTTTGGGTACTTTTTGGTTGGAATATTCGGTTTTGTTCGCTTTCTTTTCTGTTTATATTTTTCTATGATGGCTACTTTGTTCCTATCAATGTTGTTTGTTTAGTTGCAGCAAAATGGAGGAAAGGGCGATCCAATAGCCACCCTTAATTGTGAAATTTATCTTGGACAACAGTAATACAAAACGTGCATTGCGCATTTTGACACCTAATAATTGACCCTTAATTTTTTTATTCACTTATTTGGATTTATACAAATAAGTGAATCACTTCTTCCAGCTGCGGTATTGACAAAATTTAGCTGCCCAACACCAAGCTTACGCACAGTCACCAAACTTCGTCAATACCGCGGGCGTTAGCACCAATAAGTAAAGACGCCACAGCAATGAACAAACTAAACACAACATTGACAATTTTCTGCTTCGGGACACAGTTGACCTTTGAACAAACGGCAGACCCCAAGACCATTTACAAACAAGCATTCAACGAACAACTGCAAATGCGCAAAAGAGCATACTTATCAGATGGCCTTTGGTTTTGAAAAGCTTGGTATATCGGTCGGCATCGTGCTTTTTTACCGAAGATGTGATGATGCGCTCATCTATAAGAGAAATGAGCTGTCCGAAAACGGATTTAGTAGAAAAGTAATTACTTTTACCCATAGTAGTTGGTTGTATAGTAACTCCCAATCTACTAAAACGAAAAAATAGCCTGTTTTAGGCTATTTTTTTTATCGGACAACAGTGCCTGAAAAAATAAATAGTAAAAATTACATTCTAGATTTCATCTTTGCTATATCATCTAAACGTTGCTGCGCCATAATCATGGCTGCTGCCTGAGGATGTGTATTTTCTTTTTCGCTAAGAGCGTATATGTCCAGTGTACGATTATATATCTTTTCTACGGCACTATTCACTTTCTCTATGTTGTACCCTTCAAGTTCGGCACTGACGTTAATTACACCTCCTGCGTTGATTAAGAAATCAGGAGCGTATAGAATTCCTTTTTTTACCAACATTGGACCATGCGCATTTTCATCTGCAAGCTGATTGTTAGCGGCACCTGCTACGATAGCACATTTCAAACGTCCAATGCTATCATCATTGAGGGTGGCACCCAAAGCACAGGGTGCATAAATATCCATATCCAAATCAAAAATTCCTGCATTGTCCACCACTTCTATATTACGATATTTTTCTACTGCCGATTTTATTTTGGCGGCATCAATATCAGAAACCATCACTTTTGCACCTTCGGCAACAAGATGCCCTATAAGATATTGACCAACGTGCCCTGTTCCTTGTACGAGTACTTTTTTGCCTGCAAGGCTATCATTGCCATAGGCTTTTTTGGCAGAGGCTTTCATACCCATATATACACCCGTGGCGGTGAAGGGAGAAGGATCTCCGCTACCTCCGGCATATTCAGGAACACCTGTAACAAATTTTGTTTCCAATGAAACAAATTCCATATCTGAAGTGTTGGTATTGACATCTTCTGCGGTAATGTATTTACCGTTCAAACTATTAACAAATCGACCGTATCTGCGCCAAAGAACCTCAGATTTTTGAGAGGGGTCGGCTATAATAACGGCTTTTCCTCCTCCAATATTCAATCCACTAATTGCATTTTTATAGGTCATCCCTCTACTCAAGCGCAATGCGTCAACAATAGCATCTTCATGGCTCTTGTAGTTCCATACTCGTGTACCACCTAATGCAGGACCAAGTGTTGTATTATGAATTGCGATGATGGCTTTGAGTCCAGAATGTGCGTCGTGACAAAAGACCACTTGTTCGTGCCCCATTTGTTGCACTTTTTCGAAAAGGGATTGCATACTTGGTTTTGTGTTTACTTTTTAGAGTGTTTGAGCAAAATTAATTGAATTACATTAGAAATTGAAGCTACTTAATTGTATAATTTTTAGGTATTGAGAATGGATAGCTTAATTCCTCATCAATAAGAATATTCGAATAGCTCATATCTACCTGCATGGCTGTGCTATCATTAATGGCATTGAGTTTTCTTTCCGTTGCTATTTTTTGACCATTTATCGTTTCAAAATTACTAAGTATGTGCGTTAGGGTTTTGTTTGAAACGCCTTGTGTGATGAGGTGGTTCTGACGCAAGGTGCTATCTGTTTTATCGTACAATGCTTGCTCTATATAGTTTTCCTGCTCAAAGCGCACTACCCAATTTGGGCTCGCATCGGCAACATTTACGGTATTGGATTTATTGAGTATTGGATTGCCCAATAGCAAATTTTGCAAAGAATAAAAGTTGATACCTGGGGGCAAAAATTCGTTGGCTTTCTCTATCGCTCCTGCAAAAACTTGCTTTTCGGTATATAAAATCAATTTAAAACTGTCTGGGGTAATGACAGCCCTAGTTATCTGAATGATGCCAGCAACGGTTACAGACACCCAAATAATGCTGTCCTTACGCATTCTGATATTCGCTACAAAATCAAAACTCTTATCGCCCGACTCGTAGTGCATTTTAGCTTTTGCACTGATTGTCTTGAGTTCTATTCTTTTTTGCCAGATAGGTGCTGTATATTCTATTAATAACCTTTGAGAGTCGGCAGTATCTATGGGAATGTCTTTTTTGATAACAGCTGTTGCTGAGTCTATTTGCTTCAATTGAGCGGTATTGGCCAACTTCTTTTTTTTACTCGTTTTATGTTTCAACAGTGTACAAGATGGTAGTAAATTGATTACCAAAATGATAGCTAATACATTTATGCTATTCCTATTCATCAATTTTTTTGAGCTTTATTTTCAAGAGTACAGATTCGTTTTGTGGATTTTTTTCTTTAGACAAGTTCCAGTTTTGCAATGCTTTTTCTATGTTATTCAGTTTGTAATAAACATCACCGAGATGCTCATATAATGTCGCATCTGCATCTTTGCCGTTTTTGTCTATTGCTTGCTGTATCAGCTCTCTTGCTTTCTCATATTGACCTTGCTGAAAAAAAATCCAGCCGTAAGTATCTAAAAATGTAGCTTCGCCGGGGCGCAATTCTAAGGACTTTTTCGAAAATTGGGCAGCATCATTTAGTCTTACTTTTCGAACGGAGAGGTAATAAGCGTAATTATTTAAAACAGTAGCATTATCGGGAAGAATCTTTAATGCCTCTTCAAAATTCTTGTCTGCTTTTTCAAAATCTTTATTGGAATGATAGGCGTCGGCAAGTGATGCGTACATTTCTGCCAATAAATCTTTATTGTCTTCGGGCTGATAATCTATGGCGGTTGTTAGTGATTTTATAGCCTTGGGGTAATTTGTTTTGTTGGAATATCCGATACCATTTAAGTAATAGAGCATTGCCGATGAAGGGAAAAAGCTCAATGCTTTTTCGCTATAATAAACCAAGGAGTCGGCATAGAGCTTATCGGTAAGGCTAAAAAGCAATTGTTGCCAAACGTTAAGCTTTGAGGAGTCTATTTGTAATGACTTTTTGTAGGCATTGGCAGCATCGGCAGACTTGCCATTCATATTCAGCAAATCACCATACAGTGCTTGCAGCGAAGCACTTTGGGGCTTACGGCTTACCAATTTTTCGGTCAGAATCAATGCCGAAGCTCGGGCGGCAGTATCTTTTTGCAGTCCTTGCAAATAAGATACCAACAGGGCGACTTGTGTTTGTTCGTCAATAGAGGTATTCTTGATTGACCTATTTACATATTCAACATACTTGTCTTGGTTATTCTTGCTTTGATAATAACCAGCCAAACCTAATTGTATTGAAATTTCGTCAGGGAATTTTCGCTCTCCTTCTTCTAAGATAGTTTTTGCCTTTTCCTCCTGCTTATTATTGCTGTACACTTCTGCTAAAAGGGCGTAGAATCTACCTTCTTTAGGATACCCTTCTATTAAACGGCGAATGGTTTTAGCCGCATTATCAACGTCGTTACTTTTGAGGTAGAGTTGATTTATTTGTACTAATATTTCTTCATCCAGTCCTCTTTCCTTGAGCAAGTGTTCATATTGTTCAATTGCTTTTGCGTATTTATTGTCTCGTTGGTAGAGCAAAGAAGATTTGAGTAAATAATCTTCATTGGGTCGGTATTTCTTCGCCAATTGAGCAAATATTTCTGCTGCTTCAGAAAACTTATTGGCTGTGGCGAAGAGGTTGGCATTTAACTCCTGATACCATTTATTGCTGGTATCTAAACTAATGGCTTTATTGATGTGCTGAAATGCTTTGTGGGCATTATTTTGTTTGGCGTTAATGCGAGCCAGTTCAAAATATGCGGCGGCTACATTGGGTTTTGCTTCAATAAACCTTAAAAATAAACTTTCCGCCTCTTTCGTATTGCCCAATACATTTTCTTTTACGGCATCGGCAAAAATTCTGTCGGTTGCCGCATTATCGTTTTTTGCTGTATCAAAAGGTTTTATCTCAGCAAGTTGTGCAAATGCTGTTTTGCTTCCAGCTAATAATGCGAAGCACAACAAAAAAAGTAAATGAAGTTTTATCATACAGTTGTCGAAAAGTCTCCCAAGTTCAGTTCGTTGGGCTTATTTGTGTAAGATACGTTTTTACCCAACATACTCATTTCAATACAAGCATTTTTGACAATGCTATCCGATTGTATGATACTATTGGATACTACCGAATTGATAATCTCGACACCAGACTCCAACGAGGCATAAGGACCAATTACTGAATTGGTAATTTTAACGTTTTTGCCAATAAAGCAAGGCTCGATAATAGTGCTGTTCAGAATAAGCGATGTCGCATCTACCAAGTTTTCCTTATTCTTCTTGAGTTCCAAAATACGCTCATTGGTGTATAGCGTAGCGTCTTTATTACCACAGTCCAACCATTCAGATACTTGGTCGGTATAGAATTTCACTCCATTTTGGAGCATGTGCTCCATAGCATCGGTAATTTGGTATTCGCCCTTGATTTTAATCTCATTATCTATTAGTCGCTGCAATTCTTTTTTCAGCCCCACACCATCACGGAAGTAATAAACCCCTATAATTGCTAAATCGGAAACAAATTCAGCAGGTTTTTCTACAAAAGCCTCTATCTCATTATTAGCTTTCAACTTGACAACACCAAAAGCCGAAGGGTCTGCCACTTTTTGTGTCCAAATTATGGCATCTTTACTGGTGTCTATACTAAATGTGGCGTCAAACAGAGTATCGGCAAAGGCTATAAAGACATTCCCTTCCAAAGAATCGGCTGCACAAAGAATGGCATGTGCTGTGCCAAGGGGCGTTTCTTGATAACATATTTTACCTTTTGCACCCAATGTTTCAGCCGTTTTCAACAACTGAGCTTCTACCTCTTTGCCAAAATTAGGCGCAATGATAAAGGCTATTTCATTCACTTTTTCGTTGCTTGTTGCCACTATATCTTCCACAAGTCGCTGCACGATTGGCTTACCTGCTACAGGAATCAATGGTTTTGCGGTAGTCAATGTATGAGGACGCATACGCTTCCCCATTCCTGCCATTGGTATAATAATATTCATCTAAGTTTATTTAAAAAAAAAGCGTTTCTGATTTGAGAGATGGCAAATTTACTGCCTAGAAAGGATAAAACACGACTATCTAACAAATCTTTCCATTTTATAAAATTAGTACCTTCGTTGCCTTATGTCTAAAAAAGTAATGCTTATCATCATGGATGGTTGGGGAAAAGGAATAAACCCTAACGCCGATGCTATCAATTGTGCTCATCCCGAGTTTGTCAATTCATTATATCATCAATTTCCTAGTGCCGAACTCATTACTTGCGGTGAACAGGTAGGCTTGCCCGAAGGTCAAATGGGCAACTCCGAAGTAGGGCATCTCAATCTTGGCGCAGGTCGTATCGTGTATCAAGAATTGCAGCGTATCAATCTAGCCATCAAGTCTGGCACGCTTGAACAGAATTGTGTATTGCAGGCAGCCTTTGAACAAGCAAAAGCAACTCAAAAAACGCTTCATTTTATGGGCTTAGTGAGCGATGGTGGTGTACATGCGCATATCAATCATCTCGAAGCCTTATGCCGCTATGCCCAAAATGTGGGTGTGTCCAAAATAGCCGTACATGCCTTTACAGACGGGCGCGATTGCGACCCCAAAAGCGGATATGGTTTTATTGCACAATTGCAAAGTTCTCTTGCCGAAAGTGGTGCAACATTAGCCACTGTATGTGGTCGCTATTACGCCATGGATAGAGACAAGCGATGGGAAAGGGTAAAAAAAGCCTATCATGCCATGGTAAACGGTGTGGGTTACCTTACCCAAGATGCCCTAACTGCCATTCAAGAATCTTACGAAGCAGGCATTACCGATGAATTTATTGAACCTATTGTGCTTTGCGATGCGCAACAAAAATCGTTGGCTAAGATTGCCGAAGGCGATATCGTCATCTGCTTTAATTTCCGTACCGACCGCTGCCGCGAGATTACGGAGGTGCTTACCCAATTTGATATTCCAGAGCAAGGGATGAAAATCATCCCTTTGCATTATGTAACGCTTACAGAATATGACGAAACATATAAGAATGTTCAAGTCATTTTCAATACCGACAATTTGAACAATACGCTAGGTGAGATACTTGCTGCAAATCACAAAACACAAATCCGAATTGCGGAAACCGAAAAATATCCACACGTTACTTTCTTTTTTTCGGGCGGCAGAGAAGCTCTTTTCGAAGGCGAAAAACGCATCATGCGAGATTCTCCCAAAGAGGTAGCTACTTATGACTTAAAACCAGAGATGAGTGCCTACGCTTTGAAAGATGCCATCATACCCGAATTGCAACAAAAAAGTGCTGATTTCATTTGCCTCAATTTTGCCAATGCAGATATGGTAGGGCATACGGGCGTTTGGGATGCTGTAGTAAAAGCTATAAAAACGGTGGATGAATGTGTGGGTGCCATAATACCTATTGCCTTAGCAAATGATTATGCCATTTTCTTGACTGCCGACCATGGCAACTCCGACAATATGATTAATGATGATGGATCGCCCAACACGCAACATTCGCTCAACCCCGTTCCCTTATTTTTCATCAGCAATGATTATAAAGGACCTTTGCGCTCTGGCAAATTGGGCGATATCGCACCGAGTATACTCCATTACATGGGCATAGCCATTCCTCAAGAAATGACGGGCAATGTATTGATTGATTAAACACACAATACTAGCGTTCTATTATTATATGAAATTCAAGCAATTCAAATCCCACATTCGTAGCTTAAGCCAGTGGATACCCTTCACATGGAATACGTTTGTTTGGGGTATTTTGGTTTGGGTAGCCTTCAAAATTTTGTACCAACCCATCAATAAAGATAATGCAATGGACGCTCAATTGCCCTTTGTACGCTTGATGGGCGAATTTATGGCTTGGTTCGTATTGGGCATCGTTGGCTTATCAATACTCAGCACATTATCTACTTGGCTCTATTTTTTGTGGATGCATCGCAGTCAAAAAAGTGCTTTACAGATTCATTTTTATACCGAAGAAAAAAACAATAAGAAGAAACAGTTTTTAGAAGCTACACTACCCTATGTATTGCGGCCTGTTTTGGGTTTTATCAAAGGGCAATTGGTATATGACGATGGGCAATTGACCGAAAAATTTGGATTACTTTCTGCCCGACTCAAAAAAAACTCTTTGTTACGAGATGCTATTGTGGGCAAAAGCCGTATCGAATTGCCCGACATTAAAGAATATCAAATCAAAGGCAGCATTTTATTTTTCGAAGATTTACTGCGTATTATTTCTTTGTCCGTACAGCAAAAAATGGGAGGTACATTTTATCAGGCACCCAATTATATACCCAAAGCCCAAAGTGATGTAGCACCCAAAAAGACGGATGATATGGATATTCGTATTGAGCAACTACGCAAGGTAGAGGGCGAGTATCTGAATTACAAAGATTTCGAATCGGGCGATGACGTGAGAAGAATCGTATGGAAAGTGTATGCCAAGAATCGCAACATGGTAGTACGCATACCCGAGCGCATGGAGCCTTATGCTTCGCATCTTTATTTTTATGCCAGCTTTTATAACAGCATAGGAAACGGGCTTCTTGGAAATGCTTATTTTGATGAAATGCTCAACTTTTACAAGAGCAATGTATGGTCTATCTATCAAGCATTAGAGAAAAAGGAGTGGCAAATCAAATATGTTCCCGATCAAGAATTTCACCTTAACCATCAATCGGGAGATAAAGAACGAGATGAGCGCACCGTAAGCAATAGTCAATGGCAAAACGACTTGAGTACGCGCAATTACTTTTCGGCACAAAAAGGGACAGTACTGGTCATCAGCTCACTAACGGACACAAACGAATTGGCACAGCTACTAGATGAATGTGATAATAGTGTTCAGATAATTTATGTGCCACTTTCGAAAATTTTTCGTCAATATGCCGCACTCAATTGGCTGAAACGTTTATTTTTCATACCACCACCAGACCGCATATCGAAGCTCAAAAGCACTTGGCTCTTTTCTCCGTTGCGCAGGCAGATATTGAAAAATGAAAAGGAGATAGCGCTTATTTTGAAATAATAACATCTTCTTGTTGGCAGCAAAATTTTATTTCTCCTTCAAATAAACTAACTTGTGCAAGTTGTCGTATATACATCCGACAATTCACTTCTCTTTCTATACTTACTACGTCATCTTTTTTAGCACACTAACGACCTAGTCTGGCTTGCGATTGATTTGATTTTTATCATTCATCCAGATTTATTGCTATGGTTATTCTTGTGTTTTTAATTTGCCATTGGTACTTGGCTTTGTTTTGTCAAACTTTTTTTCTGCATCGCTACGCCGCACATGCGAGCTTTGAAATGAGTCCTTTTTGGGAAAAATTCTTTTTTGTATTCTCCTATCTAGTTACGGGTTCGGCATTTATCAGCCCAAGAGCCTATGCCATTACCCATCGTATGCACCATGCACATACCGACACTGAGCTAGACCCTCACTCGCCGCATCACCAAAATACGGTCATGAAAATGATGTGGCGGAC
This sequence comes from Phycisphaerales bacterium, assembly GCA_030054025.1. Classification (GTDB taxonomy): domain Bacteria; phylum Bacteroidota; class Bacteroidia; order Chitinophagales; family Chitinophagaceae; genus Rurimicrobium. The sequence goes on along the minus strand of JASGCQ010000045.1, from coordinate 5,475 downwards.
GCGTAATTTCGTCTTGGAGATTTTTAAAAACACGATGGAGATTGACCCTAAATTTTCGAAAAACGTACCCGATTGGCCATGGTTTGATAAAATTGCCAATAGCCAAACTTCGCGTATCATTTGGGTACTGCTATACATTTCCTTTTATGCAAAATTTGCCCCTAATGCTTGGTATTTTTTATTTTTACCCTTTACGGTAGCTATGGGACCGATACAAGGCGCAATAATCAATTGGTGTGCGCATAAATATGGATATCGCAATTTTGAGCAAAAGAACAAATCAACCAATCTGCTTCGTATAGATTTAATTTTCTTAGGCGAATCCTACCATCACAATCACCACAAATACCCGTCGGCACTCAATTTAGCCATGCGTCGCTATGAATTCGACCCAGTTTATCATATCATTAGGCTGTTTGACAAATTAGGCGTTGTACGTATTCAAAAAAACAAGACTGTAATTGAGGAACTCGACAAAAATGCGCAATCCGCACTTTCGGCTTAAAGCTGTGCAGCATTATCGCCCATCTTAATTCCATTGTAGCTTTCTACATAGACACACGCATCATTTTTACTCAATAGTGCTTGGGTTGATTCGTGAAAAACTGAATAATTTTCTGCTATCTTATTAGAGATTGGACGATAAGCTCGTAAATCTAAATAATAACAATCAAGCTACCCTCTGGCTGGGCTGCTCTTTTCAAACGATTTTTTGCCATGGTACTGACGCTGTATCTAGTGCTGTGCTTAAATAGCAAAATCGCTTTTTCGAAACTTTTCGACATATTTAATTAGCTCTAATTGCGCTTCTGTATGTAATGGAGCTTCAAAACGTTTAGGGGTTATTTTATATTAGAAAGGGATACGAAGTATGGGATAGAGAAAATTGTAGTTTTTTAATTTTAAGTTACGCACATTTGCAAAAAAAAAGGCAGCACTTATTTAGCAAAAATTTTTGAACGTTTACTTTATTGTACAGAATTTTGACCCCATAAAAATTATTATTGCAGCGTGTCCGATATTATCAATCTACTTTCAGATCATATTGCCAACCAAATAGCGGCGGGTGAAGTTATTCAACGCCCCTCTTCTGCCGTAAAAGAATTGCTTGAAAATGCAATAGATGCAGAGTCTACAGAAATACAACTAGTGATAAAAGATGCTGGCAAAGAACTGATACAAGTAATAGATAACGGCAAAGGTATGTCGCCTACCGATGCTCGAATGAGCTTTGAACGCCATGCTACTTCAAAAATTCAAAAAATTGAAGACCTCTTTACGATCCGCACTATGGGTTTTCGAGGAGAAGCTCTAGCCTCTATGGCTGCAGTTGCTCAAATCGAATTAAAAACGCGTAGAGCAGAAGATGAAGTGGGTACACAAATCGTCATAGAAGGCACAGAAGTATTGAGCCAAACGGCTTGTGCGGCTGCTAAGGGTAGCAATATTATGCTGAAAAATTTATTTTTCAATGTACCCGCCCGACGAAATTTTTTAAAAAGCAACACAACAGAATTGCGCAATATTGTGGACGAATTTACCCGTATTGCACTCGCCTACCCTTTGGTACATTTTCGTTTTTTCAGCAATGGTACAGAACAATACAATCTTTCATCCGGAAGTTTAAAAGCCCGAATTGTTGCACTTTTTGGGAACAGCTACGACAAAAAGTTAGTTCCCGTATCCGAGCAAACCGACTTTTTGAATATAAGCGGATTTGTAGGCAAACCTGATGCGGCAAGTAAAACACGAGGAACACAATACCTTTTCCTTAATAATCGCTTTATACGGAGCAATTACCTCAATCATGCTTTGGTTCAGGCATACGAAGGCTTAATTCCCAAAGAATTATTCCCTTTCTATATTCTATTTCTTGAGCTAGACCCTGCACGGGTAGATGTAAACGTACACCCAACCAAGCAAGAAGTAAAGTTTGAGGACGACAAATTGATGTACGCCTATCTTCATGCCTCGGTAAAGCATGCTTTGGCGCGCAACAATATTGCTCCATCTCTTGATTTTTCGTTGAGTTCAGAAATACAACAATTGCCTTCGGTACAATTACCCCAAAGCTCAAAAGATATAGACAGGGCAGCTTCGGGCTATCTCAGCAATAGCTTTGCACAAAGAAACCAAGCCCATTTTATTGACAAAAAAGATGGATTGTCTCGTTGGAAAGTAGCGTATGAAATTAGCAACAGTATTCCTGAAATATCTGTCAGCCAAAGCGAAATCCAAAAAAACATCTCTTCTTCGATAACGCAAAATGCAGCATTAGGCAGCAACAGCAGCAAACAAAACATTTTGCTGATGCAAGGCTCTATGTTGGTTAGCACCGTAAAATCAGGATTGATGTACATACACATTCGTAGAGCGCAAGAGCGCATCTGGTACGAGCGTTTAATGAGCCAATGGGAAGACGGCAAAACCGCATCACAAAGGGTACTATTTCCCTTGAGTTATGAAGTAGCCCCACAAGATGAAGCACTACTATTGTCCATATTGCCAGATATGGCTAGAGTTGGATTCGATATCAGCCATTTCGGGAAGAACACCTTTGTCATTCAAGGTATTCCTCAAGGTTTGCTTGCAGGGGAAGAAAAGAATGTGCTCGACGAGTTGTTAGAACACAGTAAGCACGAAAACAATAAAGCCCTAGAGCTGAATGCCCATACCATGCTCATCAAAATGGCAAGGCGTTTGGCTCGTTCAAATACAGATTACCAGCAAGCCGAAAACCAGCAAGCATTGATTGATGAATTGTTTGCCTGTAGCCAGCCAGAGCTAAGCCCCTTGGGCAAAAAGGTTTTTGGCGTAATTGCTAAAGAAGATTTAGATCAGCTACTGGGTTAGCGTTTCGTACACAATATCGAAATCCAATTATTTAATCTGCTGACTTTTTGAACCGTAAAGCCTGCTGATATCGCCGCTTCGCAAACCATTATTTCGTCATCGGTTAGCAATCCACTCATTAATAAAATACCCTCTTTGTAGAGCAATTGCTCCATCGCCTCCATATAATCCAGCAAAATATGCCTGTTGATGTTCGCCAATATAATGTGGTAAGACGGTAACCAATCAAAGTTTTCTATGCTATCCATGCTCACCGATATACGCTCGCAATGATTGAGTACAATATTTTCCTGAGTATTTTCATAAGACCATTCGTCATTATCAATAGCGACTACCCTTGATGCCCCCAAATGCTCGGCAAGAATAGCCAATACCCCAGTGCCCGTTCCAAAATCAAAAACATGTTTGTTGCTGCAATCGAGCTGCGCCATTTGCGCTACCATTAAACGTGTAGTAGCATGGTGCCCGGTGCCGAACGACATTTTCGGTGTGATGATAATATCATATCTTGTTTCTACCGATAGATTGTGAAAATGAGCACGAATGGTACAAAAATCGCCAATCACTACTGGTTCGAAATTTGCTTCCCATTCTGCATTCCAATTAGTAGGCTCAATAATGGTGATTTCGGCCTGCAAAGCAAATGACTGTAATATTTGGGCTATGGCATCTTCTTGATAGTCGCTTGCAGCAACAAATGCCTTTAATAAAGTATCATTTTCCTCGAAACCCTCTATGCCTTGCTCGCTCAATGCCGCAATCAATAATTCGCGGCTTTCATCGTTGGCTATGGGTATTGTTAGCTGTATATAATTCAAATCGGTTTATTTTTTAATCAAAGTAATAGCAAAGATGAGACATAGCCTACAAATTCCCTGTAATTGTTTTGACTAAAGCCAGCATTGGCTTCAATACAGCAAAATTATTACCCTATTAAATACCCTAACATTTTGATACATATACAGACGATTTATAGCTAATTTAAGGCTAAAAATAAAAAGAGAGAGGACTTTTTAGCCGCCCTACTTTTTACTGTTTATTTTATTTTTGAATAGAAAAACAGTAGTTTAAATATTGTTTTTATGGTAACACCCAATCTGAAACACTAGCCACCCCGATACTGTCCCCAAAAGTGTGTAAAGCCCAAAAGTCTGAATTTTGTGTTTGAGCAAAAAAACTCAGCTATTTATGGACTTTACACAAGAGCAAATTTCACTTATATTTGATGACCTAGCAAACAAAAACAAACGACCAAGCCTTTTTGAAAAAATTTAATTGTCAAAATGAGGAATCATAAAAAAAGATTTTTTGGAGATGCCCTAAAAAGGGTTACCTTTACAACATTAAAATACATTTTATGAAAAAAATATTTTTTAATTTCCTCATTCTAATTACAAGTATTTTATTTCTTAACTCTTGTAATAAAGAAACAGCAACAACAGCTCCTCTAACTAACGCAAATGTGACTAAAAGTGTCCAAAGTGGTACTTGGAGAGTTACAAAATACGAAGATAATGGCAAAAATGAATTATTGCTATTTTCTGCTTATGTTTTTACATTTGAGAGCGGAAAAGTTATGGCTAGTAATTCAATAAACAATGCAACAGGTTCTTATTCAACTGGGACAGATGATAGCAAAGTACAATTTACACTTAATTTCGGCACTACAATTCCATTCGATGAAATGAACGAAGATTGGGATGTTGTAGAACTAAACAGTAATAAAATAAGTCTAAAACACACAAGTGGAGGCAGTGGAGAAATAGATTATCTCGTTTTTGAAAAAACAAGTTCTATTCCTACAGACCCGACAAACCCAAACAATCCGACAAACCCAATCAACAAAGATATTCTAACAAAAATTCAAATTGGAAATTGGGTTATTAGCTTATTTGATGAAAATGGTGTGAACAATACAAGTCAATTTAACAATTACATATTCACAATTAGTGATGGAAAAATTTTAGCAAACAATGTTGGTAATAAATCAGCAGGAACTGTAACATTGGGAAAAGATAACTCAAAAGATAAAATCATTTTAAATTTCGGAACTCAATCACCATTAGATGAGTTAAACGAAGATTGGGAAGTAATATCGGTTACGGATTCTACTATAAATTTAAAGCACATAAGTGGTGGAAATGGTGGCACAGATTTGTTGACATTTAGCAAAACGACAAATACACCTACTAATCCAACTGACCCTAACAATCCTACTAATTCAATTTTGATTACAAATATTACTAAAGGTCAATGGATAGTTTCTAATTACACAGATGACGGAAAAGATGAAACTACAGATTATACTGGATATGTATTGGTATTTTCAAATGGACAAGTAAAAGCAACAAAAAACACTACAACAAATATTGGATTTTATTCGGTTGAAAGAAGCAACAATATTGAAGAGTTTGTACTTAACTTTGGAACAACTATTCCTTTAGATGAGTTAAATGAAGATTGGCAGATATTAGAAAACACTGCAACAAAAATCAGCTTAAAACACGTAAGCGGTGGAAATGGAGGAACAGATTTATTGACTTTAACCAGACAATAAGAGCAACACATTAGTCATTTAGTGATACAAAAAACGCTACGCTGCATATCTGACGTGGCTTACAC
>JASGCQ010000044.1 GCA_030054025.1 Phycisphaerales bacterium | reverse complement strand
TGTCTTTTTTTGGGTGTGTGAATTGAGCGCAATAATACAAAAAATATTTTAAAAAAACTTATTATTGGTTGGTAAATTAATTTTCAGGTTGTGCAGTAGGTATCTATTGACCGTTTTTGGGAAAATTTCAACTGCAAAGCAGCAGACAATACACAACGCAAACCTTTGATTATCAATTAAACGTATCATCAATAGTGCTTCAAAAAGGAGGGTGTTTTTGAGGCGGATTATTCAAAAATACCGCTATTGCAAAATTTGGGTTAAAATTTATATATTAATGCTCCATCAAACTAAGAAGGAGCATACAAGGCAATTTCTAATTGAATGAGCATTATAGGGGAAAGTAGGGAGGATTTTAGATTCTTGCCCGAGTTGTGATTTTAAATTTTGAAAGCCGCCACAGTGGCGGCTTTCAAAGTAGCGAGGTCAGGGATCGAACCTGAGACCTTTGGGTTATGAGCCCAACGAGCTACCGCTGCTCTACCTCGCGAGTTGGGTGCAAAGGTAGGGGTATTATTCGTCAAAACAAAAACTATTTAAAATCTTTTACAAAATAGTCGCTCAAGCACTTAATTTTGTAAGATGTCAGCAATGCACAAAGCAGGTTTTGTCAATATTTTCGGTTCCCCCAATGCAGGTAAATCAACATTGCTGAATGCTTTGTTGGGCGAGCATTTGGTCATTACATCGCCCAAAGTCCAAACCACTCGTCACCGAATATTAGGCATCTTGACCGATGCCGACTATCAAATTGTTTTTTCGGACACCCCTGGTATTATAGAGCCGAAGTACGAATTGCACAAAAAAATGATGCTTCAGGTGAAAAGTGCGCTTGAAGATGCCGATGTCGCAATTTTGATGCATGATATTACCCAGCCTATTGGAGGAATAGAAGCCATTGCTGCGGGACTAAAACTAAAAGTACCCACAATATTATTGCTCAACAAAAGCGATTTATTGAGCGACAAAAAAGAAGTTACCGAAAAATTAAAAGAATACAAACAGAAATTTCCGAAGTATTTGGTGCAAACCATTTCCGCCGTTACCAAAAGCAATCTGGATAAATTGGTGCCTTTTATACTGAAATCCCTGCCGGAGGCTCCGCGATTTTATCCCGAAGACAGCATGAGCGACCGTCCGACACGTTTTTTTGTCAGCGAATTGATACGAGAACAGATTTATGACTTGTACAAAGAAGAAATACCTTACCATTCGGCAGTCATGATACAGTCTTATGAAGAGAAAATCAATATTCATGTCATCAAAGCCGATATCATCGTCACCCGAGAAACCCAAAAAGTAATATTAATTGGGAAAGGAGGATTACTAATCAAACAATTGGGCATAGCCGCACGAAAAAAAATCGAAGACTTTGTAGGGGCAAAAGTTCATTTAGAGCTTTTTGTGAAGGTAAGACCCAAATGGCGCGATACGGAAAATTATCTCAAAGAGTATGGCTATAATTAGTTGGGTTGATGAGCAAAAAATTAGGGTGGAAGAATTGAAAGGCTTTGCTGGTGGAGATGTTCGAGTAGCAGTGAGTATGCTGCGCTTAGACAAGATTCACCCCATCATATCAGGCAACAAATGGTTCAAGCTCAAGCATCATGTTGCATCGGCAATAGCTGCTCAAAAATCTACCTTACTCAGCTTTGGAGGCGCCTACTCTAATCACTTAATAGCAACCGCCGCTGCCGCCCATAGCATAGGATTAAGTTCTGTAGCAATAGTGCGTGGTTTACAGGCATCTTCCTCATTAAACAGCGTATTAAAGCAATGCCAAGCCTATGGGATGCAGCTTCATTTCGTCAGTCGCGAAGCCTATGCCCAAAAGGAGGCGTCCGATTTTTTACAAGGTCTTCAAAAACAATACCCGGATGCTTATATTATTCCTGAGGGAGGAGCCAATAATGATGGGCAAAGAGGGGCAGCTTCTATAGCACAATACATTCCTTCTTATTATACACATATAGCCCTTAGTATTGGTACTGGTACGACTTTCATTGGTTTGCGCAATGTATTACCCATTTGTCAATTCTTATTCGGTTTTGCACCTATGAAAGGGGGCATTTATTTACAAAATTCAATTGCATCGGCATTGCTGCCCGAGCAAAACCATCAATGGAGCGTTACCGATCGTTTTCATTTTGGCGGTTTTGGAAAAAAAACAATGGAGATGGATGCGTTTATTTCGGATTTTGCATTGCAATACAATATCCTACTGGACAGAGTATATACCGCCAAAATGATGATGGGTATAGAGACCTTAATCCACGAAGATACTTTTGAAAAAGGCAGTAAAATTTTGTGCATCCATACGGGCGGTCTTACAGGAAATTAAGAAATTAATAGCGGGGCTTTTCAGTCAAATGGTTACATTTGCGATAGCACCAAAGTGTATTCTTATTTATGAAGCCATCCGTTCGTAAACTCTGGAGATTTTTCATTTTTTGTTTCCTCGCCTTCAACCTCTTGGTTTTATTACTATGGTTTGGCTTAATAGGGGGTATGCCTTCTATTTCCGAATTGGAAAACCCATCCAGTGCTTTATCTTCGGAGGTATTGGCTGCGGATGGCACCGTGATTGGACGCTATTTTTTGCAAGACCGATCGAATAGTAAATATCGGGAAATATCACCCAATGTATTCAATGCTCTTATTGCTACGGAAGACGAACGATTTAGAGAGCATTCAGGTATTGATGGCGTAGCGGTCATGCGTGCTGTATTATTGTTGGGTAAAAAAGGCGGTGGAAGTACCATTACCCAGCAATTAGCCAAAAACTTATTCCCGCGCAAGAACCCCAATATGTTTACGATGCCTTTCATCAAGCTCAAAGAATGGGTATTGGCAGTAAAGCTCGAAAAAAACCTCACCAAGAATGAAATCATTACTCTGTACCTCAATACAGTACCTTTTGGTGATAATGTTTACGGAATTAAAAATGCCTCTTATACTTTTTTCAATGTAGCGCCCGATAAATTAAGCATAGACCAAGCTGCAGTATTGGTCGGTATGCTCAAAGGCAATACTTTATACAACCCAAGGCGCAACCCTGAGAATGCGTTGGTGCGAAGAAATGTGGTATTGAGCCAAATGGAAAAATATGGTAAGATTACCCCTGCACAAGCAGCCGAAAACAAAACCAAGCCCATTCAATTAGATTATCGCAAATTGGACTATCACGAAGGCATTGCGCCCTATTTCCGTCAGGTAGTAGAATTGGAGGTAAAGAAAATTTGTAAAGACCTAAAAAAAGAAGACGGTACGGAATACAACGTTTACAAAGATGGACTAAGAATCTATACCACACTCAATGTGACCATGCAGCGCTATGCTGAAGAAGCGGTGGCGCAACAGATGAAAGATTTGCAAAAACAATTTGAAGCACAAGCCAAATATCGCGATGGAAGCATCTTTGCAACACACATGAAAGATGTTTTAAAGAGCTTGAAAGAGTCTGAAAGATATAGCGCACTCAAAGACCAAGGCAAGAAAGAAGCAGAGATTATGATCGAAATGGAAAAGCCCGTTCGCATGAAAGTCTATACCTGGGACAATAGCAAGCATATTAAAGACACCACCATGAGTCCCAAAGACTCTGTGATGTATATGAAGATGTTTTTACAAACAGGCTTCATGGCAATGGATCCTTATACGGGAGAGATACGGGCATGGGTAGGGGGCATTAATCATGATTATTTTCAGTTCGATCACGTTAATACCAACACCCGACGTCAAGTAGGTTCTACTATCAAGCCATTATTGTATTGCTTGGCTATAGATAATGGTTTTTCTCCTTGCAGCAGCATTCCTACCACTCCCGTCAGCTTTCCCGAAAAGGCCAATTACAATGCAGGAGGTAGCGAATACGGCAGCTTGCCCATGCGCTCTGCATTGGCATTGTCTGTTAACAATGCGGCACTATATTTAATCAAACAAGTAGGGCAGAATGCCTTTATTGATTTTGTACACAAATGCGGTATTCAAGCGGATATTGTCAATCAACCATCTATAGCCTTAGGCGTTTCGGATATCTCTTTGTACGAGATGTTGCGTGCCTATACCATGTTCCCGACAGGAGGGATTAATACCCAACCCGTATTTATTACCAAGATTGAGGATAAGAATGGCAACCTGCTGAAATCATTTGTTGCCGAACAAAAAGAAATCATTAGTGCCAATACCGCCTTCAAAATGGTTCGTCTGATGCGTGGCGTAATAGACAATGGTACTGGTCGTAGAATGCGTGCCAGATATAATATACAAAGCGAAATAGCTGGCAAAACGGGCACTACCAATAGCCAGGCAGATGCTTGGTTTTTGGGCTATACGCCACAAATACTGGCTGGTGCTTGGGTGGGTTGTAATGACCGTTATTTACGTTTCAACAGCGAAGCCTTAGGGCAAGGTTCTGCATCCGCATTGCCTATTTGGGCTTACTTTATCAAGCGTTGCTATGCCGATAAGACTTTAAACATTAAAGCCGACGCTAAATTTGCAGCTCCTCCAGATTTTGATGATTGTGGAGGCACCTACGACCCTACAAGCCTAGAACGAAATAACGTTAATAGCGGCAAGGGAGATGTCAATACAGACGGAGATATCCCTGAAGAAACAGACCCAACTTTGGTGCCAGATACAGAATGGGATACCCAGTAAAAAAATAGACGATCGATAGAACACAGATGAAGAGTAAAATAATCAACGACCCCGTACACGGCTTTTTGATCTTTCCGGAGGAAGAACTGATGTGTGTGATAGACCATCCATGGTTTCAACGATTGCGCAATATTTCTCAAATGGGAGTGGCACACACCGTATATCCGGGTGCGGTTCATACTCGCTTTTTACATTCTTTGGGGGCTTGTCATCTAATGGGGCAGGCTTTGGATGAGCTTCAGGCAAAAGGTATTGAGCATTCGGCTACCGAAAGAACCGCTGCAAGATTGGCGATTTTATTACACGATATTGGCCATGGTCCTTTTTCTCATGCTTTAGAACATTCTTTACTGAATGGTATAGGTCATGAAACTGTTTCAAGAATCATTGTTCAAAAAATGAATCAAGAATTGGGAGGTCGTTTAGATACTGCTTTGCAAATTTTTGATTCTTCATATTCCAAAAAATATTTACACCAATTAGTGTCCAGTCAATTGGATGTGGATCGCCTGGACTACCTCAGTCGGGATAGTTTTTATTCCGGTGTTTCGGAGGGGGTTATTGGTTATGACCGTATTCTTAAGATGCTGACAGTGCATGACAATGAGTTGGCGGTAGAAGAAAAGGGGATTTACTCCATCGAAAAATTTATCATCGCCCGCCATATTATGTATTGGCAAGTGTATCTGCACAAGACCGTTTTGGGAGCCGAACTATTACTTGTCAATATTCTTAAAAGGGCGAAAGAACTCAGCTTGTCTGGTTCTCAGCTCGATGCCAGTCCGGCTTTAAGCTATTTTTTGACGCATAATATTTCAAAACAAGAATTGACAAATAAACCAGAAATCATTGAGTATTTTTGTGCATTAGATGATGCCGACGTAATTGTAGCAATAAAGTCTTGGGCAAAATCATCGGATAAAATATTGGCTACATTATGCAAGATGCACTTGCATCGCAAACTCTATAAAGTAGTTTTTGATGCCGATAAAGAATCTGAATTGTTGGAACAAAAAATGCTCGCTGCACAAAAGAACCTTGGATTTAATGAGCAAGAAATGCAATACTTTGTATTTAACGGGACTACCTCCAACAGTACTTATAATGCTGCCGATGCTCGCATCAATATTGCACTCAAAGATGGCACAGTAAGAAATCTAGCTGATATGCAACACTCTTTAGTTAACGGCAAAGTGGCGCAAACGGTTACTAAGCGTTATATATGCTATTATAAAGCCGATTAGCATTATCGTAATAAGAAATCATCCCTATCTTTCAAGAAAGGAAATTTTGTTCTGCATTCTTCGATAAGTGTATGTTGGAAGCTGTGTGTAATAGTTGTTTCTTCTTGAGACTTTTGATTCATCAATGCTCCTAAAGGACTATAAATACTACTGTTGCCCATGTAGTGATGCCCATTTCCATCGCTGCCCACTCGGTTGACACCTACTACATAGCTCATGTTTTCTATGGCACGCGCCCTGAGCAAAGTTTCCCAAGCTTCATTTCGCTGTTGAGGCCAGTTGGCAATGTACAAAAGCATATCGTAATCGTCTGTATTGCGCGCCCAAACAGGGAAGCGAAGGTCATAACAGATTTGCAAGCAGACTTTCCAGCCATTTACTTGCGCAATCACTCTTTTTGCTCCCGCCTCGAAATGAACACCCTCTCCTGCATAAGAAAATAAATGCCTTTTGTCATAATGGGCAGCTTCGCCATTGGGCAATACCCAAAGCATACGATTATAATATTTATTGTCCTCGCTGATGATGATACTACCCGTGATGATGGAGCGTTTTTGTTGCGCAAGAGCTTTCATCCATTGGATTGTTGTGCCATTCATACTTTCTGCCAATTCAGCTGCATTATGCATACTAAAACCCGTGCTGAAAGTTTCGGGCAAAACAATAACATGTTGTTGCCCTTCCAAAGCATTGATTTTTGCTTCGAGCAATGCACGGTTTTGCTCAGGCTTTTCCCAAACAATGTCCGTTTGCAGCAAACTAATGTTCAAATCGCTTTTTACCATGCTGTAAAGATAGCTTGCTTACTTATTTTTGCAGTATGACCAATACAGATATTTCAGAATTCTTTTCTGCCTTGTCCAAGTTGATGGATTTGCATGGAGAAGATAGTTTTAAATCCAAATCTTATAGTATTGCCGCTTACACCATTGACCAATTGGAGGCAAACCTTGCGGATATGGACGATGCTACCCTGCGCAGCAGCAAAGGCATTGGCGCCTCTACCGCAGCAAAAATCAGAGAAATTTTAGATACGGGCAAGCTGATGCAACTCGAAGAAATCATGCACCGAACCCCTTCGGGTGTTTTGGACATCATGCACATAAAAGGTCTAGGACCTAAAAAAGTGCGGACGATATGGCAAGAAATGGGTATTGAAAGTGTTGGCGAATTGGAATATGCTTGTCACGAAAACCGTTTAGCAGCATTCAAAGGATTTGGTCAAAAAACACAAGAAGCTGTATTGCAGAATATCGCCTTTATCCGCAATAGTCAAGGATTTCAGCTTTGGGCATCAGCAGAGGCTACTGCGCACAATTGGATTGCTCGGCTCAAACAATCTTTTGCGCAATATCAATTTTTGCTGACGGGTGCTTTTTACCGGCAAATGGAAACCGTAGCAGCAATAGAAATTGTGAGTAATATGCCTGCCGATACTTTGCCTCGACTTTGGGCTAATGCTCCTGGGATTGAAATGAGTCATGAAGGGAATACGATGCTCTTGAAAATGTCTGATAATATCCCTATTCGTTTTTACTTTGCGGATAAGGAAAAAGTGGCTATCACACAATTTAGAAACGCATGTAGCGAGACTTTTTTGACTGCTTTTGAAGCGGAATATATTTTTCCCGAAAAAGCGATCAACGAAGCGGATATTTTCAAAGCCAATCATTTGCAGTTTATTCCTGCGCCCATGCGCGAGTCGGCTGAGATACTCGAAAAATCGAAAGCTAATGTATTGCCTACACCCATAGAGTTGTCAGATATTAAAGGCATTATCCATTCCCATTCTAAATGGAGCGATGGGCAAGAAACCTTGGAGACGATGGTACAACATGCTATCAGCAAAGGTTTACAGTATTTAGTGATTAGCGACCACTCTCAAGCAGCCTATTATGCCAATGGATTGAGCCCAGATAGGGTAGCCGCACAGCAAATTGAAATAGATGCCTTAAATCAAAAATATGCACCTTTCAAAATTTTCAAAAGCATAGAAGCTGATATCCTCAACGATGGTAGTTTGGATTATGACCACTCAGCTTTAAGCACCTTCGATTTGGTCATTGCTTCAGTACACAGTAATCTTAAAATGACTCAAGAGAAGGCGATGCAAAGACTCCTTTCAGCAATCCAAAATCCCTTTACTACTATTTTGGGGCATCCTACGGGCCGTCTTTTGTTGTCGCGCGAGGGCTACCCCATCGACCACAAAATGATTATTGAAGCTTGTTCAGACTATGATGTGGTGATTGAAATCAATGCCCATCCTCGCCGTTTGGATCTCGATTGGCAATGGGTAGAATATGCAATGTCCAAAGGCGTATTGTTGTCAATCAATCCCGATGCGCATTCCTTAGCAGGTTTCGACGACATTTATTATGGTTGTAAGATTGCCCAAAAAGCAGGATTGACCGCCACACAGAATTTGAGCAGTTTTTCTTTGGTAGAAATGGAAAAATTTGTGGAATCAAAAAAGAGAAAACGTAATTTGCAGCCCTTATGAGCAAAGAAATTGTAGTGAGCGGCATTCGCTCTACTGGATATTTACATTTAGGAAATTATTTTGGTGCCATGCGCAATTATGTCAAAATGCAAGAAGACTATAATTGCTATTTTTTCGTGGCAGATTATCATTCACTGACTACCCATCCCGACCCTAAAGACCTCCGTGCCAATGTGTATCGAGTAGTGGCAGAAAACGTGGCTTGCGGACTCGACCCGAATAAAGTGGCATTGTATGCTCAAAGCGATATTACTGAAATACCCGAGTTGTATTTAATGTTGAATATGCTTGCGTATAAAGGAGAATTGGAGAAAGTACCCACCTTTAAAGACAAAGTGCGTCAAAATCCCGATAACGTCAATGCCGGATTACTGACCTATCCTGTTTTGATGGCGGCAGATATTCTCATGCACAAAGCCTTGTATGTGCCCGTGGGTAAAGACCAAGAACAACATATCGAAATGGCACGCAATTTTGCACAACGCTTTAATCATCGTTATGGCGAACTATTTCCTGAGCCTTACCCCTTTAATTTTGGAGACAGCTTAGTCAAAGTACCCAGCCTAGATGGTAATGGTAAAATGAGTAAAAGCGAAAACATCAACGCTACCTTGTTTTTGGCTGATGATGATGATACTATTCGTAAAAAAGTGATGAAAGCAAAGACGGATAGCGGTCCTACAGAAATGAACAGCGATATGCCCGATTATATTCAGAACGTATTCCAGCTGTTGCATTTAGTTTCGAGCAGAGAAACGGTGGACACTTTTACCAAAAATTACAATGAATGTAGCATACGCTATGGCGACCTCAAAAAGCAATTAGCCGAAGATATGGTCGCTTTCATAGCCCCTATTCGCGAGCGTGCAAAAGCCTTGCAAGCCGACGAAGCACAAATACAAAAAATACTCAAAGAAGGAGCTGAAAAAGCGCACGAGAGTGCTTCGAAAACCATTGCAGAAGCGAGAAAAGCGATTGGAATTAGTTATTATTAATGAATTTCTGTTTTTTGAAAAAACGGTAAAATTTCCATTGTAACGGAATAAAAAACGGTAAATTTCCCATTATAATGGAAAAATATCCTAATTTTGCCTTTCTAAGCGTGAAATTATGATTAGTCGTATCGTCGAAAATCAGATGCAACAACAGTTGTTTAAAGGGAAATCTATCTTGTTGTTGGGAGCGAGGCAGGTGGGGAAGAGTACGCTCTTGACGCAACTGATAGCCGCTTCTGGATTGAAATCATTGAGTTTAGACGCTGAAGAAGCCGATGTGCCGCCATTGTTTGAAGCACCTAACGCAACAAAACTCCGCCAGATTATTGGTGATGCGCAATTGCTCATTATAGACGAAGCGCAAAAAATAGAAAATATAGGTGCGACAATGAAAATTATCGTTGATCATTTGCCCCAAGTACAAGTTATTGCTACGGGTTCTTCAGCGTTTGATTTGAAACAAAAAGCTGCGGAGCCATTAACAGGTCGTAAATGGGAGTACTATTTATATCCTTTTTCTTTTGCAGAAATGGTCAACCATCATGGTCTTTTGCAAGAGAAACGGCTATTGGGTAATCGCCTCATTTATGGCACTTATCCAGAAGTAGCTTTAGCTACAGATGACCCGAAATTGCGCTTGCGGCTGTTGAGCGAAAGCTATTTGTACAAAGATGTTTTGCTATGGAGTGGCTTGAAAAAGCCCGAAAAAATTATTGACCTCTTGCGTGCACTCAGCCATCAAATAGGTCATGAAGTTTCGTATCAAGAATTGGGAAATATGCTCTCTTTGAAAGGCGATACAATAGAATCCTATATTCAAATTTTAGAGCAAGCCTTTATCCTATTTCGCTTGCCCTCCTATGCGGTTAATGCAAGAAAAGAATTACGCAAAGGGAAGAAGATTTATTTTTATGACAATGGCATCCGCAATGCGCTGATTAATGATTTTCGCTTTGTAGAAACGCGACAAGATGTGGGTGCTTTATGGGAAAACTATGTCATCTCTGAACTCTGGAAGAAAAATCAATACGATGGGGGTTTTGGTAAATTTCATTTTTGGCGCACTGCCGACCAACAAGAAATAGACCTAATCATAGAAAAAGATACCTTGCTACAGGCTTACGAGATAAAATGGAATGTGAATGCTAAAGCCAAATTGAGCAAAACTTTTTCAAAAGCCTATCCCAATCATCAGTTTGACCTCATTACTCCAGGCAATATAGATACGTTTTTGTTGTAGCTCAATGCTTGTTTGCCCATCACTCAATAACAGATAATGTAAAAATCGGTGCAATACAGTTAGTTTTTTGGGGCTTTTTCTTTTTGTAATTGTGTATCATATTTACACGCTTCTGTAATCTTACATTCCTCACATTTAGGTTTTCGTGCAAGGCAAGTGTAGCGTCCGTGCAAGATGAGCCAATGGTGAGCAATGTGTACTAAGTCTTTGGGAATATGAGCAATCAGTTGTTTTTCGGCTTGCAATGGGTTTTTGGCATTGGTTGTTAAGCCAATTCTTGCAGAAACTCTAAATACATGCGTGTCAACTGCCATATTGGGCTGCGCATCTATGACCGAAGTGATGACATTGGCTGTTTTACGACCAACACCTGGTAGTTGTATCAATTCATTGACGGTATGCGGCACTTCCCCATCAAATTTTCCGATCAGCATTTGTGCCATACCAATTAAATGTTTTGTTTTGTTGTTGGGGTAGCTGATGCTGCGGACGATTGGGAAAAGGTCGTCAAACTCTACTTTAGCTAAACTAGCCGCATCGGGATAACGAGCAAAAATAGGAGGCGTAGCCATATTGACACGCTTATCGGTACACTGAGCAGAGAGTATGACGGCTACTAAAAGCTGAAAGGAATTGTCGTATAACAATTCTGTTTCGGCTTCAGGTACATTTTCCTGAAACCATTTTAATACAAATTCGTAACGTTGTTTTTTGTTCATTTGGCATTGGGGTCATCTGGTACAAAATCAAGTACGGCACTGTTCATGCAAAAACGTTTGTAAGTAGGAGCAGGTCCATCGTCAAATATATGACCTAGATGAGAATCGCAGCGTCCGCAAAGCACCTCTTCGCGATTCATTCCATAGGAATTATCTGTCTGGTAACGAACACTGTTTTCTTTTAAAGATTCGTAAAAGCTGGGCCATCCGCAAGTGCTGGCAAACTTGGCTCCGGAGCGGAACAATGGATTGCCGCATACGGCGCAGTAATAAGTGCCTTTAGCATCTGTTTTATAATACTTGCCCGAGAAGGCATATTCAGTGCCCTTGTCGCGGGCTATTTCATACACCTCTTTACTGAGTATTTTTTTCCATTCCTCGTTACTGACATTCAATTTCTTAGTGTCGGTACGGGAATAATAAGGATTGTTATTGTTCATAGTAGTTCCTTTTTTTTGTGCAGTACTGCATTGTCCGAAAGATAGAAAAATAAAAAAACCAAGCGTGGCTTTAATGGCAAACTGAAAAAGATTCCTGTTCATAAAAATGTTTTTTTAGGGGCTAAGAATAATTGATTACACTTAGTTACGTCAACGCTATACTCTTGGTTTGGTAAGGAAAAGTGAAAGTCATTCAATGCTTCGACTTGTGCTAACACTCCGGCAAACTAATCGGGATATTCGTAGCCAATCCACCTTCGGCGGTTTCTTTGTATTTATGATTCATATCTAAAGCCGTTTCCCACATCGTATTGACTACGGCATCGAGCGATACACGAGCATTGTCCGGATTGCTTTGTAGAGCCAATTGTGAAGCGGTAATGGCTTTAATAGAACCCATCGTGTTGCGCTCGATACAAGGTACTTGCACCAGTCCGCCGATAGGGTCACAAGTAAGCCCAAGGTGATGTTCCATGGCTATTTCTGCTGCCATCAAGCATTGGCGAACAGTGCCGCCCAATACCGCAGTAAGCCCTGCTGCTGCCATTGCCGATGATACGCCAATCTCGGCTTGGCATCCGCCCATTGCGGCAGATATGGTAGCTCCTTTTTTGAATATGCTGCCCACTTCAGATGCGGTAAGTATATACTGTAGAATTTTATCCTCATCAAATCCATCACAAAAAGCGACAAAATATTGTAGTACTGCCGGAATAACGCCTGCTGCACCATTGGTGGGTGCAGTTACTACACGGCTAAATGCTGCATTTTCTTCATTAACTGCCAGAGCAAAACAACTGACCCAATCGAGCGTATATTGAAAACCCGATCCACCTTCGCGGATGGCATCAATCCATTCCTTGTAATTGTTGTACGTTTTTCCTTTGAGCAATCTTTTGTTGAGCGTTGCTGCCCTGCGCGTAACATGCAAACCGCCTGGCAATTCGCCTCCTATATGGCATCCTCGATAGGTACAATCGCGCATCGTTTCCCATATTTTAATCACTCCCGTTTTGGTTGCGGCTTCGCTACGCCAAGCATTTTCATTTTCCATCACTACCTCTGCAATACTCAACCCCGATTTGATGCACCAATGCAATAAATCGGCTGACTTGTCAATAGGGAAGGGGAGTTCGCTGTTATAATTGCCCGAATTATTTTCACCTTCTTTGACTACAAATCCTCCGCCGATAGAATAGTAGGTTTCGGCAATTTCTTGTCCATTGCCGAAACTGCACAAAAAGGTAAGGGCATTGGGGTGAAAGGGTAAGCTTTCGGTCATTAAAAATTCAACCGAAACATTGTCTGGGTTGAAAGGAACGATTTTTTTACCCCCTAAATTGATTTGTCTTTCACTGTTAATTTGATGGATTCTCGGTGTGATTTCATTGACATCAAAGGTAACGGGATCCTCTCCACAAAGCCCTAAAATAACTGCGATATCGGTACCATGTCCTTTTCCTGTTTTTGCCAAAGAGCCGTACAGCAAAGCTTTTATGGAAACAACATTTGTTAGTCCGAATTGTTGCTCAATGCTCTCCAAAAAGCGCAATGCGGCCCGCCACGGGCCAAGTGTGTGCGAGCTACTGGGACCAATACCTATTTTGAAAATGTCGAATACGGAAATGCTTTCTTTGATCACGCTAGATATATCAATTTGCCTGTAATGAAAATATAGTGCAATATAAATTAAAGTTGCTTGCCAAATCAAATACTATTGCATTATTTCTTGTAGATATTTTGTGTTGTACACGGTGTTCCTGTTAAGGAAATTGTAAAGAAAAAAAACAAAAACAATGGAAACGTTTTTTATACAAAATGTTTCCTTAGTTTTGCAGCGTGAATTTTGAAGAAAATATTGACCTGACCGATACCAAGATAAAAATCTTGTTTAGTGCCATTGGTTTGTTTAAACAATATGGTTTCAAATCTGTAACTATGGACGATATTGCCCGTAGTTCAGGTATCTCAAAAAAAACGCTCTATCAATATTTTGACAACAAAAATGCAGTAGTGATAGAAACAATGACTTGGTACAAGCATGGTATGCGTTGCCAATGCGATTACATCATGACCAATTCTGCCAATGCTCTTGAGGGTTTTGTAAAGGTAAAAATAAATCTGGATGCCATATATAAGGAACTGAATCCGATGGTTATTCATGAATTACAGCGTTTTTATCCCGAAGGGTATCAACAATTCCGTGTCAATATGGAGGCTGATGTTGCTGCGGTGAAATTAAATATAGAACAAGGTATTCAAGAAGGCTTATATAGAGCAGAAATTGATTCAGAAATTATATCTAAATTTCACATGGAAAGCGTACTCATGATGATGACGAACAAGACCTTTACTCAAGATAAATATAGTATGTATGCTTTTAGTAAAGAAATAATGGAGCATTATATCTACGGAATTGTAACTCCCAAAGGCGAAAAGCTATATCGAAAATATAAAGAACAATACTTAACGAAGTAAAACACGAATATGAAACGAATAATACCAATTTTATTGTACTCTGTAGTCTTGGTGGCAGCAAGAGCGCAAGCGCAGGAAACAGTCGCTTTGAGCCTCAAAGATTGTATTGACTTTGCGCTAAAAAACAGTACCGCTGCAAAAAATGCACGCATTGACGTGCAATTGCAAAAAGCGCAAAACGATGAAGTAACGGGTAAAACTATGCCTCAAATCAGCGGCGAGGGTAGGTACACTCAGTTTTTTGATATTCAGCAACAGTTTATTCCTGCTGATGCCTTTGATCAAAGCAACCCTGCTTTAGAAGGTGTAATCCAACAAGTAGGTTTTTCTCCAAAATTGAGTAATGTCGGTCAACTAAATGCGTCACAACTCTTATTTAATGGTAGTGTATTTGTAGCCTTGCAAGCAAGAAATACCTTAATGAAATTGGCACGTCAAAAGGAGGAAATGACTGATGAAGAGATACGCTATAATGTACAAAAGGCTTATGCAGGAATATTGATTGCCCACAAACAGTTTGATGTGATGAAAAAAAATCTTGAATTGTTGCACCAATCAACTGATGATATGAATATTACATATCAAAACGGTTTGGCCGAAAAGATTGAATTGAATAGATTAGAAGTTCAATTGAGCAATCTACAATCAGATAGTTTGGGATTGGATAATACGATAGATATTAATGAGAAGTTATTAAAATTTTCTATTGGAATGAAAATTGACCAAAAAATTGAATTAACTGAGTTTTCGGTTGTTGATAATTTAAATGATGCGTCAAACCTGTTGCTGCAAGAAAACAGTGTGAATAACAATATCAATTACCAATTGGCTTATACCAGTCTTCAATTACAAGAATACGATTTGAAACGTTACCGATTCGAAGGATTGCCTACGCTTTCCGCATTTGGAAGTACAGGATATAATAGGTCTTCAAACAAATTAAGCGACTTAATTAACAAGTCATATCCTGGTTTTTCTTTGGTGGGCTTACAATTGAATGTACCCATTTTTGACGGTATGCAACGTAGAAATAGAGTAAAGTATGCTAAACTAAAAGTCGAAAAAGCAGAAAATGATTTAGAGAACGCAAAGCTGGATATTGATTATAAAACAAAATCTGCTAAAGCAAATTTGATAAACGCATTACAAACTTCAGAAAGTCGTAAACGTACCATGGACTTGGCGAGTACCGTGCTTGATTTGGCACAGAAAAAATATAAGGCAGGTGTAGGGTCTAATCAAGATGTAATTATAGCTCAAGGCGATTTTTTGAAGGCGCAAGGTGCATATTTCGAAGCTGTCCTTACTGTTGTAAATACCAAAGCAGATTTACAAAAAGCATTGGGTCTTTTAAAATAAATTTTCAATTCACAAACAAGTATTCTACTCTCTAAAAATAATAATCAATGAAACGAATCACTACCATTCTCGCAGCATCTATATTACTCGCATCCTGTGGAGGCGAAAGCAAGAGCAAAAAAGCAGAAGAATTGGCAAAGCTCAAAAGTGAGCGTGCTGCTCTTGATCTTAAAATTAAAACATTAGAGGCCGCAGAGGGAAAAAATAATCCTCGAAAAGCTACTCCAGTAGCTACCATGGAGGTAATCCCACAGGTTTTCAATTCTTTTATTGAAGTACAATCCCAAATATTGGGCGACGAAAACGTATTGGCAACACCACAAGCTTCGGGCGTGGTAACTCATGTTAATGTAAAAGCAGGTCAGCATGTTAGTAAAGGACAAGTTCTTGCTGCCTTGGATGCTGCGGGTGTTGAATTACAAATAAAAGGAGCCGATATAGAGATAGGTTTGACAAAATCGTTGTATGAAAAACAAAAAACTATTTATGCTCAAAATATTGGATCTGAAGTTCAATTGCTTCAAGCAAAAGCTAACTATGAGGGGGCTATAAAAAAGAAGGAGGGATATGTAGCCCAGCGCAATTTGTACCGCATAGTATCGCCCATATCAGGAACAATTGATAATTTTTCTTTGAAAGCCGGTGATATGGCTAGCCCAGGCCAATCAGGAATTCGTGTAGTCAGTTTTGATGATTTAAAAGCCGAAGCAAATTTGGGCGAAAATTATATCGGCAAAGTAAAAGCAGGTGATGCAGTCAATATTCTTTTCCCGGATCTGAATGATTCTATTCAGGCAAAAGTTTCTTATGTGGGTCGTCAAGTAGACCCTGTTTCTCGTGCATTTTTAGTGCAAATTCGCTTGGGTAATAACAAAAAAATCTATCCCAATATGTCTTGCAAATTGAAGATATCGAACTACGAGAATAAAAACGCTTTAGTCGTTCCTGTGCAAGTAATTCAAAAAACTGCTCAAGGAGATATGCTCTATGTGGTAGATGGCAAAAAAGCCAAATCAGTGATTGTAAAAGTAGGTCGCAATTCTAATGGTTGGGTAGAAATATTGGGCGGTTTGAAAGCAGGAGATAAAATCATTACAGAAGGTTTTGGCGATATTGACGATGGTGAAACCATTTCAGTGCAATAAACACGCCCTTACTTTAGATTACCATTTATATTATTCTAACCGACAATTATATACTTTCCGATGAAAGATACGTTTAAAGAATTTAAGCCTTCCAGTTGGGCGATAGACAATAGGACAGCCATATATATACTCACCATCATTATCACTTTTGTGGGTTTGATGGCTTATATCAGTTTGCCCAAGGAGCAATTCCCCGAAATAAAATTGCCACAAATCATTGTCCAAACCATCTATCCAGGTACATCGCCCGATAATATGGAAAATTTGGTAACCAAGCCTATTGAAAAGCAAGTAAAAAATTTGACCGGCGTTAAAAAGGTAACCAGTAATTCGTTTCAGGATTATTCGGTTGTGATTGTAGAATTTAATACCGATGTTAAAGTAGATAAGGCAAAACAAGACGTAAAAGATGCGGTGGATAAGGCTAAAACGGATTTGCCCGCCAATTTGCCCAATGAGCCAGAGGTAAAGGATATTGACCTTTCAGAAATGCCGATTTTATATGTCAATATTTCGGGCAAATACGACCTTAATCGCTTGAAAAAATATGCCGACCTTGTAAAAGACAATATCGAAGAGCTGAAAGAAATTAAGCGTGTAGATATGGTAGGTGCTTTGGAGCGTGAAATTCAAATCAATGTTGATTTGTTTAAGATGCAAGGCTCAGGTATGACTTTTGGCGATATTGAACAGACGGTGGGTTACGAAAATTTTTCTGCAACAGCAGGAGAGGTTTCGATGAACAATCAAAAGCGTATCCTGAGTGTTCGTAATGAATTCAAGTCTGCCGAACAAATTGGCAATCTTGTAGTACGCAATCAACAAGGCAAATCCATTTATCTGAAAGATATTGCCGATGTGCGTGATAATTTTGAAGAGCAAAAAAGTTATGCTCGCCTTGATGGTAAAAATGTAATAACG
Source organism: Phycisphaerales bacterium (assembly GCA_030054025.1). Lineage (GTDB taxonomy): Bacteria > Bacteroidota > Bacteroidia > Chitinophagales > Chitinophagaceae > Rurimicrobium. The sequence continues at coordinate 2,848 of JASGCQ010000044.1, read as the reverse complement.
CTTAATGTGATTAAAGCAAAAGGGCAAAACTTGATTGATGCTTCGGAAAAGATTGAAAAATTGATGGAAAAGTTGCATAAAGATCAACTCCCTAAAGATTTGAATATGGTGATTACAGGCGACCAGTCTGAATCTACCAAAACAACTTTGCACGATTTGATTAATACCATCATCATCGGTTTTATATTAGTAACATTGATTTTGATGTTCTTTATGGGGGTGACCAACGCCTTGTTCGTAGCAATGTCTGTACCGCTATCTTGTGCGATCGCCTTCTTGGTATTGCCCAGTATAGGCTTTACCCTCAACATGATTGTGTTGTTCTCCTTCTTACTCGCATTGGGTATAGTCGTAGATGATGCCATTGTGGTGATAGAGAATACCCACCGTATTTTTGACAATGGCAAAGTGCCGATTAAGAAAGCGGCTAAATTGGCTACGGGAGAGGTGTTCTTGCCTGTATTGTCTGGTACTGTTACTACCTTGATTCCTTTTATTCCTTTGGCATTTTGGAAAGGAGTGATTGGTAGCTTTATGTTCTTCTTGCCCATTACCCTAATCATTACCCTGATAGCCTCCTTACTTGTTGCCTATATCATCAATCCGGTATTTGCAGTAAATTTTATGAAGCCTCATGATGCCAATGATACGGGCAAGCGTATCTGGAGTAAAAAAGACAAGATTGTAATGATTGTTTTCTTGTCCGTTATTGCTATCTCGTATGTATTCCAAGCATGGGGTTTTGGTAATTTCATCGTCTTCCTATACGGATTTGTATTGTTAGAAAAATTTGTATTCGAAAAATGGATTCACAAGTTTCAAAACAAAATCTGGCCTGCATTTCAAGATTGGTACACCAAATGGTTAAAATATTCTTTGGCTCATCCGGGAAAAACATTGTTGATTATGCTTGGGGTTTTCGTTTTAGCCATCGTATTAATGGTTGTTCGAAAACCTAAAGTAGTTTTCTTCCCTAGTGGCGAACCGAATTTTACTTATGTCTATCTCAATATGCCTGTGGGTACCGACCAATCTTATACCAATCAGGTATTGAGCAAGTTGGAGTCAAGGGTATATACAGCCTTGGATATTGATTTAGAAAAAGGGAAGAAAAATCCAACGGTCAAATCGGTCATTTCTAACGTAACGGTTGGAGCAGTAGACCCGAATAGTGGTGAGGTGGGCGACTTTCCGAACAAAGGGAAAATTACAGTTGCTTACGTAGAATTTGCCAAACGTAATGGAATTTCTACCGCCGATTTGTTGGAAAAAATTAGAACTGCGGTTCAAGGAGTTCCAGGTGCAGAAGTGACGGTGGATAAAGAAAGCGGAGGCCCACCATTGCCCAAACCAATTGTGGTAGATATTTCTGGCGATAACCTAGATTCTTTAATTGCTACTTCAGAAAATGTAAAACGTTTCTTAGAGAAAAAACAAATTGCTGGTGTTGAAGAATTGCGCAGCGACTTCCAAGCAAGCAAACCTGAGATTGTGTTTGACCTTGACCGTGAGCGGATGAACAACGAAGGAATTACAACGGGGCAAGTAGCTATGGGATTGCGTACCGCAGTATTTGGTAAAGAAATCTCTCGTTTCCGTGATGCCAACGACGATTACCCGATTACACTACGTTTGGCACCTGTACAGCGCGAAAATGTGGATGCGATTAGAAATATGCCGATTGTGTATCGCGATATGGGTATGGGCGGTATGATACGTCAAGTACCAGTGAGTGCTTTTGCCAATATTCGTTATGGTACTACCTATGGCGGTATCAAACGTAAGGATCAGAAGCGTATTATTTCGCTTACCTCAAACGTATTGGGTGGTTATAATGAGAATGAAGTAGTGGCTACTATCAAGCAAGAATTAGCAGGATTTAAAGTTCCTTCTGGAGTAAGTATTACAATGGGTGGACAACAAGAAGAGCAGGCGGAAACTGGTGCATTTCTTGGTAATGCGATGATGATTGCCCTGGCTTTGATTTTCTTGATTCTCATTATGCAGTTCAACTCATTGAGTCGCACGCTCATTATCATGTCCGAGATTCTATTCTCTGTATTTGGCTTCCTTTTGGGTGTCGGTATATTCGGTATAGATATTTCTATTGTCATGAGTGGTATCGGTATTGTAGCATTGGCAGGTATTGTGGTTCGGAATGGTATCCTACTGGTTGAGTTTATGGATTTGATGCTGGCGGAAGGTATGACACCTTATGATGCTATTGTAGAGGCAGGTCGTACACGTATGACTCCTGTAATCTTAACAGCCACCGCAGCAATATTGGGCCTTATTCCTTTGGCAGTAGGTTTGAATATTGACTTTGCAAAACTATTTACAGAGCTCAATCCACATATCTTCTTTGGTGGCGATAGTGTCGCTTTCTGGGGGCCATTGGCTTGGACGATGATTTATGGCTTGAGTTTCGCTACTTTCTTGACCTTAATTATTGTGCCTGTATTGTGCTTGCTTAGCTTCAAGTTTAAGGATTGGGTAAAAGCAAAGAGAGCAAAAGCTGCTGAGGCAATGAAATCTTAATGTAGGAATTGAAATCTATTTTTGACCACATTGTCTGTCAAAAAAAACAAAAAAACCTTGCAAAAATCAAAAATACATCTACAGTATGAAAGTGCCTCAGTATTCATTTGCTTTATTGGTACACTATAAAATATGACTTACAAAAGCTCAGCTAGTTCTGAGCTTTTTTTTTGCTTTTTGGCGTAATGGACATTTGTGGAGCTGATTATTTTTACACAACTGTTCGGATTTTGATTCAGATTTGAATCTTTGCATATCAAGCAAAACGGAAGTAGGCTCTGCTGGAGAGCAACCTATCAGGGATAGCTTG
>JASGCQ010000043.1 GCA_030054025.1 Phycisphaerales bacterium | reverse complement strand
TTTTAATTGCACCTACCTGCAAATAGGATACACCAAATTATTTAATCCAATAAGCACAGTGGCTCTTCTCTTGTTTTTGAGCGGCTTCTACTCGTCCCGTAAATTGTAGAATCGTCTCTTTAAATAATGAAAAATCGACATGCTCAGAAACGAATACCAAAGGGTCGCCTAATTGGGTTAGTTTGGCTAATGCATTTTGCTCATCAAACAAGCCTCTAATATTTTGTATCTTCATAGCTAATTATGAGCAATAATCAAGTCGGGATTGTGTTTTATGATATTTTTGCATTAAATAGAGATGCGCTATAGAATTTTTGCGAATAAGCAAATGGCAAATAACTGTTAATGATACGCACTTTTTCTGATGCTCACTAAACCAAAAGAGAGGCTAAAAATAAGATAGAAAAAGCTTGCAGCAAATCCTGCTATATAGTTGTTCTTAAAAACTAATTGTGCCAAAAAAATGGAGCATGTAGCACCCAAAAACAAAAGAGCAGGTTTGCTCAAATTGATACGAATAGTCTGTTGCCGAACAACTAATAGATAAACGGCAAATTGCAATAAATTCGTCAACAAAAAAGAAAATGCAGCCCCTATACTTCCATAGCGTGGGATTAAAAATATATTCAGCATCAAATTAGTCAAGGAGGAAAGAATTGTAATCCACATAATTTCTTTCAACTGCCCTTGCACAAAACCCATTGTCCAAAGAAAATTGATAACAAAATGAATAGGGACACAACAAGCTAAAATGGAATAGGTAGTTTGATTGACGGCTCCATATTTTCCATTTGTTATAAAATCAATGAGGTCCGTCCAGGTGCAAATCATAAACACAGGGATAAGCAACGAAACGAATATTTCCAAGTTGAAAAATTGTTGAATCGAACTTAGTTTGTCGGTAGTAATGCCTTCTTTGCTTTGAAATAATTTTGAAAAACGGGTAAGTAAAACCGGAGCTAAAATAAGTAGCGGCAGTTTTGATAATTCAAAAAATTTATAGGCAAAACTATACTCTGCCGTAATCGTGACAGTACTCATTATACCCAACAATATCCAATCTATTCTTGTCAATGCAGTATCAAACAATACAACACCTAATTGAGGTAAGGATTCCAGAACAAAATCTTTATAGCTCGTAATGACAAAAATCGGCTTGAGTAGCATTCCAATTTTACGGCTGACAAAATAATAACTCACCAATAACTCGACAATTGCCGATGCTATAAACCCTATAACAATATTTTGAATAGTAAAAAAATGACCCAACAGTAATACAATTACTACAATTAACTTCGAAAAATTCAAATAGGTTGATATAAAAGCTAAATACTTAAATGACTCAAGCCCTGTAAGCGAAAACTTGAACGAATTAGCAATATTGGATAGTATCAGCTGCAAAACAACTAAAAAAAATAAGCTTTGAAATGCTAACAAATGAGGCCATAGTATTTGAATAAATATTAAGCTTATACTGATAGCGATAGCGATAATAAGCGTATGAAAAAAATGAATCGCAGCCATTAAGCGTGCATCTTGCCCGGCAGCAACTCTTTTTACCAAAACCAAATCTAATCCTAACGAAGCTATTGCAATAATCGTGGCACCCACAGCATTTGCCCAATTATATGCTCCAAAGTCTTGTTTTGTGATAAACCGTGACATCATGTAAAAAACAAATAGGCCTACCAACTGGGTAATGCCCGTTTGGATAGTATTTGCCGATAAGTCTTTTAATAATTGTTTACTGCCCATATTTACTCATTCCTTCAAAATGCAGTGATTACAACGTATCTGCTGTTCGAAAAAAAGCCCAACCAAAATATGGTCGGGCTTTTTTATAATTATTAGTAAGATATTGACTATTCGTCGTTATCACTGTTTTTAGATTTTTTTGGAGCATCGCCATCGTCGTCTCTCCAATTTTTCATGTGACGATCAGTTCCTGGTTCGCGGTGAATGCGACGGTTGTGACCACCAAAATTTTTAGAGATGCCCCAGCTAAATTGCTGACCGAAAGTCAAATCAAATGAACCGTTGGCATTGTTTCTATTTTCATACCCTTTGTTGTTGTATTCGATACCACCAATACCGAAATTCAAAGCAAGACCTTTGTGCACGTTAACAGCGATAAAAGGATTGAATCTAATTTCGAAACCATTGTAACGAGAGTTATCCTCTACTTTACCATCTTGAGTTGAGTTACCATGAATAAAACCAGTGTTCAATTGACCGAACACAGAGAATATTTTGTTCAAATTTTCGGTGTAACGAACGAAAACGCCTGCTTGCCAATCATTAGTTCTCATCCATGGTTGCCCTGTACCTACCGCCTTATAACCACCATTTTCATAGCCAGCATACATACCTAACGTGAAGTGGTTATCAAATTGATATCCTACACCTGGTGTAGCCATCCAATGAACGGTGTTTGAAACCGGAGGAGTAGTTGTACCACCCAATTCGTCATTTGAAGTAGAATGAACTGCGGCCTGTCCAAATAGAAGCCAGCTACCTGCTTGAGCGTTAGCTGCCGCAATAGTGCCGCAAGCCAAAATAGAGAGAAGTAATTTTTTCATAAAAATTGTTAATTTATTTGTATGCAAATGTAATACAATAAAAATACGACGCAAGTTTTTGAAGAGTTTTTTAGACATTATTTATCTTTTAATAAATTGCTTGTGCCATCGCTATTAGGATACATACAAAAGCATCCGACAATAAAGGAAGATTTTTATGTACAGAAAGTAAAATTTCAACTGTTCTTCATTTAATGATTATCTTCACCCCTCAAAAGTATTTTTATACAACTTGAAAATTCAAACTAGTAATTTAATCAAACGATACGGTAAAAGAACGGTTGTTAATAGCGTTTCTTTCGAGGTAAATCAAGGCGAAGTGGTTGGTTTGCTTGGTCCTAATGGTGCAGGCAAAACGACTTCTTTCTATATGGTAGTAGGCTTAGTAAAACCAGACGAAGGTTCGGTTTTTCTTGATGGAGAAGATATTACGAAGCTGCCCATGTACAAACGTGCGCAGAAAGGGATTGGATATTTGCCTCAAGAGGCTTCTATTTTTCGCAAATTATCTGTAGAAGACAACATCGGTGCGGTTTTAGAACTCACTAAACTCACCAAATCAGAACAACTTTATAAACGAGACGCTTTGCTAGAAGAATTTAGGCTCGCCCATGTGCGCAAGAGCCCTGGGGATGTACTGAGCGGGGGCGAACGCCGCAGAACAGAGATTGCACGGGCATTGGCTGTTGATCCAAAATTCATTCTTTTAGATGAGCCTTTTGCAGGTATAGACCCTATAGCGGTAGAAGATATTCAATCTATTGTTGCCAAGCTTAAATTTAAAAATATAGGCATCCTTATTACCGACCATAATGTTCAAGAAACCTTGTCTATTACGGACAGAGCTTATCTTTTGTTTGAAGGCTCTATTTTAAAAGCCGGTATTGCCGAAGAGTTGGCTGCAGATGAACAAGTCAGAAAGGTGTATCTTGGTCAAAATTTTGAATTAAGAAAGAAAAATTACAGTAAAAAAGAGTAAAATATATATTGTTTTACTGTAACAATTCAAACGTGATGTTACTTTTGTGCGGAAATCAATTGTTGCAGAGTTAATAAATTATGGGAATCATCAGTCCGGCAATAAAAAGTTTTTTGAAACTTCGCACAAGTGTGATTGATAATTTTATGCTCAATCCCATAGATACTCAACTGCGCGTTTTTAACAATCTTATCGGTACTGCGCAATTCACTGAGTATGGCAAAAAGTACGACTTTCAACACATCAACAGCATTAGCGATTTCCAAAGACAAGTACCACTGAATGATTACGAGTCTTTAAAACCTTATATCCAAAAAATCCTCGAGGGCAATCAAAATATCCTTTGGCCTTCCGAAATAACATGGTTTGCCAAAAGCAGCGGGACTACTTCTGACAAGAGCAAATTCATTCCAGTATCCAAAGAAGCACTAGACGACAATCATTTTAAAAGTGGTAAGGACGCAGTTGCACTATATTTATCTAAATACCCCGATTCTCAAATTACAACTGGCAAATGCCTTGTTATTGGAGGAAGCCATCAGCTGAATCAGCTTAGTGAAGATACTTTCTATGGCGATCTTTCTGCTGTCATGATGCAAAATATGCCTTGGTCTGGTCAGTTTTTACGCACGCCCGATTTGTCTATTGCATTAATGGAAGAATGGGAAGAAAAGATTGAGATGATTGCTCAAAGCACCATTCACGAAAATGTAACTTTTATTACGGGAGTACCTACTTGGACGATTGTTTTATTCAAACGAATATTAGAAATTACTGGTGCAAATAATATTCTCGAAGTATGGCCCAATTTAGAATTGTACCTGCACGGAGGTGTTAGTTTTAAACCCTATAAGGAGCAATTTAAAAAATTCATTCCTTCAGACAATATGCACTATATTGATTCATACAATGCTTCTGAAGGCTTCTTTGCTTCGCAAGATTTGTTTGAAGAAGATGGCATGTTGCTTTTCTTAAACCACGGTATTTTCTTCGAATTCATCGCTATGGATGAATTGTACAAGCCCGATCAAAAAGTATTGACAATCAAAGAAGTAAAATTGAATACCAATTATGCTATTGTAGTTACTACCAATACTGGACTATGGAGATATATCATCGGCGATACGATTCAATTTACTACATTATATCCTTTCAGAATCAAAGTGAGTGGAAGAACCACTTTTTATTTGAATGCCTTTGGCGAAGAAGTAATTGTGGATAATGCAGACAACGCCATAGCCCAAGCATGCGCAACAACAGGAGCTGTAGTAAATGATTATAGTGCTGCACCTATTTTTATGACAGGAGAAAGTAATGGCACACACGAGTGGATAATTGAGTTTGAACAATTACCTTGTCCTTTAGAAAAATTTGTCAACGAAATGGATACGGCTTTAAAAGCCATTAATTCAGACTACGAAGCCAAACGATATAAAGATATTGCCCTCAGGATGCCCATCGTACATATTATGCCCAAAGGAGGCTTCGCATTATGGCTCAAGAATAAAAACAAACTTGGCGGCCAACATAAAATACCACGATTAAGTAATGATCGTAAAATAATTGAGGAAATGTTGCCTTTCACCACTAAGTAAAGGGGTTTACACTTTTCCTTAATCCAATTTCGTGAAGCAAATACACCCTTAGTGTAAAATAGTTATCCCCGCAGGATTCAAAATTCTTGAGAGAGAATCTTTCATTCTTGCAGTATCGTTTATTGACACTTTAATTGCTTTCACCACCATAAAGGTGTTAGAATCTTTGGGCATCACAGTTACATTATAGCCATAAGAGTTGAGTTGTTTTTCTCTCTTATGCGCCGCAGCCATAGTCGAATAGGTTTTAATGACAAATTGATACTCTGGCGTATCCAAAACCGATGTTGGAGAAGCGTTTACCGGCTCGGCCGCAGAGTCAATAACGGGAGCTTGGGCAATACTAGAGTCTGTTGTAGAAGAAGGGCTGGGCAGATTTTGATTAACAGGAATTTCGGATATAGTAGCACTTGAATGATTCTGTTGTTGATTCATAAAATAACGTACACTCCAAATCAAAATACTACCGCCAATAATGGCAACCACACTCCAAAAAGCAACTATATTCCAGTTTACGCTCTTGGGAACATTATAATTACTATAGCTTTCGTAAGGCTTTTCAGGTATTGGGGCAATTGTATCTTCAAGAACAGGATTGGGTTTTTCGGCTATTGGGAAAACAATATTTCGAGTGGGCATACTAAACGCTGGGTCTAGTTCAAAATAGAGTTGATTATTTTTGAGCAAATATTTGCCTATAGCGGGTATTTCAATAGAACCGCCATCCGCTATTTTAGATTTTGAAGCTTTAATAAAGTCGCTAATTTCATTAGAAGCTCTTGCAATACTGACTTGTTCATTTGTAGCAACAAAATTGGGGAAAGCATCGTCGAGCGACCCTACTGGATTAAGTTTGGCAAAATAGCTCCCTGCGGCTAGTTCAGTACCATTGTGCTTTACGGGAGTTCTTTTTATTTCTAAATTTCCTAATCCTTGTAAGCAACAATAATTATTTTTCTGTAAGAAAAGTCCAATGTATTTAGCAATATCCATAAAATCTATTTTGTCTGTTTTCAAGCGCAATGTGTTGAATTAATACTACTCTTAGAATTTCAAACGTACTCCACCAAAAATATTAATCCCATAAGACTGATAACCCCACCATCGCTCGTATTTATTGTTGAGTAAATTATTGCAGTTCAAAAATAGCGACAATTTCTTTAATACCAAGTATTCTGCGCCGAAGCCCAAGTCTAGTATTGGATTCAATTTAAGCTCCTTAGAAGCACTATCCAAAGCATAATTACCCGCTAAAAATGAGCCGTAGGCATTTATATTAAGTTTTGGTAAAGGATTCCAACTGACATTCGCATTTAATTGCGTATTGGGTGTCTGCCACACTCGATTACTACCAAGAATATTATAATACTTGAAAACCGATAATTGAACACCGACAGCAATAGCATTAGATATTTGATAGCGCATACCCAATTGTGCAGAAAGCGCATTCAACTTGTCGAGATAGGCAACCATCATTTTTTCGGAGTTTACAGTTTGTGAATTTGTAAACACTGCAAAGTGTTCATATTGCCACCAGCTCAACTTCGCCGAAAAAAACAGGTGATGACCTAAACCCTTCTCGGCAAAGGCAAACAATTCATTGCTATGAGTTTGCACCGAAGGAAACTGGCTGATGTAGGGGTTACGCAAAAATAGTTGGCGATATGTATTTTGACTGAGTTCGCCCAACGCACCGACACCTAAAATTGCGGAATGCTTCATAATATTTAGTTTTAGGCTAATGTCATGAAGTAAATAAGCATTACTGTTTTGTCCAATAGTAGGAATCAAAAATGCATGAGCATTAAAATTATTTCTATGATAATCTAGCCCTGCGCTTAGGGATGCATAACTGTTATTTACCGAGTAAAATTCAGAGTTCAACTTGGTATTGACACTTTCTAAACCCAATCTTGTAGCCCAATTTTCGTCTATCTTTTTAGACGTAAAAATACCCAACGAATAAGTAAATTCATTAGAAATATTATTGCCTGTGTAGTAAGAAAGATTTGTTTTTAATTCGGGTAGGAAAGCTTTATCATTGGTAATAGAACGTTTTAGGCTGATAGACAATTGCCCTCCAGTCAAAGCTTGTCTCGTTGGTACCCTTGTAGGAAATAGCACTTGATCGTAGCCATATTGAAAAAAATTATTGTGAATTGCATGTAAAGCAAAGGAAGCCGAAAGACGGCTTTGCTTATAGATCGCTTCTGCATTCAATGAACCGAGTGTTTGCTTTTGATAAGCCAACGAGCCTTGCTGGCTCAAGAAACCCAACTGAACATTTGATTCAATTTTCTTAGTCTTTATACCACCGATGCCTGCATCGAGATAGATGGTATGTAAATTTCCCAAACCAACTTTTACATAGTTTTCAAAAAACTTCAAAGGTGTGTCTCTATCTAAAGACAAAGGTTGTAAGGGAATCGGTTTATAACTATAATTCAGTAATTGCCCAGGAACTTGATATTCGAATTTAGGTGCAGTATAATCTACTGGAGGCAATATGGGACTATATTCTTGTTTTACTGCCTGCTTTACTTGAGGCTGATAGATTTGAGTAATTTCAATCGTAGTTCCTTTAATAGTAGTATCGGGGGCAACAGCTTTTGACTGTGCAAATACATTGCTACAGCATAAGCTTATTAAACTACAGATGAAGATTTTTTTTCGATTCATTGTCTATCCCTCACTCAATTTACTTTTATTCTTTTCTAAGACTTTTACCTGCTCTAATGTAGCACTTGCTTCTTTTTTTAGGCTTTCGATTTTAACGTTCTTTACAATGCTTTGAAGTGTTGCCTTAGCATTAAAGTAGTCTTTTTGTTGTATAAAAATATCGGCCATTAAAAGATACGATTTTGTATTCCAAAAATTACTGGCTGTAGTTTTCTGAATAGCATTAACACAAGACTTTTCAGCTGCCTCTATCTTACCTTCAAGCAATAATATACGAGCCTGAGCATAGTTTGCTTCTGCTGCGATTTCAATATTTTTAGAAGCTATCAATTGTGCATAATATTGATTAGCATCTTCATACTTTTGCGCAGTTAAATCTGCATTACCTTTAACGAGTAACGCATCTTCTTTAGTCTGTTCATCTATATCCGGAATAATCAAGAGGGTATCTGCATATCGTGCACTCGCTTCTACCATATTGAGTTTAAATGCCGAAAGCATCAAACCCTTATATGCTTCTTTTAGATTGTCTTTTGCAATAGCATTATTGCGCAATACAGCATAATATTGATTGGCGGCTTTAAAATTGTTTTGGTTATAACTAAGTGAAGCTGCTTTTTTAGCGGACACTTCGGTAAAATCTGTCCAAATTCCACCCAAAGCCTTATCAAAGCAATAAATAGCAGAGTCATATTCCTTTAGCTGGGCATGGCTCTCCGCTTTGTAGTAAAAGGCTTTGGTTTTAAAAATCCCTTCGGGGAATTGGAATAAATAATCACGCATTGCGTTTCTTGCTTTGCTGTATTGTGTTGCAGAAAATTGAGCTTCTGCGGCAGCATAAAATAGAGAATCCAATTCTTGATTATCTGAAATGGCAATATGATTATCTTGAAGCAATTGAACATAAGCTTTCGGCTGATTGGCACCGATGTAAAGATTTTTTAGCGCATCCAGTGCCGCAAATTTTTGATCTCCACTTGGATAGTTCAATACTACCTTCTTATAATTTTCGATTGCCTTTTCATTGTTATCAGCTTCTTGATAAGTAAAGGCGATTTTCATCAATGCTTTAGCAGCAAGGTGTTTTGCTGTTTTATCATTTATCTTTTGAAAATGGCTAATAGCATCTTCAAATTTATTGGCATCAAGATGCAAATCGCCTAGAGCATAATGTGCTTCATATTTATATTTTGACTCAGGATTTTTTTGAGCCACCATTTCCAACAATAGTTCTGCTTGTTCTGCACTTTTACCTTGCAAACCCAACACTGTGCTTTTTTGAAATTTTGCATAATCGGCATCATTACTATTTTGAGCAATTGTTTTGTTGTACAGTTCTGCGGCTTTTGCATAATCCTTTTGCAAGAAGGTAGCATCTGCCTCACGCAAGGCAGCATCAGCGGCCAGTTTAGAAGAAAAACTACCAAGTGTTTTTTGGCTTTGCGATTGTGCAAAATAAGTTCTAGCTTGCTCAAATTGATTGGCATTTAAAGCCGCATATCCCATGGTCAAGAGGGCATTCTGCGGGTTTGCATTGGCACAAATAGCAGTTACCTCATGATTGTTTTTGGTCAAAAATAGGTTGCCATCCTCTATAGCAGCAGTATAGTTTTTGTCGCTGTAATCTATCTCTGCTTTCCAAAAATAAGCGGCAGCTTCGTATGCAAGACTTTCATTATGCTGAAGCGATACATTCAATAAATTTACGGCCTCAGTCCAATTTTTTTGTTGCATATTTTGCAAGGCGTATCCATAGGCACACTTTTGCATGAGTATGTGCGGTGGCGATGCATTATTGCTCAACATCTGATAGGCTTCGCTGTAATTGTTTGTTTTGAGCAATTGCTCTGATAGTATGTGTTCTGCCTCGGTTTTGTATTCCGAACTAGGATATTCTTTCAGTAATTTTTTGAGTTGCTCGCAACCCTCACTACTGTAGCCCAACTCAAACGATAGTTTGCCCGACAACAATAAGGCAGGTTCTACTAGGTTTTTATTGAAGGGCATTTGGCTGCAAATGCTAAACGAGTTCTTAGCACCTTTTAAATCAGCCATTTTAAGATAACAATCACCCAATAAGTACATTGCCATTTGCCCTAAACTATCTTGCACCACGCTCAACTGCTGAAAAGGTTCAATTGCTTTTTTCCATTGTTCTGTTTCATGATATGAATAGCCCATTTTATACACATCTTGTTTTCTAATCTTATCTACTTTTTGGTAGTACGATTCGAAGTATGGTAATGCCTCTTTATATTTTTGTTCTTCAAAAAGACATTGTGCTGCTAATAAATGTAGTTCGTTGTCGTAATAAGATTTTTCTTTTTGTGCAATTAACGTTTTCGTCTTTTGCAATGCCTTATCTCTATTGCCGCTGAAATATAGAATTTCGGCTATGTAATAGGGCACCACAGTTTGGTATTGATTCAGTTGTTCAATTTTTTCAAAGCTTTTCAGTGCTTCTTTGTAATTGCCTTCATTATACGCCAATAAACCGTAATAATATTGCGCCGATGCGCTGTAAGCACCATCAATATCCTTAATGATTAAGAAAAGTGTTTCTGCTTCTTTAAATTGTTTGTTATTAAAATAACTATACGCCAATTGAAATTTGGATAGTGCCACCTCAGCATTAGTCAAATTGGCTATGTTCGAATTTTGAGTATGTTCTATCACCTCTGTCCAAGCTGCTTTTTGAAAGTAATATTGCGCATACGCAAACCCTATGCGTTCTCTATAAGCAGGGTTTGCAAAATAATCTGAGATTGCCGCCTTTTGTAATTTCAATTGAGCTAGTGTATTCAAATAACGAGCCTTGTCCTTTTGAATAATCGGATCGGTATTGAGAAAACGTGAATTGGTCTGCAATAAATGTTGCCCAGATGAAAAATAGGCAGCACGATACAATTCTTGTTCATTTTGTTCTGCCGCAAGACCTACCCAATTGTTTTGACTTAAAAAAGGACTATGTATTTGACTTCGAACAGAGGTGCTAAGCACCATAGCCAAAGAAAAGCTGACAATAGATGTAACAATAAGGGTAGTCCTTTTTTTCAAGATCATGGTTCTATAACCTTAAAAACGCCAAGAAACATTTAAGCTCGGGAATACGGGTAATTGGTAATACACTTTATTATCCAATCTGTTGACATAAAACACGTTGTTTCTGTCATACACATTAGTCATAGCAAAAGTGGTTTCTAAAGATGAATAGGTACTAATTTTAAACGTCTTTTTTAAAGACATATCCAAACGATGATATTGGGTTAATCTGCCACCATTAATCGTATTGGAATAGATGGTATTAATATTCCCATTTTGTGTCATCGGATTTCCGCTAATGCTCGTACCGGTAATATTTACATTTTCGTTAAAGCCTTGTGTCTGTGTGAATGGGAAAGGCGAACCGTAGTTGAATCGCGCCGAAATCTCCCAATCTTTCTTTTTGCCGAGTGTATAAGAACCCACCAAATTGATGTTCATACGGCGATCAAATGGAGGAGGGTAGTCTTGTGAGGTATAGGTATTATCGAAATTTTCTAAACGGGTGGTATAAGTGATTTTTTGATAAGAGATTACCCCCCACAAAAACACTCTTTTTATCACATATTTGGCAGAAAAATCAATGCCAGCCGCAACACCTTTATCAGCTTGGAAATCATATGCTGTATTAAATGTGTTAACGCCTTTTGTACGATTGAGTTGAATGATTTGGGAGAAGTTTTTGAACCAAGGCTCAAGGTTGAACTCCACATCTTTGATGTCGAATTCTACACCGGCAACAAGGTGCTGCGCTCTTTCCAAATTATTGTCAACTCGCTCTCTATTCGTATTCAATATTTGCTGGTCAGGGCTCAATACAAAACCATTAAAAAAGTTCACCACATCTCTATCTGATTTAATACCGACAATATTTTGAGAATACAAACCCGCAGCGGCTTTGAATCTCAAGTTGCTATTGACGTTAAATTTCATATTGATTCGAGGCTCGGGAGAAAACTTAGACAGAGAGGAATAGTATTGTAAACGGATACTTGGCTCCAATATAAAACGTTGGTTAAAATTCTTTTTAAATAGAAAAAACGCAGCTGCAGTTGTATTATTTCTATCTAATACAATAGTATTGCCCAAAGAATTGCGATAATCCAATTTAGTATTTTGTCCTGCCACCTCGATACCATATTTCAACTGACTATATCCCGAAAAAAAGTAAGTGAAATCTATAGCACCTTCAAAATTGTTGATGCTACTGCTACGAGGAGCAAAATTGACTTCTTGGTTGTTGATTTTATAGTTCGAATAAGCAAATTTTCCATTGATTAAGGAAGATGAACCGCTTGGTGAAACCACAAATGTTGTACCTGCTCCAAATGAAGCCCAATCAAATTGAGCGGTAGAAACGCCCGCAGAGTTGAGTATATTCGCCTTGTCATTAAAGTTGAAGCCAAACAAATTGAATTTAGAACCGTTGTTTCCACTAAAACTCATTTTACCGTAGATGTCGGTAAACTCAAATGGCAACCCATTTTTGAAAGATTCGCCTAAACCGCTATATAAGACCTTTGAAGTTTGGCTTAAATAACTGTGTTTCACCGAAAGTAAAAATGTAGCACTACCATCATCTGGCGTTTTTTGCTTCAACAGAGGGCCTTCCAACATTCCACGAATCATAATGGGAGAAAGGGAAACGATACCCGATAATCTTTGGTTGTTACCATCTTTGGTATGAATATCCAATATTGCCGAACTTCTATTTCCATAAGTAGCATTAAAACCTGCAGTATAAACATCTGCAGAACGGATAGCCTCAGTTTCGAACACCGAATAAAGACCAATAGAATGGAAAGGATTGTAAATGGTAATTCCATCCAACAAAATACCAGTTTGTACCGGAGAACCGCCTCTTATATAAAGCTGACCACCTTGGTCACCAGTAAAAGTAACGCCTGGAGTAACTTGTAGATATTGCGCCAAATCTGGCTCACCGCCCGAACTAGGCAATAGCTTAATTTCCTTAGGTGTAATAGTGGTTGTACCTATATTGATACGTGTAGTTTTTTGAATTTTACGCGCCGAAACATCCACACCGCCCAATTCCAAACCTTTGGCATTCAAATAAAACTTTTTAGACACCACATTACCAACCTCTATTTTCACGGTAATAAAAGCGGTATCATAACCGAAAGCAGTAGCAAACAAAGTATAAGTACTCGGTAATAATTGACTGATACTGAAATATCCATTATCGTCTGTTTGAGCACCTGTCTTGGCTTCTTTTACAAAAATGTTGACATTGCTCAAGGCTTCTCCATTGCCTTTTTCGTAAACAAAGCCCTTTACCGAACCGGTAGTAGTAGATTGAGCAAAAGACGAGAATGCATTAAAGCAAATGATAAAACTGATAAGGCTGAATAAATGACGCATAAATAATGGCTATATAATATCTTTTAGTGATTCTATAATTATGGCTGTCAAAGATAAGGATATCATATTAGTCCTCAAAAGAAAATATCAGCCTTGCAAATTAAAAATAAATTCATACAACTATATCACTGCATTGAAAAAAGTGCATGAGTTATCAGAGAATATCGAATAGTTTTACGCAAAAACTATTCTATTCTGATTTTAGCAGTAATTTGCCCTTTTGTTTTTATGTACACTTCTCAGGATCAACAAAGAATTTTTCAATTATCCAAAAGCATACTAGGCAATACACTTCCAAGTGATGCAGCCATAGTAGCCCCTCAATTGCGTGAAATAATTGTGTATGCCGATTGGTGCTACTATGTAGAAAACGAACCTGTATTGGCAGATGCGGAATATGACCATTTGTTTGCTATGCTCAAAAAGATTGAGCAAGACAACCCTTTACTCAAAACAGATGACTCGCCTACCCAAAGAGTAGCCTATGGCATCTCTGAGCGGCTACCTACAGTGGCTCATTTAGTACCCATGCTCAGTCTAGATAATACTTATAATGCCGAAGACCTGAATGATTGGGCAAAACGTTGCAGCGGAATAATACCAGAGGAACAAATTATTTTTTGTGTCGAACCCAAATACGATGGAGCCAGCATTTCTTTGATTTATGAAAATGGAAAATTGGTTCGTGCAGCCACACGAGGCGATGGCGTTTACGGCGAAGAGATCACTACAAATGTGAAACAAATAAAATCAATTCCACTTTCTGCTGCATTCGAACATAGTCATGTACATCAAATCGAAATCAGAGGAGAAGTAGTGATTCATAAAAATACTTTCGCAGAACTGAACAAACAGAGAGCCAATGAAGGGCAAGCCCCTCTTGCCAATCCGCGCAATGCAGCATCGGGTACGCTTCGTATGCTCGACCCCAATGAAGTAGCCAAAAGAAAGTTGTCAGCAATCCTGTATCATATCAGCGATGTAAGCATTGATAGCGGTGCTGCTAAACCCGCAGCTTTAAACAGTCATTTCGATTCTTTACAATGGCTTTATAGCATTGGATTCCCAACACCTGCCAAAGAGCTAAAAACATTTGATAGCATCGAGGCTGTCATTCAATATTGCTCTGAATTTGAAGGACGCAGAGATGATTTGCCTTATGAAATTGATGGATTGGTGATTAAAGTCAATAGCATTGTCCAACAAGAAAAAATGGGCATGACAGCTCACCATCCTCGCTGGGCTGTAGCCTACAAATTCAAGGCTCGGCAAGCAACCAGTAAATTATTAGCGGTCGAATTTCAAGTTGGGCGTACTGGTTCGGTAACTCCGGTTGCCAAAGTAACTCCGGTAAATATTGGCGGTGCAATGGTGAGTTCTATTTCTTTATTCAATGAAGATGTAGTCCGTGAAAAAGATATCCATATCGGCGATACTGTATTGGTAGAAAGAGCAGGCGATGTAATCCCTTATATTGTAAAACCATTAGCCGAATTGCGTGAGGGTAAGGAACAAAAAATCATCTTCCCAACACATTGCCCTGTATGTAACGAATTATTGGAAAAGCCCGCCGATGAAGCCGTTTGGCGTTGTATCAATATAGCTTGTGCGGCACAAGTAGTGGAGCGCATCATTCATTTTTGCAGCAAAGATGCGATGGATATTAGAGGTATGGGCGAATCCAATGTGCAGAAATTTTTCGACTTAGGATTGCTCAAAATCATACCCGACCTCTACAGAATTGATTGGACAAAAGTAGCGCAGCTCGAGGGTTTTAAAGAAAAGTCAATTGCCAATTTGCAAGCGGCTATCGAAGCTTCTAAAAGCCAACATTTAGCTCGGGTTATTTTTGGCTTGGGTATCCGCCATGTGGGCGAAACCACCGCTAAAAATTTGGCACGCAGCATTACACAGCTACGTGATTTTTATGATTGGGACGAAGAAAAACTGAAGGCATTGGATGATGTAGGCCCCAAAGTTGCCGCCTCTATTGTACATTTCTTTGCTTCCAGCGAAAACCGAGAAATGATTGATTTGTTGGAAAAAAACGGAGTTAATATCATCAATATACAACAGCACAAGAGTACAGGCGGCACTTTCGAAGGAAAATCTTTATTATTTACTGGCACCTTAGCACAAATGAAACGTAGCGAAGCCGAAGCCAAAGCCGAAGCCAAAGGCGCAACATTATTGAGTGGTGTAAGTAGCAAATTAAACTACTTGGTAGTAGGCGAAGATGCAGGTTCCAAACTAGAAAAAGCTAAAAAATTAGGCACGGTAATTATCTTAAGTGAACAAGAATTTTTAGAGCTGATTGAAGCATAGTTTATTTGCCCAAACACAAAACCATTTATTTTATTATGAAGTCATTTGCAAGTGATAATTATGCAGGCGTATTACCCGAAGTGATGCAGGCCTTATATGATGTAAACAAAGAACATGCAGTTTCTTACGGCAATGATGCTGTAACACAGAGTACCATACAATTATTCAAAACAGTTTTTGATGCTAATGTAGCAGTTCACTTTGTATTTAACGGTACAGGAGCCAATGTATTGAGCATCAGCGCAGCTACCCAATCATACAATGCTGTGCTTTGTGCCGACATCTCGCACATCTATAATGACGAATCCTCCGCTCCTGAAAGCTTTACAGGTTGTCGTTTTTTTCCTTTACCTACCAATAGCGAAGGAAAATTAGAAATAGACACCGTAAAACAAAGACTTATACGAAAAGGCGATTTACATTTTCCTCAAATCAAAATGCTCTCCTTAACCCAATCATCCGAATACGGAACAGTCTATACCGTCGAGGAGTTAGGAGCCTTTGGCCAATTGTGTAAAGAACATGATTTGTACTTCCATATTGATGGCTCAAGATTCTTTAATGCCGCTGCTGCTTTGGGCTGCGGCCTAAAAGACATCAGCACAAATGTGGGAGTAGATATACTCTCTTTGGGAGGCACCAAACTGGGAATGATGTTTGGCGAAGCCGTCGTTGTGTTCAATGCGCAACTCAATGAACATTTGAAATACAAACACAAACAGGTGATGCAATTAGCTTCAAAAACAAGATTTATTGCGGCACAATATCAAGCTCTTTTACACAACGAATCGTGGCGCAACAGTGCACTGCACGCCAACAAAATGGCACATCAATTGGCAGAAGCATTAAAACCATTTGATGCAATAAAAATTACCCGACCTGTATCTGCAAATGTTGTCTTTGCCACTATTCCACAACAATGGAACAACACCTTGACAACAGCGTTTCCCTTTTATGTTTGGCGCGAAGACATCAATGAAGTACGCTTGATGTGTGCTTGGGATACGCAAACTTCGGAAATTGAAGTTCTTGTTGCGACGATAGAACGTTTAGTTTAAAGTTGCTCTTGAAAACGTTTATCTTTCACTAAAGTTTCGTCATTCAAAGTATTTAAAAAAGCCTTTAAATCATTGCGCTCTTGCGCAGACAATTTGATGCCATTTTTTATCAAAGTATCCAATGTAGGGTAATTATAAATACCGCTTTCCATTTGGTCAAAAACCTTGTCCAAGGTACTAAAGCGACCATCGTGCATATATGGTGCGGTATAAGCCAAATTACGCAAAGTAGGCACTTTGAATGCGTACACATCGGCTGCATTACGGGTAATATGCGCCCTACCACTATCGTTTAACCCTGTAGGCGTCAATCCCACATTTCTAAACGAATAATCGGTAAACAAAGGTGCTTTATGACAAGCTGCGCATTTAGCTTCAAACACAGCCAAGCCAGACAACTCACTGCTGGTCATTTCTCCTCCGGCCTCTTTACGCATATATTTATCGTACTTAGCATTGGAAGAAACAATTGCTCCCATAAATTGCGTTAGAGCTTTCAGCATTCGTTCCGAATTAATTTCGCTAGAGCCAAAAGCCTCTTGAAACATTTTAGGATAGTTGGCATCAGTTTGCAATTTTGCCAACACTCCATTTATAGTTTCTCCCATTTCTACAGGGTTGGCAATTGGAGCCAAGGGTTGTACCTCAATATGATTAATACCTCCATCCCACATAAAACTCGTATGCCAATTAAGATTGAAAATAGGTGGTGTATTTCGGTTGCCCAATTGTTCATTAATGCCATGACTCAATGTATGGTCTGCATTGGCAAAAGCTGCATAAGACTGGTGGCAAGTGCCGCAGGAAATGGTATTATCCTTAGATAAACGGGTGTCATAAAACAATTTACGCCCCAAGACAAAACCTGAGGGGGTCAGGTTATTGTTTGCAAAATTATAAAATGGTGCTGGCCAACCTTGAGGAATAGAAAAGCTAATGGAATTGGTATAGCGGCTATTGGGTATTTCTACATCTTTTTTACAACTTATCACAAAAATCAGCGCAGCAAAAAAGCTCAGAATAACAATCTGAAGCAAACTATTGGTCTTAATCAATTTCTTTTTCATAATTGGATACCCAAAATTATGAAAAAAGCATTGTAGTTTGCTCAACATTCTGCATTATTGCATTTATGAAGATTACTATCTTAGGCAATAATTCAGCTTTACCCGCTTACGATCGTTACCCTACATGCCAAATTGTTCAGATTGATGGCATGTTGATTATGGTTGATTGTGGTGAAGCAGCCCAAATACTACTCAAAAAACATGGCATTAGTTGGAATAAAATTCGCTACATTTTTATCAGTCATTTGCATGGGGATCATTATTTCGGATTACCCGGATTATTGAATTCAATGAGCCTTTTGGGCAGAACAGAACCTTTATACTTATTTGCGCCAGAACCTTTACAGGCGATGCTGCAACAAATTTTTGATGTTGCTGACACAAGATTAAGCTACACCTTACATTTCAAAGCCTTACCCGAAGAAGCAAGTATATTAGTGAACCAAACTCATTTTTCATTGAAATGCTTTACGGTAGAACACCGCATTTTTTGTCATGGACTAAAAGTTACCGAAAAGTCTAAAGGTAGGAAATTGCTGCCTGAGCGATGCCGATATTATGAAATTCCCTCTGCCTATTACAAACAACTTAAATCAGGTGCAGACTACCAACGAAAAGATGGTTTTTTTGTAAAAAATGAATGGGTCACAGAGGAGGCGCAAAAAGATAAGACCTATGCTTATTGTGCAGACACCCTTTTTACCAAATCCTTTTTAAGTCA
This sequence comes from Phycisphaerales bacterium, assembly GCA_030054025.1. Lineage (GTDB taxonomy): Bacteria > Bacteroidota > Bacteroidia > Chitinophagales > Chitinophagaceae > Rurimicrobium. The sequence goes on along the minus strand of JASGCQ010000043.1, from coordinate 2,320 downwards.
TATTGCTAATGTAGATATTCTATATCACGAAAGTACCTATCTCGAAATTGATAAAGAGCGTGCTCAAAATCGTTTTCATAGCACTACGCATCAAGCTGCTCTAATAGCAAAAATGGCCAATGCGAGTACTTTGGTTTTAGGTCATTATTCGTCCAAATACAAGTCTATTGAAGAATTCGAAACTGAAGCAAGAACGATTTTCTCTAATTCATATGCTAGTAAAGAAGGTGATATATTTGAAATCTGATTTTTATTTTTACTTGCTTATATTAGCCTTATATTCGCTAATTGGTGATTCCAAAATTGCCCAATTACCAAATTGTCTAATTACCTTTGCGCCGCTATGCAAATAGAAATACTCAAATCAAAAATACACCACGCCAAAGTAACAGAGGCTAACCTGCATTATGTCGGCAGTATCACTATTGATGAAAATCTGATGGATGCAGCCAATATCATTGAACACGAAAAAGTGCAAATCGTGGTCATTGAAAATGGAGAGCGCATCGAAACCTATGTCATCAAAGGCACTAGAGGAAGTGGTATGATCTGCTTAAATGGTCCCGCAGCCCGAAGGGTAGCAGTGGGCGACACACTCATTATCATGTCTTATGCAAGTATAGATTTTGAATTGGCGAAACAACATAAGCCAGGAGTTGTATTCCCAAAACCAAACAATTTACTTTAGTTTCTTGATTTAAACATAATTCTGCAATGAAGAATAAGACTGTTTTTTTACTACTTCAATATGTCATCTTTTTCGGATTCGGATTTGCGCTTATTTATTGGCAGTACAACAAACTGAGTCCTCAGGATATCAGTGACTTAAAAATTTCTTTAAACCAAGTTGCCGAGCGATGGTGGATTATCATTCCCATCACCATCATTGGTTTCTTGTCTCATTTTTTTCGTGCTTTGCGCTGGCAATTATTGTTAGAAACTTTAGCACTAAAACCTAGCCTTGTCAATACTGTAGGAGCCGTTTTTATTGGCTATATTACTAATCTGTTAGTGCCTCGTATGGGAGAAGTAGCCAAATGCACTGTATTGGCTAAGTACGAAAATGAACCTGCCGACAAAATAATTGGTACTATTGTTGCTGAACGTGCATTTGACTTTATTTGCTTGATTCTCATCACAATTTTGACTTTTACATTTCAATTAGATATTGTCCATAAATATCTTCAATTGTTGATGGCAAAAACCGAAGGCAAAAACCTTACAGTAAACATAGGGCTTAAACTATTGGCACTTGGAGCAATTATAGCAGCCCTTGTATTTGTTTACAAAAAAAATAAAAATGGGAAAATCGGCAAGTTTATCAAAGGAATGGGAGAAGGCGTTGGTTCTATCATCGCTATGAAAAAACGTTACCTATTCTTATTATATACCACACTTATTTGGACTTCCTATTCAGCACTTATTTATATCGGCTTTTTAGCTTTACCGGCCACCCAACATTTAGGTATTGGAGCAGCATTATCGGTATTGGTGATTGGGAGTGTGGGTATTATTCTTACGCCAGGCGGCATTGGTGCCTATCCTCCGTTGGTGCAACTCGCATTATTTCAACTTTATGCCATAAAAGAATCATTTGGTTTGGCATTTGGTTGGATATCATGGTTGGCGCAAACCCTTATCATTATTTTATTTGGCGTAATCGCTTTTCTGGTATTACCCTTGTACAACAAAAATAGAGATGAACAAATTACAGTGGATTGAGCATAAGATAATGGATCAACAAAGCTTGTTGCGTTTTTGCCACAGCCAAAAAGTAACAGGCAGGAAAATTGTGTTTACCAATGGATGTTTTGACATTTTGCACCACGGTCATATTGACTTATTAGCCAAGGCAGCAGATGAGGGGCATATATTGGTTGTCGGACTTAATTCGGATGCCTCTGTAAAAAGACTCAAAGGGGTGGAACGACCAATTAACAAGGAAAAAGACAGAGCATTGCAATTAGCGGCCTTGTTATGTGTTGATGCCGTATGCTTATTTGACGAGGATACACCCCTCAATTTGATTACCATTCTTGAGCCTGATGTATTGGTGAAAGGGGGGGATTATACCAAAGATAAAATTGTAGGCACCCGTGAAGTAGAAGCCAAAGGTGGTAGAATATCTATTATCCCTTTCGTTGCAGGATATTCTACTTCCGAACTAATCAGTAAGATTAGAAGTTTATATACATCTGGTTTTTGAAATCACCTTATTAGTATTCTTGACATTGTTCCTTCAGCAGGGTTAGTGAGTTATTTCGTTATTAGACCTCTAACCTAATTGAAAATTACAGATAGCAGCAATAAGATTTAGGCG
>JASGCQ010000042.1 GCA_030054025.1 Phycisphaerales bacterium | reverse complement strand
GTAATCAACATACTTTTCTAAAATCAAATTCAAAACATCTTTGGCTCTTTGGCTGCTCGTAAATACCCGCAATCCCATTTCATCTATCCGTGATGCGCTATTGTGTCATTTTTCAAATAATTTCTACTACAATACTAAGCTTTTGGAGCGGTACATCAAAGGGGAAAAACACCCCTTTTAGCGGAATGGGTAGCAGTATTGGGAGCAATACAGTGTATCAAAGAATCACTATCGTCTTAGCCATTATCCATTTGCTCTTTCAATTGTCTGGTCATGCCGCCGATATAAGTGCGCCATTTCTCTATCACCGATACCATATCTTCGGGCAGTTCCGAATCGAACAATACGGGCTGCCCCTTGTCTGGGTGGATAAAGCCCAATTCTTTGGCATGTAGGGCATGGCGAGGGAGCAGCTTAAAGCAGTTTTCTACAAATTGCTTGTACTTGGTAAAGACGGTCCCCTTTACAATATAATCGCCCCCATAAGTGCTGTCGCTAAAGAGGGGATGCCCGATGTGCTTCATGTGTACGCGTATCTGGTGTGTGCGTCCTGTCTCTAGGCGCAGTTCGATGAGCGTCACATAATTAAAACGCTCCAAGACTTTGTAATGCGTAATGGCTTCTTTGCCCAATTCGCCATCGGGGTAGGCCGCCATGATTTTTCGAAAACGCTGATGTCGCCCAATATGCGCCACCACGGTGCCTTCATCTTCTTCCAGATTGCCCCATACTAGGGCAATATACCGGCGATGTACTGTATGGTTTTTGAATTGCAGCCCCATCTTTTGCATGGCAGCTTCGTTTTTGGCAATCACCAGCAGTCCGCTTGTGTCTTTGTCTATCCGATGCACCAAGCCGATGCGGGGCAGTTCTTCCGTTTCTTCTTTTTTGAGGTAATAAGACAGTCCATTTACCAGAGTGCCACGCGGATTGCCACAGCCGGGATGCACCACCATGCCCACTTTTTTGTTGATGATGAGGATGTCTTCGTCTTCGTAAGTAATATCTAGGGGCAAGTCTTCGGGTACAATCTCGTAGAGTGCCGAAGGGCGTGTTTCGAAAATAACAATCTCTTCGCCCGGTTTTATCTTGTGGTTGGATTTTACCGTCTTGCCATTCACCAAGATCAAACCCTCGTCTAGGGCTTGTTGTAGTTTGTTGCGAGTAGCACCTTCCAGTCGGTTTTGCAGAAACTTATCAATGCGCAAAGATTCTTGACCTTTGTTTACAATAAAACGTTCCCGCTCTGCCAGTTCGGCTTCGCCCGATGCGCCCGGTTCGTCGCCGTCGTCGTATTCTTCTATATCGTCTTCTTCTTGCACTGCCATAATGATTTAATTGTTTTTCCAGTTTCTGAGCAATGCTGTACTGAGCTGCACATAACTGATGTTGCGTTCTTTGATACTATTGTTCACCCAAGATATGGAGGGTACATATTTGCCTGCCATTTTGATAAATTCTTCGGAATTGCGATAGATAAAATGAGGTACGACATTGGCCTTGGTGTCTTTGAAAAAGTCGGCAGTATCTCTCGGATTGCCCAATAAAATCATCATCACGGGAAGGCTAGTGTCTTCGGCATAAATGTTGCGAAATATTTTGGCGGCATTGCGGCAATGGGGGCATCCCAAACTCATAAAAGCAATGAGGTGCTTGCCCTTGCGGAGTTCTACCTTGGGGCACTCGCTCGCATCTTGGTACAGCGGATTGAGATTGATGGGCTTGGGCTCTTGCGAGAAGGGTACAAAGACATAAGGTATCGCCAACATAGCCGCCGCACCAATACCCGCCAGTAAAGGTTGAAAACGATAGGGTTTAGGGGTATAGATTTTGGACAAAAGATAGGTCAATCCCAAAAGTCCAATGTTCTTTAGAATACTCACTGCGGGCGACATGGGTAGGGTATCACCAAAGCAGCCACAATCCACACTATTGCCTTTGGTGAAGAGGATGATGAGCAAATAAAGCGTCATCGCCAGTAAAAAAAGTATAGTAATGGGATAAGTAAAACACTTGAGATAAAAATGTCCGAGCATAAAGAGTGCTAACAATAACTCGAAACCGATAAAGAAGCGTGCCAATAAAAAAGCCACTGTATTGGGCAAGCCCATATCCATAAAAGTCCACTCAAAAGGTTCTATGCTGCTGTATTTGGTGATTGCCGAAAAGCAAAAGAGGGCACTGAGCAACAGCAACAAGCTCAATCCCACAATAGATTTTGCTGTAAGGGTAGGCTTCATGTGCTTGAAAAGATTTTGTTCTGATAAAAAAGGAGGAATAAAAAGAAAGAGCCAATCGGCTCTTTCTTCATTGTGTTATGCCAGCATCGTTACTGGATTTTCCAGATAAGATTTCAGTGTTTGTAAAAATTGTGCGCCTATAGCACCGTCCACCACACGATGGTCGCAACTGAGGGTGAGTTTCAAAATTTGACGCACTACTACAGTTCCATTTTCCACCACAGGGGTAGGAACAATATTGCCCACGGCGAGGATGCAGCTATCTGGTGGATTGATAATTGCAGTAAACTCATCAATACCCATCATGCCCAAATTGGAGATGGTGAAGGTATTGCCTGTAAATTCGCTGGGTTGTATTTTTTTGTTGCGTGCTTTGGCATACAAATCGCTTGCTGTTGTCGCTATTTGGGTGAGCGACAATTGGTCGGCATATTTGATGACGGGAACAATCAGCCCTTCTTCTACCGCTATAGCACTACCAACATTAATGTGGTGATGGGTGCGGATAAAATCGCCCATCCAAGAGCTGTTGACCGCAGGATGTTTGCGCAAAGCCATGGCGCAAGCTTTGACGATGAAATCGTTGAACGAAATTTTGGCTTCGCCCATATCGTTGATTTGCTTTCGGGCAGCCATTGCTTGATCCATGGCTACCGAAATTTTGAGGTAGAAATGGGGTGCGCTGTACATACTCTCAGATAAACGTGCCGCAATTATTTTGCGCATTTGCGTCAATGGTGTATCCGTATGTCCTTCGATGCCTGTGGTGGGCACAAATACGGGGCTGCTTGTTGTTGTCGCTTTTGCAGCAAAGGCAGCAGAATCAGGGTAATTTTCTATGTCTCTTTTTACAATTCTGCCACCATCGCCCGAGCCTTGCAATTGCTTGAGGTCTATACCTTTTCCTTCGGCTATTTTGCGTGCCAAAGGCGATATTTTGATACGGCTATCATCGCTTAGCTCCGCAGCAGAGGCTGCGGAGCTAAGGCTTGCCACAGAGGGGGCAGCGGAGTTGGCAGCGTTCAGAATACCTTGAATGTCGGTACCTGCTTTGCCTACTATGGCAATAATATCGTTGACTTTAGCAGCATTACCTTCGGCTACTCCAATGTGCAAGAGTACGCCATCGGCATAGCCCATCACTTCCATCGTCGCCTTGTCGGTTTCTACATCGGCAAGCACATCATCGTTCTTCACCGTATCGCCTACCTTCTTATTCCAAGCTACAATTTTTCCTTCGGTCATGGTATCGCTCAACAATGGCATGCGAATCACCGTTACCCCTGCGGGTATCGCTGCGGGAGCTACACTTGCAGTGCTGGTGTGGTCGGTTACCAGAGCAGCAGGAGCAGTCGCTACCGCAGCAAGTGTTTCTTTGGGGCTATCCAACAAGGCGGTATAATCTTCTCCTGCCTTGCCTATAATGGCTATAATGTCGTTTACTTTGGCTGCCTTGCCTTTTTCTACACCAATATATAAGATGATGCCGCTGACAAAAGGCAACACTTCCATGGTGGCTTTGTCGGTTTCTACATCGGCAAGCACATCATCTGCTTTTACCGAATCGCCTACTTTTTTGTGCCATTCTGCAATTTTTCCTTCCGTCATCGTATCGCTCAGGAGCGGCATTCTTATCACTTCTGCCATAGTAAAATATTGTTGTTCAGAGGTTTTATTGTTGATTTTGATTGCCAAAAATAGCAAATCCACTTTTATTTCTATATTGTTTTTGAAGAAGGCTGTGGACTAAGCAGTATCCATCCCTCTTTTATTAAGGCTTAATGTAAATATTGGGGGTTGTAAAATGATTACTCTCATTGCCTTCACGGTCGCGGATATACACTTCGTAGCGTACGGTATCGCCTCCTGGACGAGTAGGGCGCAATAGGATAAATTCGCCCCGAAAATCCAATTGGCAAGTACCTGTAAGCTCTTTTGTAGGATCTACTACCGAAGGTAGTTCTTGCGGAAAGTAATAATTGATAAAACTATTATCTCTGCTATCTATGGTGTAGATATCGTATATGCCCGAAGAGGGTTTATTGCCCAAATTACCGTCGCCATCGCTGAAATTGAAGCTCAGGCGAATGGCAGCGCTGCTGCCAGCCTGAATACTATCGCTAGAAATACCCGTGAAATTAATAGCTGGTGTGCTATTGCCGGGTGTTTTTGTTTTGTTGCAAGCTACCGTTAAGAGCAAGCCCAAAGCAAGCAGTGCGGTACAAAAAGGTTTAAAATGAAGGATAGTATAAAATCTGTTGGTGCGCACAATGTTTTTTTTTGTTGTTTTGCAAAAATATTTCTTGCTCAAAAATAATCCAAAAATCAATGCCGTTCGATACAATTAGTGGAAAAGAATTGCTGCAAAATTGTACCGAAGATTTTGATGCCTTTGCTTTGCGCCTCTACCGCTATCAATATGAGTGTAATGAGCTGTATCGGGCCTATAACGAAGCCTTGAACATTGAACCTGAAAAAATAAGAGCAGTAACACAAATTCCCTTTTTGCCCATTTCTTTTTTCAAATCGCATCAAGTCCTTAGCGGTAGAGCGCATCCTTATGCTACTCTTTTTGAAAGTAGCAGTACTACAGGCAAGTTGCCCAACCGGCATTATGTACAGGATATTGATCTGTACGAAGCTATTTCGTTGGCGGGTTTCGAATATTTTTATGGCAGTGTACAGGACTGGGTCATTTTGGCACTACTACCTTCGTATCTCGAGCGCAAAACTTCTTCTTTGATACACATGAGCCAATTGTTGATGCAGCAGAGTGGGCAGCCAGAGTGTGGTTTTTACCTGAACGAGTATGCTTTGCTGCAAGAGAAAATAAAGCAATTGCAAGCGCAAAACAAAAAAATACTCTTGTTGGGGGTTACTTTTGCTTTGCTGGACTTTTCTAGCCAGTATTCGATGGACTTGAACGGGGTAGTGGTAATGGAAACGGGAGGCATGAAAGGTCGACAAGCCGAATGGACGCGCGAACAAGTGCATCAGTTTTTGCAAGAACAATGGCAACTAGAGCAGGTGCATTCGGAATATGGGATGACCGAATTGCTCTCCCAGGCTTATGCTACCCAAAAGGGTATTTTTCGCCCGATAGCGAGTATGCGTGCCTTAGTACGCGATGTGCAAGACCCTCTCGAAACGAAGCAGGAGGGTAGTGGCGTACTGAATATCATAGACCTTGCTAATGTGCATTCTTGTGCTTTTATTGCTACCGAAGATATGGGCAAAGTATATGCTGATACTAGCTTTGAAGTGCTGGGTAGAATGGATTTTTCCGCATTGAGGGGCTGTAGTTTGATGGCTATTTAACACAATTTCAAGCAATCATGATATATGGCGAAAGGTTCTATTGATTGAGCCTTTCGCCATATTGAGCCATTTATTTGAAATAATTTTTTGTTTATTTTCTCAAAGCACTTACTTTTGCGCCCACTGGCGAGTCTTATACGACCAGCTCCTGCCGACCCCCCCAGGACAGGAATGTAGCAAGGGTAGGTGGTTGTAGCGGTGCGATGTGAGTAACTCGTCAGTTTTTTTATTTGTTCAAGCGTTCGCGCATTTTGTCCATACCGCCTACCATATCTTTTTTAGGCTTTTTCCAATGGAATAGATAGCCCACTTTTATTCCTGCTCCGATGGCAATCCCTTCATCTCCTCTTCCCAATCGGGTATAACCAAAATTGCGATAAGGCAAATATTTGTTGTATTCATAAGGATCAATTCCGCCTGCATCGCTGATTGTTTTAGCTTGTTGCCTTCTGAAATTATCAATACCCAAACCGATTAATGCGTAGATGTCAATAGATATGGTATTGTCGAGAATCCATTGTTTACCTAGGGTTATAGACACCAAGGCAGTAACTACTCCTTTTACTTTTGTTTTATCAATATTATTCGTAGGGTCGTTATAGAGCATATTGCGCTGATAGTAGCCCAAAATAACATTGGGTTTAATATAGCTCCCTTGCAGGATATGCATGATCTTACGATTCGCCAATTCAAAATCGGGCATACGCAGCACTTTTAGACCAAGCCCCGCTGAAAATCCTTTTTGGTCGTAGAAAATGTCCTCGTTGCTATTGCCATTCTGAATACCGCTACCAAGAATGGGTACATTTTTCCCCAAACCAGTAATATTAACCTGAAATTCTAAGCTTTTGCCGGGTTTGAGCGATTTTTCGAGATAAAAATCGGTGAAGCCTGAGACAGGAGATAAGATTCCTACTTTAGCAATCCACTTTTTTTGTTCTTTGTAGTAAGAAAAATCTTTGAGCGGGTCGGTAAAATATTGTACACGACCAGATTTGAACACAATCTTGTGTACTTCTGATTTGTTGACGCCCACTACCAATTGTTCGGCATCGGCAGGTTTATATTTCACCTCAGTAGAGTTGATTTCCACCACTTGGCACTCTATGGGTTCTTTTTGATTGTTTAAATAAATTGTTTCTTGGGCTTGGGCATAAGCTTCAAAAAGAAAAATACAAGCAAGTAAAGCAATTATCTTTTTCATAGCGGCATTTTGATTTCTATAACGAAGTTGACGCAGTTTTATTTTCTTTTGGGCGAAAATAAAATATTTCAAGTTCATTAGCACGCCTATATGTGCCCCAATTCTTTAACATTTAAAGCCTGTTTATTTGATTGAATATCGGGGTGTAATGGACATTTGTGGTGGTTTTTAAAAGACGTTTAGTTCAAATGGACATTTGTGGTGGTCTTTTTTTTTGCTTTTCTATTCTAATCTAAAATATTGCCTTCATCTTTATAATGTCAAGCCGAAAACGGAGGTAGTGTTTGAAAAAGTGTGTAGGCGGTTTTGAAAATTGTTGAATTTCGGTTTATAAAATAGCTGAAAATATCCTGTTTACGACTAAATATTCTAAAAAGGGAATGACAGCCAACTGTTATCCTGATAACGGTTGTTGCTTATTGAGCAAACATAAACCTCAACGTAATTCCGGCACTTGTAGTAGTGATTGGGTAGGAATTGGATACATAAGGTATTGTTTGGCTTCGATTATAGAAGATGCGCAAAGTAAGACTTTGACTAATGAGATAATCAATAGTTGGAGATATAGTGATTACCTTTTGCCCTCTACTGACAATATCTTGCTGATTCGCAATATAAGTATTGGTAGTCTTATCATCTCGAATACCGACATCAACCTTAACATTGAGGTCATTGTTTAATTTTCTTTTACCGGCAATCATAAAGGGCAATATCATACCTCGTACTTTATAACCTAATCCGAAAATAAATTCTTGGCTTTTGGTTTCACTCACTTGATAATCTATCAAGCTCAAACTGACAATTCTGTTTTTGCGAACTTCAAATCGAGTAGTCAATTTATTATTGAAGGCAATATCTACCGCAAAAAGAGGATTGAGCTGGTCGGAAATGGTAATATTTGGCACTTGATAATAAGGGATATAATTACCCGAATTAGAATCAATAAAAGAAGGAAATCCTACGCCCAACAAATCGCGATAGGTAAGAGCCGAATTAAAGCTATTCATGGCTAAAGAGCCGGTGTATGCGCTGCTGATAACAAAATTGGAAAATATCTTTTTAAACAAGGGTAATTTGCTCAAACCATTATAGGTGATACGCCAATTGGGGCGTGGAAGTACAAATTTAAAGGGATTATTATTGAGCTGATCTTTATTGCCATAATCCAATAAAGGCACACTGCTGGCACTTTGACCGGAATAAGCGGCAATAAATGCAGGGATTAAAACTTCTTGAGAATATGGCGTATAACCTTTGGCATAATCTGGATAATTAGGATCCCGAGCACCGTTGGTATAAGGATTGTTTTTGCCCAAACGGTCCGAAATAGAGGGTCTGTTGTTGATGAATTGCAAAAAAGTTCCCGAAGAGGCACTTGATGGTTTAAACATGGTATTTAAAGCGTTGTAGCTTTGCGTAAAAGTTCCTGATTGAAAAGCATTCAAATGTTCGAATTGAGGCGTGGCTCCATAAGTGGTGTCTTTAAACAGCTCGCTATGTGTTTTGGAAAAAGTACGATTCAGCGACAAATCAATCCTCAAATCAGATATAGGCTCTACCTGTGCTGTAAAATTGATATTTTGGCTAAAGGTTTGTGAAAATTGACTATTAAAAAGAGTATCTCTACTCAATTTACCACTATTGCCCAATTGGTTGAGCCAAGGCAAATTGGGTTGATAGCCAAAAGCATAGCCTAACCCGGGCGAACCCGTGCTGCTGATACCTAAAAGCTGTGTCGAATCTCTAAATCCAGGAAGAATAACTCCCCCGCTTTCAGTATAATTTAAGGTTGCCCGCTTTACCATCGTTAGTAATTTACCGCCAAAACGCTCTGCATCCGAAACTTCAGGCGTGCTATTTCTTCTCGCCAAACGAGCAGCTTTTTTTGCCAATTTCTTTTTCAAAGCCTCTGCTTTGTTTCTTGCTAGTTCTTCTGCCTTCTGCACCTTTTTGACAGAATCAATCTGCCTATCGGTAAATCCGGTGAGGTCTATAGTTTTGGGGACAATGGTCGAATCTTTAGTTTTTTTAACCTTTGGTTTTTTGCTCGACTCTGCCAATTCTTTGCCTGGTGCGGATTCTGTTGGATTACCGATGCCTGAACTTAACAATCCTCCAGCACTCAAATCTTTAGGACCTGCATTTATCATTCCCGCATTGGGCGCAGCCATTGATTTGCCCATAACTTCTTTTCGGCTCCCGACTCCAGAAGCTTGATTCACCGCTCTTAACCAACGATTTTTATTATACAATTGAGAAAAATTCAATTCTCCATTGATTTGCTTTTGTTGTGTATTAGCCAAGGTATTGCCTAAATTTTCGGCCAATCTAGAAGCGGCTGTCCAAGAAAATGTAGAGCCATAGGTTATTTTTAAACTAGTCCAATCCGTAATCGGCAGTTTATTTAGGGGAATGGAATAGCTGGCGTTGAAGGCTTGTGTAAATTGAGTATTCCTGCCTAATTTTTGTATAGCAGACCACAACGAGTCTCTTTTACTTGCATTATCAATTCTACCAGTTGGTTCATCTACCCTCGATCTGTTAGTTGCATTATAATCAAGGGAGAGAGAACGAGTCAAATCCCAACGAAAATTGTAGGTGCGAGTCCAAATGAAATTCTTAAAATAAGTAGGGGCAATTTTATAATTACCATCTCCTACCGCACGCACCACCGTTTCATTCATTACCCTATTCATATCATTGCGAAAAGTGACATTCGAAGGCTTAATATTGAAGTTAAAATCTTTGATCAGTGCAAACCATTTTGATTTTGATTTCACCATATTTTTAAATGGTTCAAAAGATTTTGGCTTAAACGAATAAGTATAACCCAGTCCAAAGGCTTGTGTTGTATAATCATCGCTTGCAATCATGGAGTTGTGCTTAAACTGCTTATTATAGGAGTAGCTGAAGTCGAAGTTTTTAATACCGTAAAACTTAGTCTTAGTAGCTTTTGGCGAACCTAAAATCCTAGCATTGGCAATATTGAAACTCGTGATAGAGGTGAAGTCTTGAGCCGCCTTTCTCAAAGAATCTCGTTTGGCAACATTAGATGTGGCACTAAGTAAATCATCCATCTTCACATCAAGGTCGTAAGGATTGTATTTAGGGTTGCTCACATTTTCAGAATAGCCTATAAAGAAAGGCAGTTGCACCCCCAAATCTTTAGGCATCAATTTGCCTAAATTAAGATTAGAAGAAATGTCGTAAGAGTAAGTACTGTTCTGCGATCGTTGGTTTATTTTTTGATCAATATTGCCATAGCCTGCCGTATGCGCCGTACCACTTGATCGGATGCTACCCAAATCGGCCAATTGCAAATTTAATTTTCCTGCGGCTGCATAAGCTGTTCTATCACTCAATCCGCTAACACGCAGTTCGTCAAACCAAATCTCTCCGCATTTTGGCAAACCATCATCGGAGGGATTATTATTGTCCTTTTTAGGGTTAATAACACCCAACATCATATTTTTAGGATCGCCAATATTCGGCTGTCCCACCACTACAATTGTACTTCCATCGGCAAGTGTTTCTTGATAGGGAACATATACAGGCAAGCCCTTGTCGTTTCTTCTAGTTTTGATATTGACCAAATCGTTCAACAACAAATTCAACTCATTATTTTGAGGCCAAATATCTTGTTGCGATGCTGCACCCGAATTTGTAACATTTAGTGGACGACGGTATTCATAATAGTTATTGGTAAAATCGCTACCAATTCTCAAAAATATTTGTAAATCGCCATTTTGTAAGGAGCTTTGACCTACTTGCGATTCGGCATGTACAAATAAACGAAGCCTATCAAACTGACGTAAATCAAAATTAGTGCCTATTGATTTAAAGACCCCACGAGAATCGCCATCTTTCAGGTTGCACAATTGTAAGGAAATGGATTGTTCATTTTGTTGAACGGTTTGACCATTGCTCACTGCTTGTTGTTGACGAGTAACACCAGGAGGAATCACATAAGGGATAGGCGTTCTTTTACTATTTTCTTCAACACTTACAGAAAGCAAATTAAAAGAGGTCGTTGAATTGTCAATTGGAATATTCTCTCCAGGAGTCAATAATGAATAGGCATATTTGCGCCAAGTATTACGACCCAATTGTAATCTGGCAAAACGAATAGTGGTACTGTCTTCAAAATCGGTAAGATACATCCGCATAAAACGTATGGAACGAAAGTCGCTGATGTTGCCTACTTTGTTTTGAAATTCTGCTATCGGAATTTTGAATTGATACCAAGTTTCTGGCTCTTTAGTACCATTGGGCAATGTAACGCTAGGATTATCATACTTGTTGGTGATAAAATTGCTCCCCACCTTCATACTACTAGGGTTGAGGTCTATTCTATATTGATAATAATTTTCTGCTTCATTTAGAGTGTTATCCCTATTCAAATCTTCAGATTCAGGCACAGTAGTAGCTGCCGAAGAAAAAGTAGTATTAGGGTTTGTAATCGGCGAGTTGCCCTCCATATTGTTGTAGCGTTTGTATCGCTGTAATATATAGGCATTATCCAAACCAGCATCTCTGAAAAATTGATAATTATCGTTTGATGGATCATCTACAGCCTGTAAATATGCGGTAGAAGTAACCCCAACTTTTGCTGCCAAATCGTTGAGATAGCCTTGATATTTAGCTTTCTCTTCTTCATTGCTCAACAGGTCATAACCCACATCCTGTATAGATCTTGATGTTGGGTCGTTGTCAAAAGTGCGGGTAATTTGTTGGTCAAAACTAGGTACATATCCCCAGCGGGTAGCAGTAAGCTGTTTGAAATTTTTGGGATTAGTAATTCCATTTTCAAAACCCATGCTGTGATCTTTCAAAGCATCTTCGGAAACATCCCCTAAATTAAAAATCAAAGACCCGCCTTTCGAACCAGAGCGAGAGCCAATAAAAGGATCCATCATCCATATTTCGATAAATTCAACATTGGACTGTTCGAAATCTGTGTTGTCAATATATCGAGTAATCCCCCCCCAACGCTTACTGGCAGAAGAGGGTACAAAATGCCCCGTTGCCGGATCCACACCATTTACATCAAAATTATACGGTCCCCTCTCTCTAGGATAATAAGATAAATCGAGTGTAGAGATGGCGTTTTGTAATGTATTGTAAGAAGTTTGCGGAAAAATCTCTTGCAATTGCACCATGCGGATATAATGCTGGTCGGGGTCTTTACTTACAGATCCAGGCACCCCTCCACTCAAAGGATCTATTAAGTTGGGCTCCAGCATATACCAAGCCAATTTTGCTCTATTATACCCGTATGCCAAAGAATCAAGCGTGGCTTCGGGAAACATAATATTGCCGCTTTTATTACGGGCATTTGCAGGGGTAGATGCCATATTCCAACTTTGCACCGGAAATTTCAAATCATAGGAGCTGCGCGTACCTTCAAAATCATCAATATAAACAGTACCTCCGGGGTCAACACCATCAATCACTTTGGAGTGACCAGGGAATATCCCTGCTACTTCGCCCGATGCGGTAATGAAAGAACTGGTGGTGGTAGAATAGATAGGCAATTTATCCAACAATCTGGTTAGCCCAGAAAATTCGGATTGATAGCTGGCATCAAAACCTAAATTGGTATTTTTAATCGGGTCTTCACCTATCGTAGTCTTTTGCGTAAAAGGTCTTTCGGACAAACGCATAAAGGTACCTCCAAGAGTAAGCTTAGGATTGAAAATATAATCGAACCTTGTACCTATAAAATTCTGTTGCGAAAAACCAAATGTGGCATTATCTTCATATTGCACATTGATAGGAATACCTGAATTGAGTATCCCTGTATTTAAAATCTTTAGCTTACCCAATCCGTAATCTATCTGATAATCTAAATTCTCTGTCAGTCGTTGACCTCCTGCTGTTACCTGTACAGAACCTTGCGGAATATTGAATCCCCCCAACGAAATTTCGCTAGATGATGCAGACTTGTAGCTCCCTCGCATCACATAACGATTGTTTTGCTGAGATTGCAGTGCTACAGTTTTGGTAGAATCATACAAAATTTGATAAGGATACTTTCGTTGCAAAACAGGATCGGGACCTATGGCGGGCAATAGGTCTTTTCCAAAAGGCTCCAACACAGGGAAAATAATTTTCCCTTGCTGGGTATTAATAGTTGTTCCTTCTACAAAGTCAAATACACCATCGGGCGAAGGGTCATTTTGTTGGTTCAAGCGATCCAAATTCAATACTGTAAGCAAGGGGATGCCGGCAGAAGTACCTTCAGGCAAATATCTTTTTTCTCCACCACCAGGGTCTTGATATAAAATGTTCAATCTAAAATTGTCCCGTGACAAGCCATAACCACCTAAAGCATATACATTCTTCATCATCAATTGCCAAATAGGCAATTGCGGACGATTGGAAGTTCCTTTTAATAATTTAAGAAAAATAACTCGTTGATTGGTGCTGTCGGGCGGTAAATCTTCAGAAAATTCACCTACTTGATACACTTTTCCATTATAAGTATATCGAAATGCTACCGCAATCACATCAGAAGGATTGGGTTGAGTATTGATGGAGATATAACCTAATTGAGGGTTAAAGGTATATTCGGTTGGGGCAAGTTTACGAGCAGTAGTGATTTGATAATCGCGACCTTCAGATTCTAATCCAAATAAGGAGGTCATGGAGGTAGATGCCCCATCTTTATGACGAGCATTGGGGTATTGAAGCAAACGACTGTACAAATCGTTAGAAGTATTGTCGGGCAAATTAAGTGGCACATTGCCCGAAATCAAGGTTTTGTTGTAAGGATTATGCTCGCCCAAATCCATAAATGCTAGTACACTTCTTACTCCGGTTACAGTACCTGTGTTATTGGTTATCCATACCTCAATTTTATTAATTGTTACCAATGAATTAATCACAGGAAAATTCTGCAAGGTCTTGCCATAATTGTCGTGGAAATAATGCGCCAACAGAAAGTTTCTGTTTTCCTCATAAGCGTCTGCCTTAATGGTAAATTGCTGCGTTTGAGCCCCACCTTGAATACTCAAACTATTTTGTTTAGACTTTTGTTGAGACAATACCGCTGTAACCCAAAGTTTACCAAATTGCAATTGAGTTTTGATACCGAATAAGGATTGGCGACCACTAAGCAAGGTGCTTTTTAAGGGGAAGCTAGTATTACCAGCTTCTATTTTTTTAATAATCTCATCCTCCTTTCCCGTATATTCTATCCGCTGCATGTTTTGAAAATCAAAAGTAGCCTTGGTGTTATTGCTGATATTCAGCTTCATTTTATCTCCAATCGTTGCCAACAAATTGATATTCATCTGCAAATCAAAATTGGGTACACCATACTTCTGTTGGCGTTGGGTAAGGGCAGGGTTTTTGATTTGTTGCCAATTACCGCCCAAGGTTACATCTACATTCCCCTGTGGGCGAACTTGAATAGCCGTTCCGCCAAAGATTCGGTCAAACAACCCCTCTTTGTACATCGTAGGCAATTCGGGCTTTTTATTGAACATCGTAAGCGCATCCAATCTTCTGCGCCAATAATTATGCTCGTCTTGCTGCGCACGATATTTTTGATACTCTTCTTGAGTGAGGTAAGTAGGATTTCGGATATAACTATCCCCTACTTTCTCTATAAAATAATACTTGTTTTCTTTTTCATCATATTCAACTGTTTTTTGAACATTACTGGGGTCTGGCAGATCCATTCCCGAAGGTTTAGAGTCGGGCCTTCCATTCTCTTTGTGGTCATAGATAGGAAATTTAAGCGACGAATCCGATTTCGTAGGCTTTATTGTAGTTTGGCCCCAAGTATGAACAGAGCATAACAGCGCAGCAAGTACTGTAAACAGTAGATGAGATGATTTGATAGCACCGGTAATGCTATACTTTATTTTTGTTTTCAATTGAACCAAAGTGATTGGTAATCCTAATTTTATAGGTTTCGTAATGCCTGTTTCACTAATTCTTCCACAGCCAGCTCACCCAAATTATTAATTTTTTTCAAAGCAACTTCTGCAGCAGTTTTATTAATACCCAAGTTTACCAATGCTATTAACGCATCATTAGCTTTTGTATTGTGCGATTCTGTAGAATAATTAACACTCAAAGCTAATCCTTTAGCTCCTATTTTACCTTTCAGTTCCAATACAATTCGTTGAGCTGTCTTCGTGCCAATACCCTTTACTTTTTCAAGCATTCCGGTATCTTCCATTACGACCGCTCTTTCGAGCTCGGCAGGACTCAAAGAAGATAAAATAATTCTAGCAGTACCAGCACCTACTCCATTGATACTGAGCAACTGGCGAAATGTTGTTCGCTCTTGTTCATCTGCAAATCCATACAGCACCCAAGCATCTTCACTCACCTTTACATGGGTATATAGGCGACACTGTTCTAAGTTTTGAATACAATCATAAGTCCGTAAAGTGATATTGACCTCGTATGCCAAGCCATTGACATCTATATACAATAATGAGGGCGATTTAAATGTAATTTTTCCTTGTATGTATGCGTACATAAAATCGGTTTATAAGTGCAATATTAAGAAACACCTGTCGGTAAAAATTAAAAAAAGCGACGTAAAAAGGCTTACGTCGCTTTTGGTTCAATCAAGTTCGTATTATAGCCACCAAGGCATTGCTCTAGATTTAAATTTATAAAAGAACGTAATTGAAAGTGTTGAGTATGCGTCTTTGCCTTTGTTACTACCGCGCATTTGCCCCGGAACATGGATATTGCTAGGGTCTAATTCCCAAGATTTATCGCTCATAGCACGAGCCAAATTAGCGTCTTGTGGCAAATATTTATCATACAATTTGGGGTCAATATATTTGCCACTTACGCCATCCAAATAATCGGTAAAACAGTAACGATATTGAAATTCTAATCCGATAGCGAATTTAGGACTCAAATCCCATTTGCCGCCAATACCCAATGGAATAGCCATTTGCCATTGTTTGTATGCCTTCACACCGGTTTCTGCAAATCCATCGCCTTCGATATGTAAGTTATACAAATTAATCCATTGCTCATTAGAAGAACCTGCGGCACCCGGAACTTTATTGATATATCTACCTTTGGATTGAAAATGGTATCCAGTAATACCAAATAGCAAATAGGGTTGAAAGTGTCTATGAGCCATTCGGCTTATATGCGAAAAGCGAAAAGGATTAACCTCGAATAATAAATTAGCTTCCCAAATGTTTACCCTTACATCCAAATTACGTTGAAAACGCTGAACGGCATCATCTTCATATTTTTCGGCTTTTTTTGCCAAATCAGCATTCATCTTATCGCTCGCAGCCACCGTACCATAGTTGATACCTGTACGGATTACAAAAGATGGATCTAATACATATCGTGTGTATAAACCTACAAAAGGCATTGTATTTTTAGTGTATTCCCCATTTGTAAAATGAGCGATGGGCGATTTCGTGCCTATATCTCCCCATAGTTCGCTATTACCAACATTGATACCAAGCGACCAACCTTTGCGTTCAATATACTCATAATCTAATTGAGCTTGAGCAGTATAGGCAATACTAAGCACAACGAAGGTCGTGCAAATATGATTAATAATTTTGTTCCGCATAATGGATACTAAATTTGGGTACAAGATATAAACTTTTGCTTTTTATTTTAAGTTTTGGGCAAGAAAATTCAAATATAAATTTACTTATACTATTTTCCTTGAAAATTGGCCTTTCTTTTTTCGAGGAATGCAGACACCCCTTCTTTCATGTCCTCAGTTTCAAAACAAGACCCAAATTCTTTAATTTCATTTTTAAAACCCTGTTCATCGCCATTAGCAGCTTGATTCACCAAAGCAATTGATTTTGCTAGGGCAATAGGTGCTTTCGTATTTATTTTTTGCAGCATCTTTTTGGCTTCGTCCAATAAACTCACCAACGGAAATACATAATTTACAAGACCCAGTGCTTTGGCTTCTTCAGCACCAATCATATCAGTTGACAATATCAATTCCATTGCTTTGCTTTTACCAACTAATTGTGTGAGCCTTTGTGTACCACCATATCCAGGTATCAATCCAAGATTGACCTCTGGTTGTCCAAATTTGGCGTTCTCGCTGGCGACTCTAAAATGACAGCTCATTGCCAACTCACAACCTCCGCCTAAGGCAAAGCCATTAACTGCCGCTATTATAGGTTTAGGGGAATTTTCAATTTTATTAAACACACAATCCTGACCTCGTTGTCCCAAAGCACTACCGTCTGCAGCATTCAATCCCGTAAATTCTGTAATGTCTGCACCCGCCACAAATGCTTTTTCTCCTGCTCCAGTGATAATGATTGACTTTACCTCTTTATTGACAATAGCAGCGTCCAAAGTGTCACTCAAATCAGTAATTACATCCTTATTGATTGCATTCATTTTTTCTGGACGGTTAACGGTAATCGTCAAAATACCTTCGTGTAAATCGGTCAGTAATGTCATTGTGTTTGAAAAAGTATTTAGTTGTTCAGTTATTTTTAGCGAGGCGAATTTAATACGCTAAGACGACAAATGAAAGTTTTGTTTTTCAAAATAATCAGAAATGCAATCACGCCATTAAAAACAAGAAACCTAAAAAATCCTAAGTCATGCCTTAAAAGAAGTGTACTTTTGTCAGCAAAGACGATTAGACGAATGTACAGACAACACAGCTACCAGAATGCAGATGAAGCCATACAAATCATAAAATCAGGAAACAGAGTCTTTCTTCACGGCAGTGCTGCAACTCCCGTTCACTTAATCAAAAATTTAATACAGCAAAAAGAAAGATTGCAACATGTAGAGCTGATAGCCATCACGCTTCAAGGAGTAGATCTCAATAACGAAAACTTACAAGGGCATTTTTATATGAACTCCCTATTTGTTTCCGAAAGCAATAGAAAAGCGGTAAACAGTGCCATGGGCGATTATATTCCAGTTTTCTTGAGTGAAATTCCGAGCCTATTCATCAAAAATATTTTACCAATCGATGTCGCCATTGTACATGTTTCTCCTCCCGACAAACACGGTTATTGCAGCCTCGGCACATCCGTAGATATTGCACGAGCAGCAGTAAGTGTCGCTAAAAAAATAATTGCACAAGTAAACCCCAACATGCCACGCGTACATGGCGATGCCTTTATACCCTTTAGTAAATTTGACGCTGCCGTGTGGGTAGATGAAGCACTACCCGAGCAGAGCTATGCGAACGAAAATAATGAAGTAACCGAAAAAATCGGAACCATCGTTGCCAATATGGTAGAAGACGGTGCTACGCTACAACTAGGTATTGGTACTATACCCGATTCGGTACTCAAAAATTTAACGCATCACAAAAATTTAGGCTTACATACCGAAATGTTTTCTGATGGAGCAATACCCCTCATTCAACAAGAAATTATCAACAATAAATTTAAAAAAATAGTACCCGATTATTGTGTTACCTCTTTCCTTTTAGGCACAAAAAAATTGTATGATTTTGTAGATGACAATCCAATCATCAAATCATTAGATGTTTCTTATGTAAATGACCCTCGTATTTTGAGCCTCAACCCTAAAGTAACAGCCATCAACAGTGCTATTGAAATTGACTTAACGGGGCAAGTTTGTTCCGATTCTATAGGCACTTACCAATATTCTGGCATCGGCGGGCAAATGGATTTTATCCGCGGTGCCGCTTTGTCCGAAGGAGGCAAGCCGATTATCGCATTACCTTCTACCACCAAAAAAGGTCTATCTCGTATTGTCCCCTACCTAAAAGAAGGAGCAGGTGTTGTAACCACAAGAGGTCATATACATTGGGTAGTTACCGAATTTGGTGCGGTAAACTTATTCGGACTCAATATGGAACAACGGGCTATGGCACTAATTAAAATTGCGCATCCCGACCATCAAGAATATCTAGCGAAAAAATCTTTCGAACGATTTAAATACTAAAAGGCACACAATCCTCAAGAGTCAATATGTTTATCACAAAAAGTTCAATAGAACTACGGCGATAGATTAATAAAGGGGTATTTGATGTTGTCAATACTTTGTCAAAGCTTGGTGATCCAGCTTCGCCTTTTCATCTGTAGGCTCATTTTTAAGATGCGATTTTTGCCATTTTGTGTCAAATAACCCCACTGGCGCAAGTATGCAGCGTTAGGAGTAGCAGGGTTGGGTACTTGTGCCTTAGATGAAAAAAGAAAGCGGCGTCACCCGTCTTTTTTTGGGGGGCGGCGACCTCCAGTCTGGGCAGCCTACCGACAACTACCGCACTATGCCTATGCCGACCTCATCCTCCCCTACAAAACCGAAACCTATGCCACCGATGGCAATACCTATTTGGACGAGCGAACAGTTTCCCCTATCTTAGAGCGTAGATACTACGAGATGACCAATCACCTAGGCAATGTACAAGCCACCCTTTTAGAGTACCGCACTAGCCCCGTGGGTGCAGGGGCATTTGTACCCTTATCAGCAGTTACTTACGGAGCGACACTACATATTCTGAGTGAATACACCCCACGCGATGTACTCGTTACCATCTGCGACGAAAAAGATAATTACCGTTTTGGGTTTAATGGGCAAGAGAAGGTGAATGAGGTAAATGGAATCGGAAACCACAACACGGCAGAACATTGGGAGTACAGTCCACGAATAGCCCAAAGATGGAATCCCGACCAAAAACCGCAAATAGGGGTAAGTGATTATTCCGTGTTCAATGGTAACCCAATTTTCTTTAATGACAAAGAGGGCGATATTGTTAAGGTCAGCGTAGGCAATAAAGCCGTTGGCTACACAATGATTAATCTGTATTCAGGTCCTGAAATTGCATCAAGACAATATAAACAAAAGCAAGCAAGAGTTCCAGTATATAAGGTTACTGTAACTAATGAAAGTGGTAAGACTTCTGAATTTTTATTTACACGTCACAATTTGAGAGCAAACGTAAATAACAAAGAAGCAATTGAAGATAGAACTTTTGACGTAAATACAAGTGGAGATAGTTATGCGGGGATGGTTAGAAGTAGATGGAAGGGTAAGAATAATGTTTTAGAAATTGAAACAAAAGGAGAAAAATTCCCTAAAAGCCAATGGGTTAGTGGAATGAAGGGGGATGCCCCCAGTACACCTCGACAGGCAATTCAGTTTCATATACTCGGCGCATCCGACGGATGTTTACTTTCAGTTGGGCAAGACAATCTTTTAAAAGGAAGTGCGGCAACTTCACAGTCCAAAACAAGTGGACAAGCGCAAAATTCATTTATGAAAACCATTCAAGGCTATCAGGCAGAAGATAAGAAGAATGGCTACTCAAATGATATTGATGTTAGCTTTTACAGACTACATGATAATCCTGATTATAAAAGCGATATTTCTGGTGGTACTGCTAAAGATAATAGCAGCAGTTCCAATAGCAGTCCGTCTAAGCCCCCTCCCATTGATAATAGTTTACAAGGCGCACCATAAAAATAACTGCAATGAAAAATTTTTATCTTTTATTTCTTTGGGCAGTAGTAAGCTGTACGCAAACTAATGCCCCTCAAAAGGCAAATAAACCGTTAGTAGTAGAATACAATAAAACAGAAAACGCTTGTGATACATTATCAGTAATCGTATCAGAAACTGATACTTTTGATTATGAAGCCGACGGTCAGTATGGTGTTGGCGATGATGATTTGTTTAGCTATAAAGATTTTTATGTCATTGACAAGGAATCTTCGGATACAGATTTTTTAGAAAGAATTAATGATTATAATTTATTGACCGCTTATACAAAAGCAACTTTTAGAAACCAATCGGATACTCTGTTTATCATAAACGATTATTCTGATTATCCTAAAGTCTATTCAGATACAGCAATGATTATAAACGAAATTATGATTTGCAATGGAAATAGGAATAGCTTACTTACCTGGAAGAAATCAACAAAAATTTGTGACGCAGCTATATATCATAGTAATATATGTATAGGAGAGTTTAGTCTGAAAAAAACATATAAAATGCAAACTGTAAATTTTGGTAAAAACAAGTTCGCTATAAGATATGGTGTAAAAGATAGCATTATATTTGTAATCAAAAGCATCTACCCTTCAAATGAATTAGGAGGGTATTCAATAAGCGAAATAAAATTAGAGGGTGAAAAAATTGAAAGATAGGTTCCCCCCCCCGCTCTCCTTAGTATGGGGCGTTGGTAGTAGCAGCAGAGCCTACTAAGGAGCAATAAAAGTATGTAGGGTAATGTATCAGATTTGGCGTTACAATAAAAACAATATTTAAAA
>JASGCQ010000120.1 GCA_030054025.1 Phycisphaerales bacterium | reverse complement strand
ATCTACTAAAACGAAAAAATAGCCTGTTTTAGGCTATTTTTTTTATCGGACAACAATGAATTTTTTTCATAAACATAGCTGTTTTTTAAAAGAGGTTATTGTATTATTTTATTGGGGAGTCAAATGCTCCTTCTGTGATGTCAAATCCCTCACCTTTCATGTTGAAAGTACCCACCACTTTTCCGCTGGTAACTTCGGTAATGGTTACAGAGCCAGATGTTGCGTCAGTTGGCAGTCCATCTAATGTATAGAAAGCATCCAAACCCGAAGAAATAGGATAAGTGCCTACTGCGGCTTTACTAATGTTAATGGTAATACCTTCGGAAGCATTCCATAAACCTTTATATCCGTACAAGGCAAGCTCTCCTAAGGCAGTTGCTTTGTAAGCCGCAGTCCAGTCTGCCACATATAAAATTCCGTTTATTTTCGCACTAAAGGTGTTTTTAGAAGCATTGGCGGTATTATAGATGTTGTTACCCGTTTTGCCATCTCCCGAATTATAATCACCCTTGCTACAAGACAACAAAGAGATACTGAGTGTTAATGCTACGCTGAGTGAATACAGTAATTTTTTCATAGTAATCAATTAAAGACTTCGTAAAGATATAAATTTTATTATCTGCCGCAATTTTTTCTCTAAAAAAAATTTAAATGATAGATTTTAGCTTCAATTCTTCAAATTGCTTTTCGTCAATTTCGGATGGAGCATCTATCATTACATCTCTACCTGAATTATTTTTTGGGAAGGCAATAAAATCGCGAATGCTCTCTTGTCCGCCCAATAAGGCACACAACCGGTCAAAGCCTAGAGCGATACCGCCATGTGGAGGTGCACCGTATTCGAAGGCGCCGAGTAAAAAGCCGAATTTTTCTTGAGCTTCTTCTGGGTTCATACCCAAGGCGGCGAACATTTTCTCTTGCAATTCACGTTGATAGATGCGTATAGAACCGCCACCTATTTCTGTGCCATTGAGTACCAAATCGTAGGCATTGGCTTTGATGTCGTTATAGGGATGTTTGTAATATTCGGCGGCATTTGCAATACTTGGATCGTTGTTAATCATCACCGCAATATGCTCTGGTTTGGGTGAGGTAAAGGGGTGGTGGCGTGCTACCCAGCGATTGCCTTCTTCGTCATACTCAAACAAGGGGAAGTCAATTACCCATAGAGGTTTGAATTCGTTCGGATTTCTGAGTCCTAATTTATTGCCCATCTCCAAGCGCAATTCGCTCATCGCTTTACGAGTACGCAATTCATTACCTGCTAACAACAAGATCAAATCGCCAGCTTCTGCACCACAAAAGGCAGCAATGTTTTTCAGCTTTTCTTCGTCAAAAAATTTGTCCACACTGCTTTTGAAAGTTCCGTCTGTATTGCATTTGATGAATAAAAGTCCCGTCATGCTTATTTGCGGACGTTTTACCCATTCCGTCAATTCGTCCGTTTGCTTGCGGGTATATTCGCTGGCATTGGGTACGCAGATGGCCAATACCGATTCTGCCTCGTTAGTTACTTTAAAGTCAACGCCATTCAAGGCTTCGCAATAAATACCATTTGTGTTTGCAGCAACTGATGCGGTAACAAAAGGTGTTTTTAAGTTTTGTATTTTCATCCCAAAGCGGATGTCGGGTTTGTCGTTGCCATAATGCCACATGGCATCGTCAAAGGTCATGCGTGGGAAGCTACCTTCAATACTTTTGCCTTTTAAACCTTCAAACACATATTTGAAAAGTCCTTCAAAATTATCAAGAATATCTTCTTGCTCTACAAAAGCCATTTCGCAATCTATCTGAGTAAACTCGGGCTGACGATCGGCACGCAAATCCTCATCTCTAAAGCATTTCACGATTTGATAATATCGGTCGTATCCGCTCACCATCAACAATTGTTTGAAGGTTTGTGGGCTTTGGGGTAGGGCATAAAATTGACCTTCGTTCATACGGCTGGGCACCACAAAATCGCGTGCGCCTTCGGGTGTAGATTTGATGAGGAAGGGGGTTTCGATATCCCAAAAACCTTTACTGTCCAGATAGTTGCGTACCGCACGATTCACTTTATAACGTAATTCTAAATTCCTGCGGAGGGTAGGGCGGCGCAAGTCGAGAAAGCGGTATTTCATGCGTAGTTCATCACCGCCATCCGTATTTTCTTCGATGGTAAAGGGTGGGGTAGCAGCTTTGTTGAGTATGGTAAAACTGCTTACTTCAAGCTCGATATCGCCGGTAAGGATTTTACTGTTTTTGCTGCTGCGCTCTATTACTTTCCCCTTTACTTGTAGTACAAATTCACGACCAAGTGGGGTCTCGTCAAATTGGGTATTAAAATGTTCGCCAAATACCAATTGGCTAATGCCATAACGGTCGCGAAGGTCAACAAAAGTAATGCTGCCGAATTTGCGGATAGTTTGCACCCATCCGCTTAAAGTTACTTCTTCATTGATATGGACGATGCGGAGTTCTCCGCAATTGTGCGTACGAAACATAATAAGGACTTAAAAGGGCTGCAAGGTACTTGAAAATTGGCAAAAACTATGGAGGGTATGCTCTTTTGCAAGCTTTGGTTGTAGCGTTGGCTCGTGCAGCTTTGGCAATGTGCTTGCAAAATGCGTTGGCTTATTGGTGTCGGCTTATTCATCTACTCCAAGTTCTCTTATTAAGTCAACTATTTTGTTGTTGCTGAACTGTTTTCTAAATTCAATTTTTACTTGTCCGCCAAAGAATTTTTCAGCGTGTTTTATTTTCGCTTTTTCTTCTTCACGAAGACCGTCATCACTACCAACGTCTTTGGTTTCTACAATGAAGTTTAATTTCTGTTTGCCATCTTTGAATTTTAAAACATAAGCAAAATCAGGCGAATAGCTTTTTCCGCCTGCAACTGGAATTTTTATTGAGTTTTTCGGAATCTTTGTAAAAACAATTACTTCTTTAATCTCGGATTTTATGTTCGTTTTTTCTAAGTCTGAATCGTAATACAATTCATCAAAGAAATAAGATTTAGCAACATCTTCGTCTGAAAGCAAAACACCAACATCAGAAGCAGAAATCTCTTTCAGAACATTTCCTTTCTCGTCTGTCAGTTTAGTTGGGTGAAAGTTATTTGAAACCTTTTTATACTCAATGCTAAATTTGTCAATAGCGTTTGCCATTAAGTAATGGTCAAAGTTTTGTTTGATGATTCTAAGCGTTGTTTGATTTAGGAATTTGTTTATGTCCGTTCCCGCATCAATGATTGATTGATGAAGTGTCTTGATATTAATGTTCAAGATTTTTGAAAGTTCTTTCAGAAAATCACTGTATTTCATTATTGAAATATTTGCAGTCTTTCTGTTATAAACCGATTCGGGTTCATTGGCAACTGCTCTGTTATCTTTAATTTCAATTTTTGAAATTCTTTCGTTGATTCCGTCTGATGTGAAATTGTCTTTTTGTGCTTTTAAAAAGTCTGTAAACAGCGTTTTGAAACTTGCTTCATTGTCAAACTTGTATTCAAGAATTACTTTTTCATTTAGCTTTTCCCAAAGGTCTTTTAACTCTTGATATTTTTCTGTTCTAACAACAACTTTCTTTTTGGTGTCTGTTGCTTTGCGAACTTTGTTAGAATTAACGCCTTCAAAAATTTTCGGGTAGTTTTGTTTAATAAAATCAAAGCCACCAGCCTTAAACGAATTTGTTCTTGTAACTACATTGTTTGCATCTAAAACTTCTAAAAGTTCATCTTCGGTTGTTTCGTATAATTCGCAAATTTTCTTAACCATTATTTCAGAAAGTTTGTCTGGAATTACTTCTATTGATATTGCACCCGATTTCTGATTTATTTCATTTACTAATTTATCTACAAAATCGCTTTCTGTGAAGTCAACAAAATAGTTCAGATAAAATTGTTCGTCTTTTACACGATTACCGTATTCGTTTACGGGCAATCGCAAGCCACGCCCTACTTCCTGCAATTTTGAAATTTCACTGCCACTGCTTCGGAGTTTGCAAATCTGAAATACATTAGGATTGTCCCAACCTTCACGCAAAGTCCATTTAGAAAAAATAAAACGTCTTGGATTTTCTAAATCAAGCATTGCTTGTTTATCGTGCAAAATCTCGTTTATCTCCTTTTCAATAGCTTCGTCTTTTTCTGAATTATCTTTAGAAAAATAGCCACCGTGAGTAGCAGAAAGGTCAAGCAATGTTTTTTCAAGATATGCTTTGTAAAAAACATCTTTTTCAGTTTTCAGCAGTTCCTTTATTTCTAATTCAATGTATTGTTCAACCGTTTTGCGGATATATCCGTCTTTGTTTCGGTATTCGTGTATGTTGTCAATAAAAAACAGTGTAAGCGGTTTTATTTTTACTTCTCTTGTAAGCAATGATTTTTCAATTTCAAAATGGTGCTTGATTGCCTTTTGAATCATTGTTTCCTGCAACTTTTCGGCATACGAATAAGGGTTGATTTTATCACCCTTTTTCATTTCTAAACCATTGGTTAAAACAACCGTGCTTTTATTTAAGTTTTCAATTCCCAAATCGGACATTTCGGGATGAATCTTTTGTAAACTTTCCTTTTTGGTAAGTGTTACAGGTTTTTCATCATTTAACTGAAAAGTGGCTTCAGTTCCATCAGAATCAATAAACTTATTAATAAGAGCATAAATTAGTGATAGTTTCGAAAATATTTTGTATTATTG
>JASGCQ010000119.1 GCA_030054025.1 Phycisphaerales bacterium | reverse complement strand
AGTTTGAACGATAAAATAGTCAATTTACATCAACAACCTTGTGAAACTTGACAATAAAATGGTATTTATATTTTAAAAATCAGAAGCGTTGAAAGGTTTTCTTGCGATTTTGGCATACCGATAGAAAGAAAAAGGGCGAGGAAAACCCTCGCCCTTCTATCGTTTATGCGCCAAATTATTTGCTCACAAGTTGCTCCTCAGCAGAGCTTGTTACCCTTTCCATTTGGTGAAGCAAATTTCAATTCATTTTTTGACCAAAAAAGCACCATTTTTGACCACATTATCGGATTCATCATCGTCGTGAATCACAATTTCTAATCCTGTATATTTTCTTGTCAGGGTATTAAATTTATCGCCGTTAGAGAGCATGTGTACCACAATATTCTCAATCGAAATAGGCTGACCAAATCGGATGTCGGCAATGTTATTATACTCAATAAATTTTCCGTCAATAATCACCACACTGCCCGATCCAATCACTTGCAATTCTGTGCCATTGCGCACAATCACTCCGGTATCTTCGCCCAAGCCTATGCCCAATGCGCCCGGCTGTGCCGCTACCGCTTGTGCCAATCGGTTAAACCTACCTCTTTTGTCGAAGTGAGAATCAATCACTACATCTTGCATGAAACCCAAGCCCGTAGTGATTTTTACTTCGCCTTTCAAATGTGCTTTGTCGGCACTGCCTTCATAAATCATGGTGTTGCTCATGGCCATAGCTCCTGCACTGGTACCTGCTATTACAAATTGCCCGTCTTGGTATTTTTGGCGGATTAATGCTAAAATTTCGGTGCCGCCAAATATAGAGGAGAGGCGGAGTTGATTGCCTCCGCTAAACATCACACAGTTACAATTTTTAATGCGCTCAATATATTGAGGATGGGCAGTTTCTTCACGATTGCGAATGCGGATATGACCTACATTAAGGCAATCCAATTTACTGAAAGCACTTTTGTAATTTTCAGCCACTTCATCGGGAATCATAGAAGCTGTAGTAAGCACTTCTACTCGTGGTTCTTGGTCGGAAGGGATAAGAGATACAATGTTTTTGAGAATACCCAATTCGAAAAATGCCAAACGATTTCGGTCTATAATACCTTTCTCAAGGTCGGTACCTTTGTCTTCGGCGCCACCAACCGATACTAGAAAGCCTTTAGGATTCATTAATCTATTCTTTTGATTAGAGGCTTCAAAGGTAGTATTTTTAGATGCGGGCACTTGATTTTTTAATCAAAAAAATAATATTGTGGATAATATGCGCACTGTTCAATTGCATTGACTTTGACATAGTTTAAAAACTATATCTATATATTGTCTCAAACTATTCGCTCGAAATGATGCTTTGGAAAAAGGTATCACTTAGTTTTGCATAGAATTTATAAATCAAACAATTAGCTACAGATGATTACGAAAGAAGCTGTTTTGGAAGCATTAAGTAATGTGGATGATCCAGATTTGCACAAGGATATAGTGACTTTGGGTATGGTCAAAAACCTGCAAGTGGAAGGGAATCATATTTCATTTATGGTAGAATTGACCACTCCTGCTTGCCCGATGAAAGAGATGATTGAAAAGGCTTGCCTGAATGCCGTGAAATTAATGGTAAGTAAAGAAGCCCAAATAGATATTACGATGAGTGCCAGAGTCGTGTCGAATCGTAAAGACAGAAAAGATGTTTTGTCTGGAGTAAAAAATATCATTGCTGTAGCATCTGGAAAAGGTGGAGTTGGTAAATCTACCATTGCTGTGAATCTTGCTCTTGCACTCGCTGCCGAAGGGGCAAGTGTCGGATTGATGGATGCAGATATTTATGGTCCCTCAGTTCCTATTATGCTGGGCATTCGCGATGAGCGTCCTAAAATGACCGAAGTAAACGGCAAAGGCATGATAGTGCCGATAGAAAAATATGGTATCAAGGCGATGTCTATTGGATTGTTGATAGACGAAAAGCAAGCCGTAATATGGAGAGGACCTATGGCGAGTTCGGCATTGAAACAATTTGCAACCGATGTGCTTTGGGGCGAATTGGATTATTTGATTATAGATTTGCCACCAGGGACAGGAGATGTTCATCTAACAATTGCCCAAACCATACCAGTAACGGGTGCTGTGATTGTTTCTACACCACAATTGGTAGCTGCGGCCGATGCTCGAAAAGCGGTAATGATGTTCAAGCAAGAGCATATCAATATTCCGATATTGGGAGTTGTAGAAAATATGGCTTATTTCACGCCCGCAGAATTGCCCGAAAATAAATATTACCTTTTTGGTAAAGGCGGTGCAGCAAAAATGGCAGAGCAATTTGAATTACCTTTCTTGGGTGAAATTCCTTTGGTGCAAAGCATCAGAGAGGGTGGTGATATGGGTATCCCTGCTGTGATAGACGAAGATTCATTGACTAGAGATAAATTCTTGGAATTGGCCCGTGTGGTTGCCCAAAATGTTTCCTTACTCAATGCGCGCTAAACAATTTCGTCAAAATAATATAAAAAAAGGATAGACATCAGTCTATCCTTTTTTATTAGCATAAGTGCTTTTAGCGACCTCTGAATCTTCTGATACCTTGTTTGGCTATATGTCTTTCGAAAAGGCAAAAAAGAATGAAGTTACTGTTGTCCGAGATGATTCAACATTAGGGCATTTGCTACCTTGAGAGCATTGCTATTGCTCAAAAGTTGATAGTGATTTGAAAACAGGGGGGGCTTTTCCTCTTGGGTGCTTTTTGGTTGGAATATTAGGTTTTTTTCGCTTTCTTTTCTGTTTATATTTTTCTATGATGGCTACTTTGTTCCTATCAATGTTGTTTGTTTAGTTGCAGCAAAATTGAGAAGGGGTGGCCAAATAGCCACCCTTATTGTGAAATTTATCTTAGACAACAGTACTTTTAAATATAGCAACTTGAATTAATTATTTTGCTGTAATGCTAGTTTATCCCTACATTTGCGTTCCTTAATTTTTTTCTAACTATAACTAAATAATTTCTATTATGTCAGTTAAAATTCGCCTACAGCGCCATGGGTCTAAGAAAAGACCATTCTACTTTATCGTAGCGGCAAACAGTACCTCTCCTCGTGATGGTAAATTCATTGAAAAGCTAGGTACTTACAATCCACTTACAGTGCCTGCATCTGTCAACATCGATCGCGAACGTTCATTACATTGGTTAGAAAATGGTGCTCAACCCACCAATACTTGCCGTAATATCCTTTCTTTCAAAGGTGTCTTGTATTTGCGTCACCTTAAGCGTGGAGTTTCTTTAGGCTTATTCGACGAAAGTGCAGTATGGGAAAAATTCGAAAAATGGAATGCCGAACACGAAGCTGTAGTTGCTAAACGTCAAGAAGCACATTTGAAGCATAAAGCAGAAAAACGTCATGCTATATCTTCAGAATCTGTTCGTAAAGTAGAAGAGAAAAATGCAGCAAAAGCAGCCGTAGCAGTTGCTGAATCTGCACCAGAAGAAGCCCCCGCAAGCGAGGAAGCGACTAACACGGAAGCTGCAGCAGAACAAACAGAAGCCTAATCTTATGTTAGCATTTGAATGATTTTTAAAAAGCGATTACGCACATGCGTAATCGCTTTTTTTATTTCTTAAGGGTAAAACTTACATTTGCGCCAGCCAAACAAGCATTAATTTTTTTTAAACAAACACTAATAATGATTCAACACATTAAAAACATCACCGTAGTAGGTTCTGGAACAATGGGCAATGGCATTTGCCATGTATTTGCACAATCGGGTTTCAAAGTAAGCATGATGGATATCAATCAAGCTGCTATGGACAAAGCTATGTTAACCATTGCTAAAAATATGGATCGCCAGATTGCAAAAGGTGCAATGACCGAAGAGGCAAAAGCCACTGCATTGGCTAATATTAATACCTATACCGATATGGCTGCCTCCGTAAAGGATGCCGACCTTGTAGTAGAAGCCGCAACAGAAAATATTGACCTTAAAATCAAAATTTTCCAACAATTAGATCAATTGTCGCCCGAAAAAACGATTTTGGCTTCTAATACTTCTTCCATATCCCTTACGCGTATTGCTTCCCATACCAAACGTCCGGGTAAAGTAATTGGTATGCACTTTATGAATCCAGTGCCTGTGATGAAATTGGTAGAAATTATCAATGGTTATGCTACCGACCAAGAAGTTACCGACATTATCCGCGAGCTTTCTACCTTTATTGGTAAAGTTCCATGTGTGGTTAACGATTTCCCAGGCTTTATCTCCAATCGTATTTTGATGCCCCTTATCAACGAAGCGATTTTGGCTTTGCAAGAAGGTGTAGCCAGTATCGAAGATATAGATACCATTATGAAATTGGGTATGGCCCATCCTATGGGACCATTACAATTAGCCGATTTTATCGGTTTGGATACTTGTTTTAGCATCATGAATGTATTGCACATGGGCTTTGGCAATCAAAAATATGCTCCTGCCACTTTGTTGACCAACATGGTACAAGCAGGTTATTTGGGTGTGAAATCGGGCGAAGGCTTTTATAAATACACATCGGGTAGTAAAGATATGGTGGTAAGCAGTCGTTTCAAAAGGTAGATAAAACTTGATTGAATAACTCAAAATAGGGAGGAGCATTGCTTCGCCCTGTTTTTTTGTAAGTAAATAAGCATTCTCAGCCCGATATTTTTTTGCATTAAGGTTTTAACCCAAAAAGTTCAATAGGCTTTAATCTTCTAATGACCGTCAATAGGTTT
>JASGCQ010000118.1 GCA_030054025.1 Phycisphaerales bacterium | reverse complement strand
GCTGCCGTATCGTCTACTTGGTACCATAATAGGTATAATTAAGGATAGTCATTTTTCATATACTGTAATTTTAGATCCTTATTTAAGATAAACCTTCTGAAAAACATTCACCCATAGGTGCTTTTTGAGCGCATCATTGTTGGCTATTTGCTCCAAAGAAAAAGTGGGCATCCATTCTGCGCCATCAAAATGATTCACTTCGTTTTGTATCATCATGGCAGCGATATGGAGTTGAGCTGGCAATACGCCCAATAGTAACACTTTCGTCGCTTTACTTTGCTCGCGCAACTGATACCAAGGCATTTGTTCTTCACTAGCCAATTGTACTATTTGAAATTGCTCCTTAGTCAATTTGCAAGCTACCAACATTTTGGTCAATTGAGCCTCTTCTGCACTCCCCGATTGAAATGGCGTACTCAATACCAATGTATCATGCTCTTCAATAACACTAATCATGCTCAAATCCCAGTTTACATCCAAAGTAGCAGGCACAATGGCTGTATTTATTATATCGGGAACTTGATCTTGCATAGGATAAATATTAAAATAAACAAGGGGTAAAGGCAAATGATAAAAAAAGTGTTTCTTTGCGCAAAATTAGTTTTTCTCCATCACATATTTTGTACTAAACAAGAATTATGCCTTTCGAAATTAAGATTAATCCAATAGCAAATAGCAGAATCAGCGAACTTGACCAAAACAATATTCAGTTTGGTCGTTTATATTCCGACCACATGCTGATAGCTCATTATGAAGATGGCACTTGGGGCAATCCTGAAATTGTTCCTTTTGCAAATCTTAGCCTGAGTCCTGCTACTACCTTTATGCACTATGGTCAAGCCATTTTCGAAGGCGTAAAAGCTTATAAAGATGCCAAAGGTGATGCGCGCATTTTCCGCCCAGAAGACAATTGGAAAAGAATGAATCGTTCGGCACATCGTATGGCAATGCCCGATGTACCAAAAGAGATTTTTGTAGAAGGTATGCGCAAGTTGATTGACTTAGACCAAGCTTGGATACCTACCAGAGCGGGATGTTCTTTATACATTCGTCCATTTATGATTGCTACTGATGAGTTTGTGGGCGTACGTCCGGCAACTAAATTTAGCTTCATTATTATCACGAGTCCGGCGGCAGCCTATTACAGCAAACCCGTTTCCATTTTTGTTCACGACGAATTCGTGCGAGCTTTCCCCGGTGGTATTGGTTTTACCAAAGCAGCGGGCAATTATGGTGCCAGTATGTACCCAGACCAATTGATTAAGAAAATGGGTTACGATCAAATTTTGTGGACAGACGGATTTGAGCATAAATACGTTCAAGAAATCGGCACCATGAATGTTTTTTTTGTAATTGACGACAAAGTAATTACACCCGATTTGGTTGGGGGTACTATATTGGAAGGGATAACAAGAGCTAGTGTTATCACCTTGTTGAAAGAAAAAGGAGTGACCGTAGAAGAACGCCCGATTTCTATCAGCGAGATTGAGGCAGCCTACAAAAATGGCACTTTAAAAGAGGCTTTTGGTACAGGTACAGCTGCATCCGTTGCCCCAATCGGCAAATTAACTTTCCATACCGATGTGATGCAATTGCGCCCTGTGGAAGAATGGGAAACAATGAATTGGATAAAAACCACTTTGGATGATATTCGTTATGGTCGAATTGAAGATAATCACGGTTGGATTTTGACAGTATAATATTCATTCTATACATTGTATAAGACCACCATTTTGGTGGTCTTTTTTTATGCCATTGCCAATAAAACGATAACCACGACAGATAATGCCAAACCAAGCCGTCGCTTCGTATTGAATCGCTCTTTGAATAATAACAATGCAAGCAACGAAGAGACAAACAAAACGCCCACATTACTCAGTGGAATCAAAGCAGAACTTTTGAGCAAATTACTGTTCAGCATCCGTACAAAAAAGTAGATAGAAAAATAATTGGGAATACCTAAGATGACTCCCCCCAATACATTGCGCCAAGAGAGGTTCAGCCGCTTAGTGAATACCAAGTACAACAAAATAAGCGTACCGATACCAGCCGCTACTGCAAAAATGTGTATGGCATAAATGGCTTGTAAGGCATCGCTATTCAAATAGTGATGTTGTACAAACTTCATTGCGGTATCGAGTAACCCACTGCCTAAAAAAAGTAATGCCGTCCAGCCAAAATGAAAAGAGCCAACCTCAGCTTGCACTTTAAGCTCCGAAGACGATGCCGCCAAATACACTGCAGGAAAAGCAATGAGAATACCCAAAACATGAACAATGCTTAGACGCTCAGAGTAAAGAAATACAGAAAAAAGCACTGGGATAACCAAGGACAATTTATTGGCTACGGTAGCTGCTGTAATGCCTTCGGATTTGGTACAATAGGCAAACAAACTAAAGACGGCGATGAAACCTGCCCCCATGAGTAAAGCAAATGGAAACCAAGGCTGAACAATACTTTTCTCATTAATAGGGAATTTACCCAAAAACAAAGAACCCGTAATAATACAGACCCAATAATTAAAAATAATCGCCTGTAAATTATCAATATTATAACGAGCGAAAAGCTTGAAAATAATGGCTAATAGAGCATTGAGCAAAATCGTAAGTACAAGATAAATCATATCAACAATTAAAATGCGGCATCTTTAGGAAATGTGAAAGGATTATTTTTATTTCGATAAATAAGGAGTTTGTCTTGCCTCAAATCTTTTTCGAATATTTGCTCAAAGTCAGAAAGACTTGGTGCTTTTATACCTTCATCCATAACGTTGGGCGTTTCAAAAACTCGGGCTTCATCCCACAGATTTGCATCCAAAAAATGCTGCAACAAAGTAGCGCCGCCTTCTACTATCAGTGACAAAATATTGGATTGAAATAGACTTTCTAACAATTGCCCAATAATACTTGCGCCGAAATCCAATTTGATGAATCGAATATTTCCATTCACCTCTTCTTTGTGCTGATTGACGATCCAAGTAGGATATACTTGCGATAACAAATGATGTGTGGCAGGCAATTGTAAGTCCTTGTCTAATGCAATGCGCAAAGGTTGATTACCTTGTCCATAGAGAGCTATAAGCTGTGGATTGTCGTTCATGGCAGTCGTAAAACCCACCAAAATAGCCGACTCTTCTCTACGCCATTGATGACTTAAACGAGTACTATATTCGTCACTCATTTGCAAACGAGCATGGTCTTTGGGTGCAAACAAAGCACTTTCGGTTTGCGCCCATTTCAAAATAATATAGGGTCGTTGCTGCTTATGAAAAGTAAAAAAACGACGATTGAGCCAGGCACCCTCTGCCTCCAAAACACCAGAAACAACTTCAATACCATTCGACCGAAGTATCTGTATTCCTTTACCTGCAACCTTTTCGAAAGGGTCTTTATTACAGACCACAACACGCTTTACACCTTCCTGCACAATACGATTGGCGCACGGCGGGGTTTTGCCATAATGTGCGCAAGGCTCTAAGCTCACATACATTGTTGCTTGAGGAATAAACTGTTTGTCTCGTGCAGCAACACTTTCAAAGCAATTGACTTCGGCATGGGCATGGGCATACTCCTGATGAAAACCCTCGCCAATAATGCGATTTTCATACAGCAGTACAGCAGCTACCATTGGATTAGGTGCTACTGCACCCTTTCCATTTTCTGCTAATTGCAGACAACGCCTTATATACCTTTCGTCAGTCACCAAAAAAGAACGTGAGCGAAAGTAAACAAATAGTTTGCGTTCTTTGCAATTCTAAGCCCCAAAAAAATGACGTTGAGCGAAGCATTTTATAATCTAAAAAGCGAATTGACGCTCCTCTACCCCGAGCAAGAAGCGGCTGCAATTGCTCACGAGGTAATGGAAAGCGTTACGCAACTGAGCAAAATAGATCGATTGGTGGCGAAGGATGTCCTGCTCAATAGTATGCAGCAAAATGAGTGGGACTTTTTATGTGATGAATTGTTGCAGGGCAAGCCTTTACAATATGTTTTGGGCAAGTGCTATTTTATGGGCAGGGAATTTTTAGTGAATCAGCATGTGCTAATACCGCGCCCCGAAACAGAAGAATTGGCGATTTGGATATTGAACGATTGGGCAAGAGATAAAGTAGGGAAAAGCATTTTAGACGTCGGCACTGGTAGTGGCTGTATTCCTATTTCTTTGAAAGCTGAATGGGCTGAGGCTACTATCAATGCTTGCGACCTGAGCATTGACGCACTAGCTCTTGCGGCAAAAAATGCCAAAAATCTAAGTCAAGAGATTAATTTTTTTGAGCAAAACATACTCAATAAAAACCTTTGGCAGCATCTGCCTCAATACGACATAATTGTCTCCAACCCACCCTATATTCCCGAAAACGAAGCTGAAACAATGGCGTCTAATGTTACAGCACACGAACCTCATTTGGCCCTCTTTGTACCAGATGCTGACCGATTTTTATTTTACAGAGCCATTGCCCAACTCGGCAAAACAAAGCTAAAAGAAAATGGGACAATCTATTGCGAAATTCACCGCGATTTCCCCGAAGAGACTAAAGCTGTATTCGAAGACGAAGCTTATACCAACATCGAACTACGAAAAGATATGCACGACAATTGGCGAATGATAAAAGTGATGAGGTGATTTTATTTGGCATTCTTTTCAACTAATTTCTGATTTCTGTTTACAAGTGCGATAAAAAAAATCAAATTGACTACTATTTGTAATTTCATTTGCTGTTTGAAACGCCGCAATTGATTTGCTAAACTGCCTCCTTTTGTAAATCCAAAAAGTTCAATAGAACTACGGAGATAGGTTAATAAAGGGGTATTTGATGTTG
>JASGCQ010000041.1 GCA_030054025.1 Phycisphaerales bacterium | reverse complement strand
TACGCCACAAGGACTGGAATATGCCATCAACAATGTTGTGAAACTATACAGTTTATGAAAATACACACGGAATTACTTTAAAAGATATCAGGGCAAAATGGTTATTTAATCCATGTTTACTCTGACAAATACAAATCTGAACATTTGGCATCATACACTTTAACCTATGATGTTTTTAAAGGAGAAAATATTTTAAAAGTGGATTACGAAAAAGAGTAAACTCAAAGCAAAAACTTAAAAAATATTTATCATGAACAAAATAACCACTTCGATAATTTTTGTCTTAGCTTTTTTACTGGTAGGGCTATTTGCCTGCACACCCAAAAAGCTTAGCAGCAACTATGGTGATAACAAAACATATCAAGACGAGGATAGCGTGCAGCAGTTGAAAAGCGTTGAAAAAAAAGGTAAAATGCCTTTTGACACTTCGAGCAATCAATTTTTCGACACGAAATAATTTTTTGATTGCTTATTTTTTGGATATCAAAGAGGTGAGCGGATGGAGCAAGTTGGAGTATTCCATCATATCTACTTTTATACTGCCTATGAGGATTGGACTATCTACTCTGAGGGGTATATGATTGGCATCGTCGCTCACCCATACCGCCATTTTTTCTCCTCCTTTAAAAATTGTGCCTTTTATAAGCAGAGGTGTTATTTTAATAGCATTGAATTTGCCATATTTTGTTTCTATTTGCTCTTTGCCTACATAACGTATGTATAAGTCATACACTTTATCGTCCAAAAACATTGAAAAGGGGACTTTAGCTCCGAGTTTGAGTTTGTTATAATCAATATTGCGGGCAAAGTAGATGGCGGAAAGTACATCTTGCACACATTTAGGTATATCGTAAATACCATTTGTACTGATAGCCTTGCCTAAGGATTGATTAAAATTAACGTAGTTGTAGATTTTAAAGCCCCCCTCGTTCACATGACGCACAAAACGCTGAGGGGAGAGTGATTCTTGATCAAGGTAGGTCTCATATTTATCAGACACTTTATAAAACCATTCATAAGATTTTTGTGTGCTACCTTCTCCAAGTATATGATAAAGCTTTTTATTCTCCAGCATTTCGGTGCTCACATTAAAAGTAGCATTACCAGCATGTATCCAAAAAGGGTTCATATTATAATATACTTTGAATACCAATCGTTCTCCCTCTTTAAAACTAGTGTTTCTGATATTACAAAAATCGGTTTGGGCAAATGAGTTATTGCTGATAAAAAATATAAGCGCAAACAAGCGTGCGAAGTGCTTTTTCATATTCAAATTTTCAATTAAAAAAGGTTTAGACTCGGCGTTATTTCAAAAGTTTGATAACAACACGAAACTTTACCATAATGATTCCATAAAATTCTGTCAAAGAAAAGGCAAAAACCATACCGAAGAGAATCAAATTATTTATTTGACGCAAAACACTTGAAAGGCGCAAAGCTTATTTTGGTACATTTGTTACTGTAACTTCTATATAGCATCTTGCACAAAAAACAACAAATCATTTTAGGTATCGACCCCGGAACACTCGTTATGGGTTATGGTCTTATACTGATACAAGCAAACAAAATCAATTTGATTGAAATGGGGGTATTAAAGCTCTCCAAATACAAAAATCACCCCGAACGTTTGCAACTTATCTTCCAAAAAATGGAGAGCCTCATACGCACACACAAGCCTACAGCTGTGGCCATTGAAGCTCCTTTTTTCGGAAAAAACGTGCAAAGTATGCTGAAGCTTGGTCGCGCTCAAGGCGTAGCTATTGCGGCAGCCATGATGCACCAACTCGAAGCAATTGAATATGCTCCTCGTAAAGTAAAACAATCGATAACTGGCAAGGGAAATGCTAGTAAAGAGCAAGTATGGGGTATGCTACAACGATTGTTAGATTTTGAAGAACGCCCCGAGTTTATGGATGCCACTGATGCGGTAGCGGTAGCCTTATGTCATCATTATCAAAACAAAAACCCTTTGTTGGCAAAAGCCGAAAACCCCACTAAAAAAACTACAGACAAAAAGCAGACTTGGGACAATTTTTTAGCACAAAACAAAGACCGTATAAAAATAAAATAGTGCTATGAAAAATGCATCCATAAGGCTCATTATGATACTGGCTCTTGTTGTGTCTTCCGGTATTATTATTACGCAGAGCTATTGGGTACGCAGGGCTTATGAGTTGCAACAAACGGAATTTAATTTTGATGTCAATGAAGCTTTGGCAAGAGTTGCCAAAGACGTAATGATTTTGAAAGAAGTTCAATTACCCAATTACAGCCCTGTTGAGAAAATTTCAAATGATTATTATGTTGTTCAAATTAATGTGTATGTAGAGCAAAATGTTCTAAAACACTATCTAGAAGGTGCTTTTGCTAAACAAAATTTGGTAGCAGATTTTCAATTTGGCTTGTACGACTGCATGAGCGAAAAGGTAAATTATCAAGAATATGTACATACTAAGGGCGGCGGCGGCGACCCTAAGAAAAATACTCTAGTCGTATTTCCTCATATCAAAAGAGAAAATTATTATTTCGGAGTTTACTTCTCTCATCGTCAGCAACTAATCAGTTCTCAGATGATTTTGTGGTACATTTCTTCTGCAATGCTTAGTTGTGTCATTGGTTTTTTAGGCTATCTTTTATTTATCATTCTAAAACAAAAAAGGCTGAGTGAGGTACAAAAAAATTTTGTGAATAATATGACGCATGAACTGAAAACTCCTTTGGCTTCGATACAAATGAGCGCCTCTGTTTTGCGTGATGATGAAATTATACACAAGCCGGCAAGGCTGAAAAGTTATGCCGATATTATTTTGAAAGAAAGTACCCAGCTCAGCGCCCAAGTAGAAAGGGTGCTACAAATGGCACAATCCGAAAAAGGGAAACTACTCTTACAAAAAGAAAATTTGGTTTGGCAAGAAATATTAATCAGCGTACAAGAGAGTTTCGAAAACTTG
The DNA here is from genome assembly GCA_030054025.1 of Phycisphaerales bacterium. Lineage (GTDB taxonomy): Bacteria > Bacteroidota > Bacteroidia > Chitinophagales > Chitinophagaceae > Rurimicrobium. The sequence goes on along the minus strand of JASGCQ010000041.1, from coordinate 19,781 downwards.
CTACACAGTAAAAACGGAACTATTGAACTGGTAATGCCTGAGCAGCCGGTCGTTTTTTTTGGCGACAATTTGCATCTCATCAATGTGGTACGCAACCTAGTAGATAATGCCGCAAAATTCTGTGATAAAGAGCCCAGGATAAGAATTGTTCTAAAAGAAGATTCCAGAACCATTTTTATTACTGTTGCAGATAATGGTATCGGTATTGAAAAAAAATACCACAAACATTTATTCAAGAAATTTTATCGTGTCCCTACTGGTAATATACACAATGTCAAGGGGTTTGGAATTGGATTGAATTATGTCATGAGTATTACAAAATTACATTTCGGTAACGTTTCATTTTCGAGCGAAATATCAAAAGGAACTATATTTACACTAAGTTTTCCTAGTCGTTTACAAAAATATTAAGCTATGACAAACCCTAAGGCAAAAGTACTCTTGGTAGAAGATGATGCCTCTATTGCTTTTATTGTAAAAGATAATCTTGAAGATAATGGCTATGAAGTAATTTACTGTATTGACGGCGAAACTGGTTGGTCGCAATTTATGCGCAACGCCTTCGATATATGTTTGATTGACGTGATGCTCCCTAAAAAAGATGGTCTCAGCTTAGTGGCTCAAATCCGCAAGAAAAACGAATCCATCCCTATTTTGGTACTCACGGCCCTCAATAGTAATGAGTCAAAAATAGCAGGTTTCAAGAAGGGTGTGGATGACTATATTACCAAGCCCTTTAATATGCAAGAATTATTATTGCGTATGGAAGTCTTTTTGAAAAGGACACTAAAGAAACAAGACCAAATGATTGAACCTGTAAATTTTGGTCAACTAAGTTTCGATTACAAAAACTTATTACTGAAGACACCTACTGAGGATATACAATTGACTCAAAGAGAAGCAAAATTGTTTAAATTCTTTTATCAAAATAGCAATACAGTGCTAAAGCGAGAGGATATTTTGACTGAAATTTGGGGCAAAGATGACTATTTTTTAGGTAGAAGTATGGATGTGTTTATTACCAAGCTTCGTAAGTATATCAAAGGGCAAGAAGGCATCGAAATACAAACAATTCACGGAGTTGGTTTTAAAATGGTAATTATTTAATGCTTTTGCTTTAGGCATAAAGGTATGCTTTAAAAATTAGTACTCACTGCCTGTATTTGTGTATGCACTTTGGTAGTTTTTTCTTGTAGAACTTTGAACTGCAGGGCTGAGTTTGTGATTTTATACACCGAAAAGAAAAAGTAAGACTACACACCACGCACTGGGCTGCCTGACCAACGGGTATTGGGTTCTAGCACTTCTCCTTTCATCACAAGAGATAAAGGAGCCAAGTGTACACCATCGCTTACGATGCTGTCATACAATATGATAGTTCTTGCTCGCACAGTGCTTCTTGCGCCAATATATACTGTTCCTGTTTTCATCACTCTATCCTCAAACAAATGTGTTTGAGGACCACAGTCTTGATTGAGAGCCGCCTCATCTCCGATGGTTACCAAGTCGGGTTCCGTAATGTCACAAGTGTCCATATATACTCTTTTGCCCATTTTGACACCAAACAAACGTAATACAATGGGCAACCAAGCTGTTCCTTTGATAAACTCCAACATATAAGGAATAGAAAGTGCTTCGTAAGTAGTTGTTATTGCTTCGCTTCGCCATACTTTGTAGGAATAAAGTGGCACTTGCTCTTTTTTGTGTCGACCTACCACAATCCATTTTAACAGGGCAGTAATTAATACCGATGGCAGCCCCATAAACATAAGGTAGAAAAAAGGAATTACCAAAGCACTGATATACCAAACCCCTTCGGATATTATATCTATGCTAAATGCAATAAAAAAAATACTCATTGTAATCACTAAAGATTCTGGCAAAATAATACGCACTCCTTCTATCAATGCTCTAATCAATAAGAATTTTCGAGAAGGATTTGTAGTTGTACTCGCATCAAAACAAATGCTCTCTTGCCGACGAGGTAGAGCTATTGCGGGTGAACCAAACCAATCAGAACCATTAGTTTGTTGGTTGTTTTCGGGTGCTTGCGATAATACGCCCAAGAGCATATTATCGGGTAAATGAGTACCCTGAGGCACATTAGCACTATTACCCACAAATGTATTTTTACCAATACTGGTCTTTTCTAAAATCAACTGCTGCCCTCTAACATCTGCTTCGCCAAGCGTCACAGCATCTGCCACAAACGAACCATCTCCAATTTCGAGCAGTGTATGTGTAACATTGCTCGCTGTAGATATTTCGGTGTTTTTGCCAATAGTAGCACCTAAAGCTCTATAAAATTTAGCCACATATACCGAAGCAAATAAGGGATGCAGCACCACCAAAGAAATATTAAACAGGGTATCTGCCAACCATTTTCGCCAATAGGTAACACTATATACGGAGTACATTCCCGGATGAACATTGCGCATCAACAAACGATTAATGACTATTGTTTCGAACACAAAGAGGAGAATATAAATAAGCGACAATACAGGCACAATCACTACATAATTGAAATTATAATCTGCAGCAGCATTATCCAACTCGCTCAAGGTAATAATGATGGGCAATAAGGGCAATAAAATAACTACAGGAAATACCATGAGCGTGAAGCTGAGTACTACTCCATATTTGAGTTTATTTCTCTTACTTTCTTGAACAGGGATTTGACAGTCTTCCGCATTTTTTGTTTTTACTTTCAACGCAGGACTTCCTTTCCATAATTCTCTATGGGCAATTTTAGACGCTTCGGGTAAGAAACTTAAATCTCCCAGCTCGCCCCATTCTTCAATATGTGTGTCCCCCCCAATTATGGAACTCGTGCCTAAATATGCGTGATTGTCTATTCGTATTTTTCTGATTTTAAATAAGCCGTCTTCTACAAATGCATTGTCAAAAACAACAGAAGATGATATGCTGACATCTTCAGCGATGGACACAAGATCTTCTGCACCGATAGTAATATTGCTCAACTGCGCATTGCTGGCTACATTGGCACCCATTAACCTTAAAAACCTCGGAAAAAGAGGCGTCCCTATCATTAATTGAGTGGGCATTAAGGCTTGAATGCGTTTTACTAGCCACCAACGCAAATAGTAAGAGCCCCAAAGAGGGTAATCCCCCTCCTTATACTTGCCAATCACTATCCATTTGGTGGCAATGGTAATACCTGCATAAACTATGGGCATTAAGATAAAGGCTAAAATAGAAGCCAGTAAGGCTTTGAAATGTGAATCGGTCACAAATTGTGTGTAATAATACGACAGAAAGGGGCTGAAAATTTGCAAAGCATAAAGCCCCAAAAGTGGAGCTAACAAAATGCTTTGGGCTATCCAACACAAAAGATGTCTTCGTTTGGAAATTGAATTAAAGGGGATTTTACTCTGTACGAAGTTTGGATCTTTACTTTCCCATTCAGTAAGCAACTTGCTGATAGGGCGGTGTAAGTACACGTCTTTTAATGACGCTTGTGCAAAGCCTCCTTCTTTTCGAAGTTTGCTGACAAAACTTGCTGCCAGCAGGGAATGTCCACCTAAATCATTGAAAAAATCTTGTTCAATATCAATCTTTTTGCCAACAAATATATTTTCTAAAACACCCAATACGCGCTCCTTTAGAGGCGCAGACGCATCTATGACGTTGTTTGAATTTGCTTCATCTAAGTGTAGTAATTCTTCGGGTATAGATAATTTTTTTCGGTCGGTTTTTCCATTGGGCAATCGAGGCATTTCGGGCAATACAACTAAGGTTTCTGGCACCATATAAGCAGGCAATACCGAAGACAAATAAGCTCTCCATTCCATATCGGCTATGCTATGCCCAACTTGCAAAACGGCATAAGCAATAAGATGATCATTGCCAAGATTATCTTTTTTTAAAGCAAGTACAGCCGTTCTAATCCCATTCACCGAACTTAATTGATTTTCGATTTCACCCAATTCAATTCGATATCCTCTGAGTTTTACTTGATTGTCTAATCGTCCAAAAAAACTGACCGTTCCATCTTCGCTGATACTTACCGCATCTCCGGTTTTGTATATTCTATCACCAGGAAGAAAATTAAGGGATTTCGGTTTGACAATAAATTTTTCGGCGGTTAAATCAGGTCTATTAATATAACCATTACTCACTCCGATTCCGGTAATCACCAATTCGCCTTGCGTATCAAAAGGCAGCGCATTCAGTTGCTCATCGAGTACCGCAAAATGATAATTAGGCAGCGGTACACCTATGCTGATTTTATCTCCCGATTTTAAAACCGCCATAGAAGCAGTGACGGTGGTTTCGGTAGGCCCGTAACTATTAAAAAAAAGCCTGCTCTGGGTAGCCCATTGTTTTATTACCGGCGCAGTACAGGCTTCGCCACCTGCATTCACCAGCCTGATTGATGGAATATTTTCATCCATGACGGCAAGCAAACTAGGCACAGCATGCAATACACTGATTTGTTTCGCTCTTAAAAAAACACTGAGCTCATCTATAGATTTGGCCTGTGTGGCATCAGCAATAAATAAAGTGGCTCCAGAAAAATAACTAATCCAAACCTCCTCGCACCACATATCAAAAGATACGGAGAAACCTTGATAGACCTTATCGGAAGAATTGATTTGAATCACCTCATTTTCGGATCGAACTAGGTGGCATATCATTCGGTGAGTAATTGGAATACCCTTGGGCTTTCCCGTACTACCCGAAGTATAAAGCACATAGGCAATATCATCGGGACGGGGCTTATTCTCAATTATCTTTAGCTCAATATTTGATTCGATAGTAAGGATATCCAATCTTTGAAATGGAGCACCTAATTCTGTATCAGAAAAACAAAATCGCGCCCCGACCTCTGTAAGCACACCCCAAACTCGATCTTCAGGCATCTCCCTATCCAAAGGCACATAGGCTGCGCCACACTTAGCAATACCTATAATAATGGCATGCAATGCCGCGCCTCTTGGCCACCATACGCCAACAAAGCTCCCATTGCCAATACCATATTTGATGAGTTGAGCTGCTACTGCATCGCTCCACTGGTCTAATTGTTTGTACGAAAAACTGGTATCCGCAAATTCGCAAGCAATTTTATCTGCATAGAGTTTGACCGAATGACGAAACATAGTTGCCAAAGTTTCTTCCTGAAGCAAATCGGGTAGAATAGGACCACTCAATATTGCAGGGATAAAATTGTCTATTGTCATAAGGTTCATTATGGGTTAAAGACTACACAAAAATGTGGCCATTTATTTATATTCTGTATTATTGATTTGCTAATGGGTAATAAAAAGCTTTCAATGGTATTACTTTAGCTTTTTCTTCTGAAATAACATTACATGTTTTTGTTCCTATTAAAAACTGCTTTGAGCCAAATGGACAGCGAACTAACGCAATTGCGCAATCAATTGCTCATATTCGCCTGTCACCAAATTTACCCTGAGCAAAAAATACAGATTTCGGACATCAAAACAGATGCTTTTGGCAAACCTTTTATACCCAATAGTGGCTTTCATTTTTCTATCAGCAAAACAAAAAAAACGATTGCTGTTCTAATTTCAGAATCAAATGTCGGCATAGACCTTGTAGCAGACATTTTTTTCCCTGATTTAGATATTTATACTCAAGACGAATTAAAAATACTTCAATCAAACAAGCACCTTGCTCCTATACTTTTCACTAGAAAAGAAGCCTTGCTAAAGACCATTGGAACAGGTTTTAGGGCGGAGCCTAAGAATATTGATGTGTTCCCTGCGCAAATCTTATTCTTAAATCAAACTTACTATCTCTGTTCTTTTTATGTAGATGAAATAAAGTGTACCTTATCTCTATGTACAACAAAAAATAAACTCGAAAATGCAATGGATACCACCTTGTATACCTTTGCGCCGAGCCTCTCTTCACTCTCATTTGCTGTAATAAAAAAACTCCATCTACGAAGTGTGCAAATGGAGTTCTAGTCTTTTTGAAAAATGATTATCTCGTACGACCTCTTGGGCAATGTGTTTGCCAATAACTACGAGAGTTGCCCGAAGCGTTTAGATAAATGGCAATGGTTATGTTTCCAAACCAATACCAATCGTTTGCACGGCTATCTCCACGTTTGTAAGTATAGTCAACAAAATTACCATCCCAACCAACAGCCTGATTACCACGATACGAAAGCTGAACGGCTTGCATTCCTTTGTATTTATTGAGCGAATCAAGATTGACATAAGATTTACTTACATCATCCAAATAGTCAGTAGTGGTCGGCCTAAAGCCCATTTCAGCACTGATTACCATGGTCTTATTGACCAAAAACTTCATACCAGCACCAAATGGAAAACTAACATTTACATTGGAGTAGGGTTTACGGTCGGGGTACATAGGAAGCCCTTGACCTTCAGTACTAAGCGGCTTTAAGTAAACTTTTTCACCTTTCACTCCGTTAGTAAAGGGATTGGAGTAAAACACGCCAACTCCAGCAAATATATATGGGCTAACTCGTGAACGCACACGATCTATAGGCCAAAAATTATACTCTATGCCGGCGTGAGCCTCAATTACTCGGGTTGTGAAATTGAGGTTTCTTAAATAATTTGCTTTAATATCCGAAAGACTGTCTGCACCTGAAAGTGTGGTATAAGATGCACCAAAGCGCATACCAACAAAAGGGTTAATAAACATCTTGTAAGACACGCCAATCATCGGGTGATAACCTGATGTAGGAAACAGCTTATCTTGCAAATCGCCATAATAGTTGGAAACACCAAAGGTAAGACCCGCCTCATGGTGTTTTTGCGCCTGAGTCAATACAGGCAAAAGGAGCGCAAGAGAAAGTATATATCGTTTCAAGACTGAATAATTTTGAAGTTTGAACGGTGTAAGATAAAACGAAAATGATGAAAACAAAAGAAAATGCAAAAAAATTTGACTAATCTTCATCTTTATACTTCATAAATATCTCATTTTCAAATTTTAAATACTATTCAGGCTTAATATTGCCCTCCTCATCTACAAGCAATTGAACCTCAGCTTTAGCTACCTGCGCCGCCACGGCATCTACAGGCATTACAAAATCAATATTGATGTCTTTAAGCTGAGGCAATTGGGTTGGAGAATTGATACCCAAATAATCCATAAAATGGCGTGAAACGCTATATAGCAAAGGCTTTCCTACCATATCTTCATTTCGGCCGACAATAACAATCAACTCTTTTTCGAGCAATTTTTGAATAGAGTAGTCGGCACTTACACCTCGGATAAATTCAATCTCACTTTTGGTAATCGGTTGTTTATAGGCGATTATGGCAAGCGTTTCCATAGCTGCTGTACTCAATTTTTTGATGTGCTTGTCGCCATTCAATTGCAAAACTGTTTTGTGATATTCTTTTTTGGTCAAAAACTGAAAGCCGCCACCAATCTCTCTTAGTTCGAATGGATAAAAATCAGCAGTATATTTTTCCTTTACTGCTTCTATACCCGCCTCAATACGCTCATTTTCAACATTCATTTCTACAGCTTGGCTAATATGCTCAGCTAACTCTAGGGCAGTTATTGGGCGTTCGCTTGCAAAAATAAGTGCCTCTATATGCAACATTAATTGATCAAAATCCATATCCTATTTATTTTCAAAATCCTCCTCGAAAATAGAACGTATCCATTTTTATCCGCAATAAAGAAATGCACAATTGTGGGTAAAATAAAGAGGGGGGGGTGAATTATTTTTGAATCCCATAGAAATAACTCCGAAGCGACTGCAAATATTTTAACATAATAAATAGCAGAAAAACCGATTTTTCATAAAGAATGTTGGCAACAGTGTTAAATTTTTCGCAACTTTGCGAAGATTAATTTTTCAAGTTCAAAATAGCCTTCAAAGGCACATCATACTTTATGGGTTTATTCAGTTTTTTAACGCAAGAGATTGCTATTGACTTAGGTACCGCCAACACGCTTATCATACATAATGATCAAGTGGTGGTTGACGAGCCTTCTATTGTTGCCAAAGATCGCACTACCAATAAGGTGGTTGCCGTTGGTAAAAAGGCAATGATGATGCACGAAAAAACCCACGAAAATCTAAAGACAATTCGCCCGCTAAAAGATGGTGTAATTGCAGATTTTGATGCCGCAGAAAGTATGCTGCGCGAGTTTATCAAAATGGTTTATACCAAAAAACCATTTTTCCACCCGAGTTGGAGAATGGTAATTTGTATTCCCTCTAGTATCACAGAAGTAGAAAAGCGTGCAGTACACGATTCGGCCGAGCGTGCAGGTGCAAAAGAAGTCTATATGATTCACGAACCTATGGCTGCTGCTTTGGGTATTGGCATAGACGTTGAAGAGCCTACTGGAAACATGATTATTGATATCGGAGGTGGTACTACGGGTATATCCGTGATTGCGCTTGGTGGTATTGTATGTGACCAATCTATCCGTATTGCAGGAGATGAATTTACGAACGATATTATGGAAGCGATGCGCCGTTACCACTCTTTACTGATTGGTGAGCGCACTGCAGAACAAATCAAAATACATGTAGGATCTGCCTTGAAAGAATTGGACAGTCCTCCAGATGATATTGCGGTAAATGGTCGTGATTTGGTTACGGGTATTCCGAAACAAATTATGGTGAGTTATCAGGAAGTTGCCGAAGCTTTGGATAAATCCTTGTTTAAGGTAGAAGAGGCCATCTTAAAAGCATTGGAAAGCACACCGCCAGAATTGGCTGCAGACATTTATCGTCGTGGGCTATACCTTACCGGAGGCGGTGCCTTGCTTCGCGGATTAGATCGTAGAATCTCCCAAAAAATAAAACTTCCGGTACAAGTAGCAGAAGATCCGCTTCGTGCAGTAGTAAGGGGAACAGGTCTCGCGCTTAAAAACATTGCTAAAATGTCATTCTTGATGAGATAATTTTTTGCTCTACAAGTTTTATATTTTGAGGAAAAAATATTTTCTTGCCTCTAAGTTTTATTCTATTCTTCTTTGCGGGTTTTAATTTCATTCATTCAGCGTTTCTTCAACCTTATCCTTTTTATAGGGTTAGAAATTTTATGCATCATTATGATAGCAAAAACAAACACGCTGCAAGGAAATGAAATTATGAACTCCGCCAATTTGGGCGTTGCCTTTTGGTATCAAAAACAATCGGGTGTCCGTAATTATTTTGGGCTTCGAGAAATGAACGATAGCTTACTGAATGAAAATACTCGCTTACGGCAGCAATTGTCGCGATACTCCGAAACGGATTTGCTCAACGATAGCAGTGTAGTGCGCAGTATTCAACTCAGCGACTCTTTGCACAGTGTACAATACGCACACTATACTTATTACAAAGCTCGTGTGGTCAACAATTCGGTGAACGCCGCCTCCAATTTCATTACCATCAATAGAGGATACAAAGATGGTATTGCCAAAAATATGCCTGTAATTTCTAGTACAGGTGTAGTAGGCAGAATCACTAATGTTTCAGCGCACTTTGCTACAGCATTGTCTATACTCAATACCAAACAGCGATTGAGCGCAAAACTCAAAGATGGCACGAGTAGTTTTGTGTATTGGGAACAAACATCGGGAGCTGATATACTGATGATGAAGATTACACAACCTGAAATTAAGATTAAAAGAGGGGACAGCATTTTAACAACGAGTTATTCTACCCTTTTTCCAGCAGATATGTTGCTCGGCAGGGTAGATGCAGTTTATGTAATTAAAAAAGACAATTCAAGAATTCTGCATATCAAGCCTGCGAACAATTTTCGCAACATGAATTATGTTTATGTCATCAAAAACGATTTTATGGAAGAGCGCAGAAATCTCGAAGACAGCACACAAAAAAAAGCTTTATAAAAATAAATGGGTCAATACGTCAGATATTTTGTGCAGTTTTTTATCATACTGTTGTTTCAAGTACTCATCTTGAACAATGCGACCTTGCATTGGTGGACACAACCCGCCAACTTTCCTGTATTCACCCCTTATATTTATCCTTTATTCATTTTATTGCTCCCCTTCGAAACCCCAGTGTGGCTGCTACTTGTAATCGGTTTTATATGCGGAAGCGTAGTGGATACATTTATGAATACGCCCGGAATGCATGCCTGCGCTATGATACTCATAGCCTACTTGCGTACCAATGTATTGTTGGCACTGCTACCCAAAAACATGAAGGAATACAAACAGCAATCACCATCCGTGAAAACGATGGGATGGCCTCCCTTCTTGACCTACAGCGCATTCCTTATTTTAATTCATCATACCGTTTTCTTTATCATCGAACTCTGGAGCCTGAGCAATATCGGCTATTTGATCTTAAAAATTCTTGCCTCTTCACTTAATACCATGTTGCTTATCGGTGTTTATCTGTTGCTCTTTTCGAGAAGGGCGGCATCCCTCCAACGATAAGCTAAAGGACTGCACTAGGAACAGTTTTATCAGTATTTTATCAAAAAAAACGATAGAATTGCCTGTAATTTTTTAGCTTTGAGTTTTCACAACATCATCATTCATTATTTTAATGGCAGGAACTAACAAATCTAAAGCATCCTATACCTTCGCTATCATTGGCGTATCGCTCGTATTGTTCCTTTTGGGTACAATGGGTTGGATTGTGATTAATGGAAAGAGTCTTGCTCAGGCTGTGAAAGAAGGCATGACTGTGCAAATAGATTTTCATGATAATGTACGCAGCGAAAGTGTAGAAAAGATGAAAGCCATAATAGACGCACAACCTTTTACCAAAAAAAGTAAAATTATCACCAAGGAGGAAGCACTCAAAATGCAAAACCAATTGGAAGGCGAAGATGTTTCGAGTTTTCTTGGCTTCAACCCCCTTTTTTCTAGTATTGAGTTGAACTTAAATGAAGAATACGTCAACAAGGACAGTATTGAAAAGATTACTCAGTTTATCCTACAAAGCAATGTAGTCAACCATGTCAACTATCCAAAAACTATCGTGCACCAAATGAATGATAATTTGCGCAAGGTGAGTATCATTTTAGCCATTATGTCTATTGTTCTTATTTTGGTTGTTATTGTTCTTATAGACAACACAGTTCGTTTGGCGATGTTCAGTAATCGCTTTTTAATCAAAACGATGCAAATGGTGGGAGCTACTCGTTGGTTTATTTCTAAGCCTTTTGATCGTCGAGCGTTTATCAATGGTCTTATCAGCGGTGTGCTTGCCGCCCTTGGAATCTTATTGGTCAAATCATTTGCCGAGGCTAGTGTACCCGAATTGAAAACACTCAATAATCCTGTACTTTTGACATCATTAATCATTAGTATGATTATCGCTGGAATACTTATTTCATTGGTTAGCACTCATCGTTCGGTTATTAAATATTTAAAACTTACAGTTGACGATTTATATTAAAAACTTTTAAAAAAATACTTTTATGAGCAATACCCCCAAACAAGATTTTTTATTTGACAAAAGCAATTACAAATGGATGCTTATTGGCGTTGCATTTATACTACTCGGCTTGATACTGATGGCAGGAGGAAAAAGTGCCGACCCACACAAATTTAATTATGATGAAATATACAGCTTCAGACGTATTACTCTTGCGCCAATTATGATATTAGTCGGATTGGCGGTAGAAGTATATGCCATCATCAAAAAAGATAAATAAGAATAACCTTATTTTCATTCCGAAAAATTAAGGAACGCATAATTTGCTATAGAGCAAATTGCGCATTTTTTATTGAATTTTATTGTAAATTGTACTCCTAAAAAAATACAAGTATGAAATCATTGAAACAGTTTTTGGCATTGCTGTGCCTAGCTCTTCCTTTTTGGGCAGTCGCTCAAAATGAGAAAATTCCTCTTGATAGTAAAATAAAAACGGGTGAATTGCCAAATGGGCTAAAGTATTACATCATCCAAAACAAAAAGCCCGAAAAAAAAATAGAGCTGCGCATGGTAGTGAATGCAGGTGCTATTTTGGAAGATAACGACCAACTGGGTCTTGCGCATTTGATGGAACACATGAACTTCAATGGATTGAAAAACTTTCCTAAAAACGAAGTGGTGCATTACTTGCAAAGCATCGGTGTTGATTTTGGTGCAGATTTAAATGCCTACACCAGTTTCGACGAAACCGTTTATATCCTACCCATCCCTGCCGATGATAAGAAAAAGATAGATCAGGGCTTTCAGATTATTGCCGACTGGAGTGGTGCCGCTTTGCTCGAAAATGACGAGATAGACAAAGAGCGCGGCGTAGTATTGGAAGAAAGCAGATTAGGAAAAGGTGCAGACGACAGAATGATGAAAAAATGGTTGCCCGAATATTTAAACGGTTCACTGTACGCAAAACGTTTGCCAATTGGTGATGACGAATTGCTCAAAACTTTTAAACATGACGTAATCAAACGCTTTCATAAAGATTGGTATCGCCCCAATTTGCAAGCAGTAATGGTGGTAGGCGATATCGACCCTAATGAGGCAGAAAGATTAATCAAAGAGAAATTCAGTGGTTTTAAAAATCCTGCCAATCCAAGACCAAGAATTGAATATTTCGATTTGCCAGCGCGCACATCCAGCAAAGCAATGGTATTGAGCGACAAAGAAGCACCTTATACCACCATTCAAATTATCGGAAACAGCAAAAGAAAAAATGCTGCAACAACTGTTGGCGAATACATAGACGATTTGAAGCAACGTTTGTTTAACACCATGATTTCCGCTCGTTATGACGAATTGAAAAACTCAAGCAACCCTCCATTTATTTTTGGTGGAGGTGGGTTTAACGGAGGTTGGGCTCGTGGTTGGGAAAATTTCCAACTATTTGCCATAGCCGGAACCGAAAATATAAAAGAGGCAACTGAAGCCTTGATAATAGAGTCTTTAAAAATTAAACAATTTGGTTTTACAGCTGGCGAATTAGAGCGTGCTAAAGCTTCTGTAATGGCAAATTACGAAAGAAGTTATAATGAAAGAGACAAAACAGAATCCAAAACAAGAGTGGATGAATTGATAAGACATTTCTTGACCAACGAGTCTGCCCCAGGCATTGCATGGGAATATAATTTAGCAAAAAACAATATGTCTAAAATTTCTTTAGACGAAGTAAATAAGCTAAAAGAAGGTATCAATATTGATAAAAATTATTTTGCTTTAGTAACGACTAAATCTGCTGATAAATTACCAACTGATGCCGACCTTAAATCTTACGTTGACGAAAGTTTGAATGCCAAATTGGAAGCTTATCAAGAAAAAGAATTGCCCAAACAACTATTGGCTCAAGAGCCTAAAGCGGGCAAAGTAGTAAAAGAAGAAAAAGATGCTAAGATGGGCACTACAACATGGACTTTGAGCAATGGAGCTAAAGTGAGTTACAAAAAGACCGATTTCAAAAACGATGAAATCCTTTTCTCAGGATATAGATTTGGCGGTTCGGCAGTATATACCGGAAAAGATTATCAAAGTGCCGACTATAGCAACAATGTAGTGGACGAAATGGGCTATGGCCAATTCTCCAATACCGATTTGCAAAAATTTATGACCGGAAAAACGGTAAGTGTTAACACTGTGGTCGATATAAATTCTGACATCGTAAGCGGTCGCTCCAATGTGAAAGATTTTGAAACAGCCCTACAATTGTTGTATTTAAAATGTACTTCACCTCGTGTTGACGAAACAGCTTTTGCTTCTTTCAAAAACAGACAAATGCAATTGATTGCTCAGATGAAATCTGACCCTCAAAGTTTCTATGCCGATACTTTAAACAAATTCATGTATCGCAATAACCCTCGGAGCAAACAAATACCCGAAGCAGCAGATTTTGATGCCATCAATTTGCAAAATGCATTGGCTTTTTACAATAGCCGATTTAATTCAGCAAATAACATGAATTATTTCTTTGTGGGCAGTATCCCCGAAGAAAATTTCAAAGGATTGGTAGAAAAATACATCGGTGGGCTAAGCGGTACTGCTATCGAAAATAAAACTATGGATATTGGTATGGAACCTATCGAAGGCGATCATCCTTTTACCGTAAATGCAGGTACTGAACCTAAAAGCATGGTAACCGAGATGAGTTATTTTTATACTCCTTATGTACAAAAAGATGAATTAGCACTCAACCTTTTATCTGAAGTGATTAATAACAGAATCACGGATATCATCAGAGAAAAAATGAGTGCCATCTATGGTGGCGGTGTTTCGATGCGCTTACAAAAATTTCCTAAAGAAAAATTCTCAATGCAGAGCTATCTCCCTTGCGGTCCCGAAAATGCTGAAAAAGTAAAAATTGCTTTCTGGGACATTATCAACGAATGTAAAAAAGCAGGTAATATTAAAGCCGAAGATCTTGAAAAAGCTGCCGAAACTACTTTGCAAAAATTCAAAGTAGGTGTGAAAACAAACGGCTATTGGTTGGCTACCATGAGCAAATACCAACAATTTGCTTTGCCTACCGAAAATGTGCTCAATTTTGAAACACGACTCAAATCAGTGACTACGGCTACATTGACAGAAGTTGCCAACAAATACTTGAGTTCAAAAAATGTACTTCATGCTTTGTTGATGCCTATTGGCAAATAATGCTGAATTGATTTTCAAATAATCAAAACGCCATCACGAATATTCGTGATGGCGTTTTTCTCTTTTATGCTGTTGCAAGTTGTTTATTTTAAGGCCTTATCTATTTGTTCATTAACCTTTTTCAAGTCGTCGGCAATGCTGAGACTATCTTCACCTGAGCTATCGGAGGCATACATCAGCAAACACATCGCCAAGAAATCCTGATCGTCCTTGCCTGCATAATTTTGTTTTAACTCTGTTATTTTTTCATCCGCCAACTTTACCGACTTGCGAATTTTATCCACATCGGCTTTCTTCACCAAGATACGGTAGCTGCGTCCTGCCAACCACAGATTTACGGGAGTGAGTTCTTCGTTTTGCATTTCGATGTGTTTAGTGGCAATCAATACAAGCTTTACTTATAGGGCTTCTTGCTCTATCGTTTTAGGTTCTTCTGTGTATTTGTGAATCATTCTTTTCTGAAACACCAATAAGGTAATTACTCCTGTGCTAATGGCTGCATCCGCAATATTAAATACAGGATCAAAAAAGCTCAACAGCTTACCACCCACCAAGGGCATCCACTCGGGCATCTTCAGTTCTACTAAAGGGAAGTAGAGCATATCCACCACCTGACCATGCATGAATTTTCCATAACCTTGCCCAAAAGGCATCATTTTAGCAATATGAAAACTACTCTCGCTAAAGATAAGACCATAGAACATACTGTCTATCAAGTTGCCCATAGCTCCTGCCAATATGAGCGAGCCACAAACCAAAGCCCCTCTGCTGTATTTTTTGTTCACCAATTGCTTGAGCACATAAAAACCAAAGCCTACGGCTACCAAGCGAAATGAGGTCAATATCAACTTACCCACATCGCCTTGGCTAAATTTCATGCCAAACGCCATCCCATTATTCTCGATAAAATGAAGACGAAACCAATTGCCCAATACATTATGCTCCTCTCCGTAGTAGTAATGTGTTTTAATATGTATTTTCAACCATTGATCGGCAATGATGATGATTAAAATGAGGAGAAGCGCGTGGCGATATTTCACTGTCGTATAAAAATTTTATAGTCCTAAACTGCAAATATAAGGGCTACCAGTATAGTATTATTTCAGTTATTGCCATCCGTCACTTTTTTAATGTCTGACAGATTGTAATACCTTTGCCTAATTCTTCCAAAAAAACACTAAAAAGAGATTCGAACGACATGCCTGATCAAAACCTCAAACTGGCAACACGCCTCATACATGCAGGAGTAGCACCCGACCCTAGTACTGGTGCTATTATGACCCCAATTTTCCAAACATCTACCTATGTGCAGACCGCACCGGGCGAGCATAAGGGATACGAATATGCACGCACCCAAAACCCAACCCGCGCAGCACTGCAAAGTGCATTAGCCAATATTGAGAATGGAAAATATGGACTATGTTTTGGTAGTGGTATGGCTGCTACCGACGCCGTAGCCAAGTTGTTACAACCCGGCGATGAGGTGATTGTGTCTAACGATTTGTATGGGGGGACTTATCGCATTTTCACTAAAATTTTTGCCAATTACGGTATTGTATTTCATTTTATAGACATGCAAGATGCCGGCAATATTGCCAACTATGTAAATGAGAAAACCAAAATGATTTGGGTAGAAACCCCTACCAATCCATTACTCAATATTATAGACATTGAAGCAGCAGCCGAAATTTCAAAAGCACACCATTTACTCTTGGTGGTTGATAATACTTTTGCTTCGCCTTATCTTCAAAATCCATTAGACTGGGGTGCCGATATTGTTTTGCACTCTGCTACCAAATATCTAGGCGGACACTCCGATGTAGTACATGGTGTTCTCATCGTCAACGATGCGGCACTCGAAGAACGTCTTCGTTTTATTCAAAACAGTTGCGGCGCAGTACCCGGTCCACAAGATTGTTTTTTGGTGTTGCGCGGCATCAAAACATTGCATGTGCGCATGCAACGCCATTGCGAAAACGGACGCAAAATTGCCGAATGGTTGCGTCAGCATCCTAAAGTAGGCAAGGTGCTTTGGTGTGGTTTCGAAGACCATCCCAATCATGCCATTGCCCGCAAACAAATGCGCGATTTTGGCGGTATGATTTCTTTCACTTTGAAAGACGACAACATTAATGCCGCTTTGGAAGTATTGAAAAAAACCGAACTCTTTTCTTTGGCAGAATCTTTGGGCGGTGTAGAATCTCTAATCGGACATCCAGCTACGATGACACACGCTTCTATTCCTCAAGAAGACCGTATTGCGCGCGGATTAAGCGATTCGCTCATACGCCTCAGCGTAGGGATTGAAGATGCCGATGATTTGATTGCCGATTTGGCACAGGCTATTGGTTAAATTGATTTTTTAAAACTCTGATCAGGTCCATTTGTTTACATAAAATGGATCTGCTTTTTTTATAGCCCTGTTTTATTGAATACAGCCTATAACTTGCGTTTCAAAACTGCGACAAACATACTGTCGGCAGCTATATCAATGCCATTAATGAGTTCTTGCCGTAGCAAACGGATATCGGGATTTTGGGATAAAAGCGATTGTACTACCATTTCATTTTCGGCAGCGAATACCGAACAAGTAATATACACAAAGCTTCCGCCCGGCTTCAGGTATTGTAGCGCATGATGCGCAATGCTTTGCTGACGTTCCGCAAATTCGGGAAGCTTATGGGCATCGAAAAAATAAGCCTGCTCGGGCGTTCGTGCCCATGTACCCGAGCCAGTGCAAGGCACATCTGCTATAATGTGGTGGAAAGTACGATTACCTAAAGCTGCTTTTGTAGCGGCTTCATCTGCCACAGAAAACAGCAAACGCTCTGGTATGGGGTATTGATACAATTGAAACCTTTCGGCAAGATTATCTAAAATACTCTTCCGCACATCACTCACACTCAGCACTGCCTTAGGAGCCATATCTTTCACCAACAATGATTTTCCGCCTGCACCGCCGCAGCAATCCCAACAAGTATCTTCGGCTTTTATTCCGAAATAATGCGCTGTTTTTTGTGAAGAAGCATCTTGAATACGATAGCTCTGTTCGGGCAATATTTTTTCGATGGCTATGGCATTGGGTAATGCGATACAATAATCGTCCAAGACCGAATAATTGAGCTCGGATGCTGCCAATAAGCTCAACACTTTTTGGCGATATTGCTGTTGGACCCGAATGAATAAACGAGGGCGATTCAATAATGAACGCAACCAAGATAGGTGGCTTATTCCCTTCGAAAATTCAATTTGCTGCGCCAACAAATCACCGAACTCAAAGGAAATACCTTGGGTTTGCAACACAGCTCTATTTTCTTCAAATCCCTTAGCATATTGCTGACGAAGATGTTCGGGCAAGATTTTATCCATGTGGCTGAGATGGCTGTCTGCCAATAACAATGCCGCATCAATTTGTTCGGGAATACTCAATCTTTTTGGGCTAAGCCCTTTGGCGCAGCGATAATAGCAATAGGCCATTTCCGATAGGATTTTGCGGTCTCTGCTGCCCAGTATGGGATTTTTTTTGAAATAAAATTTCAAGAAATTTGCCAAGGGCATTTCGCCTTTATAAACGGCTAAAATATGGCTGATATGTTGGTGGATATACCGCATTGATGGGGCGAAGATACTACCGCAGCTTTAATTTGCTTGCGCCTCTATCGTCTTAGTCCACTCTTTTGACGAGGCTACTATTTTGCGCTTGTTTGATTTCGATAGGACAATAAAAAAAAATGGAAGTTTAATTTCTCAAATAATAATTTTATTTTGCTGCAAAAAGTCATTGAATCTAATTTATGAATCACACTAAGAATGTTCGTTTACTCATTATCATAGCTGCATTGGGCTATTTTGTTGATGTCTATGATTTGATTTTATTCATCATCGTGCGCCAACCCAGCTTGCAATCCTTGGGCTATAGCGGTGCAGCACTTACCGAAAAAGGAATTAGCCTGCTCAACCTACAAATGCTGGGTATGCTGATAGGCGGCATCGTGTGGGGCATACTCGGCGATAAAAAAGGCAGACTGTCTGTATTGTTTGGCACCATCCTTTTGTATTCTTTAGCCAATATTCTCAATGGCATGATTACTACTATTGACCAGTATTATATCCTTCGTTTTGTGGCGGGCTTTGGTCTTGCGGGAGAATTAGGTATTGGCATTACTTTGATTTCCGAGGTCATGAGCAAAGAACATCGAGGCATTGGCACAACCATTGTTTCGGGCATTGGCATCGCTGGAGCCGTTGTCGGTTTTTTGGTGGCAGACCGTTTCGATTGGCGCATGGCTTATTATGTAGGGGGCGGCATGGGTCTTTTGCTCTTGCTCTTGCGCGTATCTGTAGCAGAGTCGGGCATGTTTACAAAAGCCAAAACGAGTGAGGTAAAGCGAGGCAGCTTTCTTCAGTTCTTAATAGTGAAGAAAAATTTCATCAAATACATCCGTTGCATTTTTATCGGGATACCCGTTTGGTTCACCATTGGCATTATTGTCACCTTAGCTACCGAATTGGCAACTGAGCTGCATATTGTAGGCAATGTAACGGGCAGCAAAGCAGTGATGTATCATTATATAGGAGCCTCTACGGGGGCTTTCCTTACCGGCTTTATCAGTCAGCGATTGCGCTCGCGCAAAAAAGCCTTGTTGATAGCCCTATCGGGTTTGGTCATCACGCTGAGTATTTTGTTTTTGAGTTCGGGTATTAGCAATACTATGTTCTACGCCCTCTTGTTGATTATCGGTATCCCCAATGGTTATTGGTCGGTGTTTATGGCATCGGCATCCGAGCAATTTGGTACCAATATCAGAGCAACGGTCACCACCAGCGCACCCAATTTTGTAAGAGGTATGGTGGTTCTACTCACCACTCTTTTTAGTTTTCTGCACAAAGAGGCGGGCATGGGTTTTGTTCCCGCCATCATCTTGATAGGCATTGCTGTATTGGCATTGGCTATTATCGCAACACTGAAAACGGAGGATACTTTTGGCAAAGATTTAGATTATATCGAGGGCTAAATAATGGGATGCCCCGTCTATTGTATCACTATCCTTTCTCGTTGCAGATTAGCTGCCTCGTCTTGCAGTTCGAGGATGTAAGTGCCATTGGCAAGGTTTAGATTTATTGTCGCTTCTTGATGGTTAAAAATTAATTGTTGTTCCTGTACGAGTCTGCCGAGGAGGTCATAGATTTTAATAGATTAGACCTCTAACCTAATTGAAAATTACAGATAGCAGCAATAAGATTTAGGCGG
>JASGCQ010000040.1 GCA_030054025.1 Phycisphaerales bacterium | reverse complement strand
ACCGCTCAAATACAGATCTTTTAAAAACGCTTACACACTTTTTTGAACAATACCCCATAAATAGCTGAGTTTCTTTGCTCAAACACAAAATTCAGACTTTTTGGCTTTACACACTTTTTGGGACAGTATCTGTGATATGGCTACTTTAGTCCGTATCAATAT
Source organism: Phycisphaerales bacterium (assembly GCA_030054025.1). Lineage (GTDB taxonomy): Bacteria > Bacteroidota > Bacteroidia > Chitinophagales > Chitinophagaceae > Rurimicrobium. The sequence continues at coordinate 22,672 of JASGCQ010000040.1, read as the reverse complement.
TCTTTGTTTGGTTGCAGCAAAATGGAGAAAGGGTGGTTCAATAGACCCTTATTATGAAATTTATCTCGGACAACAGTATTTTCAAAATTCTTATTACAGACCAGTCTTCAAAATTGTTTATTCTTTGTAGTTATTGTTTGGGAAACTCAATGACTTTACCAATACAGCCATTAGGGACTTGAATGTGCAACAATGCAGCTAGTGTGGCGGCAATATCCGTAACATTATATTTTTCAAAGGATTCGCCGTGAGGGATACCCCAGCCATACCAAAGTAGCGGAATATGGGTATCGTAAGGATTCCAAGTGCCATGAGTAGTGCCTTTTTTTTCATCCGAATACCAAGCTGCTTGATACAATAAAGCGATGCTGCCACAGCGAGTAGGGTAGTATCCATTTTGTATCATTTCTTTGAGATAAGAGGGCAAAGGGCTATTGTTCAAATTTTCTAAATCTACTACTTGTGCTACACCCTCATATTGTTTGCAGATATGGCTAATGGTAGCTTTGATGACTGCACGTTTGAGCTTCTTTTGGGCAATGAGTGCTTCGTTGAGGAACACCTGATAATTCATCACTGCTCTTACAATGGAATCAACACCAAATTCTTTTTTTAATTGCTGATTCAAGTTTTGCTCTATATCATGTTCTGAAAGTGTACCTGCGGGTATCTTTTGGCTTTCCAAATAGCTTGCATTGTGCGCTCCGCCATGGTCGGCACTCAAGAATAAGGTGTAATTATCTTCGCCAATATAGCTGTCTAAAAAATGTAGAAAGGAAGCAAGGTCACGGTCTAAACGCAGATACATATCTTCTACTTCTATAGAGTTTGGGGCATAAGCATGACCAATATAGTCAGTAGAAGAAAGGCTGATGCACAATAGGTCTGTAGCCTCTTTTTGCCCTAATTCAGTGCCTCTTATTAAGGCTTTTGCCAGCTTTAGTGTGAGTGTATTGCCTGCGGGCAGGCTGCGTATCTGTTTGTAATTGTTGGCAGCAACAGGGTGAGGAAATGTGGGTGTTGTTTCTCCTTTTCGTAAATGTTCGTAAGGATTATTGTCGGCAATACTTTGCGTGTAAGAGCAAATAGGATAGAGGGTTTCCCAATTGTAGTTTAGTAAGGTATCTGCCCATCGCTTATGATTAAACTGTTGCAGCCATGCGGGTAGGGTATTCAGGTAAAAGCTACTACTGATAAAATTTCCGCTACTGTCATCAAACCAAAAAGCTGCATTGGCTGTGTGTCCAGCGGTGAATATTGCCCCTCTGTCTTTGAGCGCTACGCCATAGATCCGAGATTGCCCATTGGTAGCTAATCGAAGCTCATCGCCGATGTTGGTAACTTTCATCGCATGTGGACTCATTTTGCCTGCAATGAGGCTGCCGCCAATACTTTGCACCGAATCATCTTGGGCGCAATAGTGTTTTTGATTCGTTTTCTCTTCAATCCAATCATTGCCCACAATACCGTGTAGGGCAGGTACAGTGCCAGAGAAAATACTAGTATGTCCTGGAGCGGTATAGGATGGGATGTAGTTTAGATAAATGTTTTGGCAATTGAATCCTTCTCGAAGGAGTCGTTTAAAACCATCATTGTCATATCGTTCGTAATAACGATACAGGTAATCCCAACGCATTTGATCTACCACCAGCCCAATCACTAATTTAGGACGAGGTATAGCACCTTTTTGTGACCAGGCAGTGCTGCTCAACAGTATAAAAAGAAGAATATTATTCAGTATCTTTCTCATCTTCTTTTTCGCTTTCTACTTTTGTTCTTATGTTGGGTTCAAGAATTTTCTTTTGGGGTGTGCAGATGGGGAAATTGACACCAATATTGGCAATCATCTCGTAGCAGCCGAAGGCTTGTCTGGCAGTGCCTTCATGAATTTTCAATCCAGAATAGCGTGCATACACGGCTTTATTGCAATACTCCAAATAAGCATACTTAAAAAAGGTGAAACGCAAAGCGGCTTCTACGCCGATGTCCCATCCGCCAAATTGAAAATGAGGATTATTGTTGTTGCCCATTATGGTATTCTCGACATGGGGTACCATAAATCCAAAACCTCCTTTCATGAGTAAAGAAACGTTGAAATTTTTGTATTGCATTTTAGGCACTTGAATACGGTGTACTAAATTGAACAAAAAGAAATTGGCTCCATTATTCAATTGCCAAACCAGATTGCCTCTGTTTACAAAATAAGTATCCACAGTGGCGTTATTGTAAGTGCCTTTGAGATGTAATAATTGTTATTGTTCTACTTCATATTTTGTGTGGTCAAAATTAATTTCAACTGCCCAGTTGTTTTTGAACCAATAGCCAATTCGATAATTGTATTGAGGAATTGTAATGGGTTGTTTCACTACACTATGCTCATCGCCTGTCCATCCTGGCTTGTCTTTCCCTATTACGTTTACGAAGGTATAATCATTACCCAAACTCGATTGCCGTATATGAACATTACTCATGGTGTACCACTCTTTGTTGTATCCCCATGAGAGGTACATTTGTCCTTTTTTGCCTACATAATCGGTGTTTTGAGCATTTGAACTATTGCCCACTAAAGTGGCTAAACTCAAAGCCATTACTATTTTTAAGCGCATTGGTTTGTTCATTTTTTATTCTTCTATTTGTTCTTTAGATATTTCGTTGATTATGGATAAGGCTGCTTCTTTTTGTGTTTCTGGCACTTGAAGCTCTATCCATCCGAATGCAAGGTAAGACCTATCTTGTTTATTAATAACAACACAGGCTATTCCGGAGTGTTCAATTTTTCCTTTCATGATTTCAGCGTCTATCCTATTGTTGGTTTTATAGACGGGAATCCATTTTATGTTTTCGTTCATTGCCTTCATATTAGTTCATAATTTTTAAAATTGTCGATTTGTATTTTGGAGTCTTTAGATACTAAAAAAGAGTACAAGTCTTCGGGTTGGTAATTATAATAATCTTCGACGTTCACTTCTTTGTAAGGGGTCTTTAAATCATCAAAAAAGAAAAAGCATTTTCCTAAATAAGGTCTTGATTTTCTAACAATTTTTTTTGAAATCAAGAGTCCCGACTTTGTTTTAATATCTTTTCTTAATGGCAGGATTTTTTTTATAGCAGAATAAATAAAGAATCCCAATATTAAGATTAGTATCAATGAACATACTGTAATCGCAACGTTTATTTTTTGATAAGCTTCCACTCTAAGCGTTCCTTTAGGATAAACAAAATGCACTTCATAGCAAATTCTAAGAACGTCTTTATAGGTTTGCACCCACAACAACAGCATTCCCAAGCCAGCTAAAATTAAAAATCTGCCTCTTTTGGAATAAATCTTTTTGAGCAGAATAACCTGCTCGTTAGTGAGTATTACTTCTTCTTCAACCGATGTTCTCATTCCAACAAAAAAGCGACAGTAGAATTATTCTGCCGTCGCGTAATATTTAAAGTGAAATGTAAGGATTACTGCAAGATGCAGGTTTCTACCGTTCTTACATTATCTTTTACATAAGTAGCAGATTTGCTTTCGCAGACTGATTTTGCGCCTTTCTTGGTATCGCGAACGTTGTATGTGTTTACGACCGAGTCAGGCAAGCCCGCTACACCTGAATAGGTGATGGTACATTGGCAAGTGTACTCTTTCGTGCAAGAGCTAGTACCCAAAATTGTTGCGATAGCCACCGATAAAAATAGGATATTGAATAATTTCATTGTGCTTTTTTTGATGTACCGAAGGTAAATAGAAAAATTAAAATGTCAATACTAAAAGCTAAAATTTATCCTTCGCGTAGCTTTTTGCGTTGTTCTTTCTGATCCTCTTCAAGTTTATCCTCTTGTTCTTGGGCTTTTTCGTAGGCTTTAATGATGAGTTTTACCAAGCAGTGGCGTACCACATCGCTCTCGTCTAATTTAATAAACCCAATGCCGTCTATTTTGCTCAGTATGCGTTCTGCCTTAGCCAGCCCCGACTTCATATTTTTGGGCAAATCTATTTGCGTAATATCGCCTGTAATAATGGCTTTGGCATTGGCACCGATTCTGGTTAGAAACATTTTTAGTTGCAAATCCGTCGTGTTCTGCGCTTCATCCAAGATGATAAAGGCATTATCCAAAGTGCGTCCACGCATATACGCCAATGGAGCTACCTCTATTACTCGATTGGTCATATAATAATTGAGCTTATCGGCAGGAATCATATCATCCAAAGCATCGTATAAGGGGCGTAGATAGGGATCTATTTTTTCTTTTAAATCTCCAGGCAAGAAGCCTAAATTTTCGCCTGCTTCTACGGCTGGGCGAGTGAGAATGATTTTGCGAACAGCTTTGTTTTTGAGTGCTCGAACGGCCAATGCCACAGCGGTATAGGTTTTGCCCGTTCCTGCAGGCCCTATCGCAAAAGTGATGTCGTTTTTGTCCGATGTGGTCGTCATCAGTTTTTGATTGGGTGTTTTGGCACGTATTACTTTCCCATTGGGGCCAAATACCAAAACATCTCCGCTCGATAATTCTTCGGCACTCAATTCGCCTAACTCTTCGTCGCCCAAAATTCGAGCAAAATAATTTTCCGAAACATGACCGTTGCGTTCGAGGTAATTGATGATTTGATTGATTTTGATTGAAGCATTTTCTACATCTTCTGCTTTGCCTGAGAGTTTTAACTGAGTGCCTCTAGATAGCACTTTGAGTGCAGGGAAACGTTTTTTTAGAATATCAAATTTGTTATTGTTGACTCCTACAAACTCTATTGGGTTTATAGTGTCTAGATTGATGATAATTTCTGTCAAGAGAATAAAATTTTAAGGATAAACGATTTTGAAAAACACAACAGTACCCATAGCGAAAATACAAGACTTTAATTATAAAAAAACTTCTGCTTAAATACTATATTTTTGTAACGCTTATACTTTTTTAATAAATGGTTTTTCAAAACAAAACAATCATTATCACGGGTGCATCTTCGGGCATAGGAAAAGCTTTGGCAATAGCTTGTTTGAAGCAGGGTGCGCGAGTAGCATTGTGTGCTCGGAATGTAGATAAGCTTAAAGAGGCATTTCATTCTTTTGATAAAAATAATTTATTGCTGCAAGCGGCGGATGTGAGTAAAGAAGAGGATTGCTCTTCGTTTGTGGATGCTGTAGTGCGTAAATGGGGGTCAATAGATGTATTGGTCAATAATGCAGGCATCAGTATGCGTGCATTATTTGAAGATGCGGATTTGAGTGTCATTCGCAATTTGATGGATATAAATTTTTGGGGTACAGTGTACATGAGCAAATTTGCATTACCTCAAATACGACAATCCAAAGGTATTATTTGCGGTATTTCTTCAATTGCCGGATATAGAGGTTTGCCAGCGCGCACAGGGTATTCTGCTTCTAAGTTTGCTATGCAAGGTTTTCTGGAGGCATTGCGTACAGAGTTGTTGCGCACGGGCGTGCATGTGATGTGGGTTAGTCCTGGTTTTACGGCTTCGAACATACGAAATACTGCATTGAGTGCATCGGGTGCAGCTCAAAAAGAAACCCCACTAGAAGAAGAAAAACTGATGAGTGCCGAAGAATGTGCCCACAGAATACTACAAGCCATGCAAAATAGAAAACGTACCTTTGTAATGACTTTTCAGGGCAAATTGGCGGTATGGCTCAATAAACTCATCCCTGCTTTTGTGGATAAAAAGGTATATGATGTATTTCTGAAAGAATCTAACTCCCCACTACTCAAATACGAGAACAAATAAAACAAACGCCCTATGAAAACAAAACAACTTAAACCCTTATTTTTCCTACTCCATTTTCTGCCTTTAAGTTGCTACGCACAGTTTCAGGGGCGGGTGTACGAAGAAGATTCTTCAGTTGTCGTTACACAATCTGCTGTCCAAAAGGCATTAGCATGGTGTGGAGGCTTTAATAATCCGCAGTTTTCAACTGCAGACCTGAATAAAGATGATTTAAACGATTTGGTTGTCTTCCTGCCCGACCAATCCTCTATCAAAACATTTATCAATTATGGAACGGCAGGCAATCCTAATTATCGTTACAGACCCGAGTATAATAAAAATTTTCCTCTCTGCTCCAATTACTTAATTCTTAAAGATTATAATTCAGATGGCATAGCCGACCTTTTTCAATCTGGAGGTATTGGATTTATGCTGTATAAAGGATATTATAATACTGCCAATCAGCTCTGTTTCAGCTTCTATAAGCCATTATATTACAACAACGATACGAAGCTAATCGGCGATATCAACGCCGAAGTGAACCCAGGAGACATACCTGCTATAGTGGATGTAGATAATGATGGCGATTTGGATTTCCTTTCTTATTATGGAGATGGATACTATATGAGTTGGTATCAGAATATGCAAGTAGAGAAAAGTTTGCCCAAAGACTCAGTAGTCATTCGATTAGCCGACCGTTGTTGGGGAAAAATGATTCAATCTTACTTGCGCACACATACTCTGGGTATCAGATGCGATAATTCTTCTCTATCCAAAAAAACAGAGTCTGGTGGTACGGCAAAAATTACAGATGGAGGCAACACTCCTTGCCTTATTGATATAGATGGAGATAATGACTACGATGTATTGGATGGCCATCGAGCCTTCAATTATATAGTATTCTTGCGCAATGGTAAGTTTCCTTCTGGGATAAGAGATAGTATGGTCTATCAAGATACCGCATGGACTACCATGGGCGATACAGTAAAAATAGCTCAGTGGGCTGCTGCATTTCATCTTGATGTGGATAATGACGGTAAGCGAGATTTACTGATATCGCCCAATGCCACTGTCTCCGAAAACTACAAATGCAGCCAGTATTACAAAAATGTAGGCACGGATAAATTACCCTCATTTAAATTTCAGACCGATACTTTTTTGGTCTCGGACGCTATAGATGTGGGGTCCAATTCCTATCCGTTTTTTTATGATTATAATAAAGATGGCAAACCCGATTTGTTTGTGGGTTCTCGAGGATATTACGAGCCTGCCAGCGGGCAATACATTGCTCGAGTGATGTACTTGCAAAACAATAGTACGAAGGGAAATCCTTCTTTTCAAGTCATCAGCAGCGATTTTTTAGGCTTATCGGCTTTGCGTTATAAAGGCTTGTCTATTGGCATTGGAGATATAGATAATGACGGTAAAGACGATTTGCTCCTAGGGCATTTAAATGGTAGTATAGATTGGATAAAAAATAAAGCTGCTTCGGGTATCCTTACGCCTAACTGGTCGGATATCCCTATACCATTAAAAGATGCTTCAGGAGTAGCCATAGCTACCAATGGCAGTTCTGTACCATTAGTGTATGATATGAATGCCGATGGGGTAAATGACCTCCTTAGCGGAGACCAAATGGGATATTTATTTTATTACCAAAATACAAGCACTACTCCTGGCACTGCCTCTTTAGTGTACACCAATAATGAATTGGGATTTGTAAAATCTGATCCCGAAAAGGTAGCCACTGGATTTAGTACGCCAATTATTGCCAAAATGGACAATTCAGAAAAAGAATACTTGATGATGGGGAGCCGTTCGGGAAGAATTTTCCGCTTTACAGGTTTTCAAGGCGGTAACGTTTTTTCGACCTATACCCGACTGGATAGTGCCTATTCTTATATCTTGTCTGATAATGCCCTTCAAACCTCTTATATGTCTGCTCCTGCCATAGCAGATATAGATAGTGATGGCAAGTATGAAATGGTGGTGGGCAATGTATATGGCGGACTATTACTATATAAACAAACCAAAATAGTGGCTATTCCCGAAGAGCATCTTGCAGAAAATCAATTACTTATATACCCCAACCCTGCTCACGACGAAATTTATATCGGATTAAACCAAACCCTTTTCGAAAAAAACAAGTCTGTGAGTATATACAGCAGTTTGGGGCAATTGATGATGAGCAAAGAAATTAGCGGTACACAAGGATTTATCAATTTCAATATTTCTGCTCTAACCCCTGCCGTTTATTATTGCATTGTAGCATCTGGTCAAAAAAGATATACTGCCATATTTGTAAAGCAAAATTGAATCCAAATAGCTGATTTTATTTAGTTTATAAAGTAAAAAAAATAGATTTGATAATGAATTTCTTTTTTCAACAAAAACTACCTAATTTTAATGGCGTTTTAACTATATTCTAAGATATTAGTTGGACAATACTTTTTTAAAACACAAGAAAGATGAATAGAATTTTTATCCAAAAACCTCGCCACCATTTTTCACTGGTTAAAAAGATGCTCTGTGTGGGTGCGCTCCTTTTCGGAACCGTTGCTGACTCAAGTGCTCAGTGGGTCAAGATTGGTACGGCAACGCCAACAGGTTATAACACAATGACATCTTATCCTACTCCATTCGGAGGAGCTAATGCTGGGCAGCGTGCACAATATATGTACAAGCCTAGTGAACTAAGAGCCGCCGGGTTACAACCAGGCTGGATAGATTCTTTGGCTTTCGTGGTAAGAGACGATTTCGGTTCTACCGTATTGACCAATCTTAAATTTTATGTGGGTACACCTAGTCTTGCAGCCTTGAAAGATACTACTGCTGGAGCATTTACTACTACTACTTGGGATGCTACCTTACCACTTCGTTTCTTTGATCCAGTGATTGCTACATTTCCAGTGATGGGTATTATGAAATTTCCTTTTGTTACGCCTTATTATTGGAATGGTACCGACAATATTATTGTAGGTACTTGTTTTTGGAGTGGTATAGATTATAGGAATGCGGGTGTAGAATGGACTAATGTTGGTTATAATGCTTCCCTTACTCGCACTTCCGCAAAAAGTACCAGTGCAGGTATCGGGGTTTGTGACGCTATTACCGCAGGAACCCTATCTAATTTTCGCCCAAACATTATTTTCACCAACAAAAAAGACACTTGTGCCAGTAAGCCGATTGCAGGAACTGCTTTTTCGGTAGTGCCCAACCCTCCTGGTTTTTGTATTTTCGATGATAGCCTTACCTTGGGTTTGACGGGTACTAGCTTAGGTTACGGACTTTCTTTCCAGTGGCAGAGGAGCTTGTCCAGCACAGGGCCTTGGACAAACATGGGTACGGCATCTACTACCAGATCCGATAAAAAGGCATATCAAACCGTATCTACATATTACCGTTGTATTGTTACTTGTGTTGCCAAATCTTTAATGGACACTTCTGAAATTGTATTAGTAGATCAAGCGGCACCATCCAGATGCGATTGCGCTTCTGCTTCGCTAGATGGTACAAAAGAAAAAGTATTGAGTGTTTCGCTAGGTACTTTGTACAATGCTTCTCCTTGTACTGGTTTGCCTATATCCTTCAGCGATTACACGGTTACTTCTACTACCTCTACACCTGTTACTCCTCCCGATTTGGAGCCAGGTACAGATTATAAATTGGCTGTTCGCTTGGGTTCTTGCGATACCTTCAACAGAAACCGTGCGGTAAAAGTATTTATAGATTTTGATAAAAGTGCCACCTACGAAATCACAGAGATGGTCTATTCCAACACCTACAGTTCCGCACAACCTAATCCACAAAACGCATCAGGGAGCTTTACCGTTCCTTTGAGTGCTGCAAGTGGTGTGACTACTATGCGTATTGTTTACGGACAAGCTACCACACTTTCAGACCTTTCGGCTTGTGGTGATTATTCTGTGGGAGAAACGCAAGACTATTCAGTGAATATCTTGAAATATGGCAAGCCTAGCGTTTCCGGTCGTTTGACCGTTTGTCAATACGATTCTGTAGTGATGAATGCATCTAGTGCTGCAGATACTCCTGTTGTATTTAATTGGACAGGCCCTGGAGGATTTACGGCTACTGGGCCTAAAATTACTTTTGTAAATGCAGACCCTTCTTTGTCTGGAACATACTACGTTACCGCCACCTCTGTTGGTCGCACCTCTACTCCTTTGGCTGTTTTAGTAACGGTATACCCTAAGCCGTCAATACCTAATGTATTGAACTCTGAAATGTGTCAATACGAGCCTGATGGTACATTGAGAACGGATGGTAAAAATGTATTGTGGTACATAGGACCTGTTGGGGGCTATGGCGATACCATTCCTCCTAAATTACCTACTGATAAACCCATCACCCATTCTTTCTATCTGACACAAACTGTGAATGGTTGTGTGAGTGATCGCGCTAAAGTAGTTGTAAATATTAATCAAAAACCTGAACCTCCTGTTGTAAAATCTCCTGTAACCTATTGTCAACTGCAAGACGCAGACTTAGTTGCTAGGGGTACCAATTTGAAATGGTACTTAGATTCTGTGGGTGGTGTGGCAAGTACCATTAGCTTAGAACCACCAACCGGTTTCCCCGACAGTTTGTATTACTATGTTACACAGACTGAATATGGTTGCGAGAGCGATAGAGCGCGTATCAAAGTGATTGTATATGAGCAGCCCAATGGGTTAATATTGCATACAAAACCGTTCGTATGCCAATATGATACAGCCAGCTTTATCTATTATGGTAATGCTCCTGCTACCTATCAATACAAATGGTTTACCACAGATGCTACCTATATCAGCGGCGGAGGTCAAGGTTCTGTAGTGTATAAATTTGATACCTACGGCGATAAAGTGATTAGCCTATTTGTTAATAATGGTAAATGTGCAACATTTAAAATCACAGATACCATCACGGTGAGGCAAGCACCTACTGCCGACATTGATACAATATTGAATGCTTGTATTGATGTCCCTGTCAATATTAGTATAGACACCGCCGAACCTAATATTGAAAGATTTGACTGGAATTGGGATGGCGGAAACTTAGCGTATGAAACAGAAAACGGCGGTCCTTATGGCTTGGTTTGGAGTAATCCGGGTACCAAGACAATGCACTTGACGGTGTATAAGCGTACTTGTGCTTCCTTGGATATTACACAAAGCATTTATGTACACGATCGTCCTTTCGCTAAAATTGTTTCTTGGAACAAAGTAACCAACTACGGAAAAGACACCAATGTGATTACTGGTAAAATATGTACTAGAGATACCATTGTGTTTACGGCGTACAAAGACCCTAATTATATATACAAATGGTATCCTGAGTATTATTTTGATTTGGATACAACCAATATTGTGTCAGATAGAATGAAAAACGCTACTTACATTCGTGTCGATGTAGAAAATCAATTTGGTTGTAAGTCTGCCGATAGCGTTTACATTTATGCTCAACCTTGCTGCGCAATGGACTTTCCCAACGCCTTTACACCTAACAATGACAATAAAAATGATATGTTCCGCCCATTGCGTGATGGTCGTCAAGACATTGTTACCTTCAGAGTCGTAAACAGATGGGGACAAACGGTATATGAAACTGCAAATACCGACAGCGAAGGTTGGGATGGTACCTTTGCAGGCAAAGCACAAGATATGGGCGTTTATCAATATTATGTCAAGTATAGATGTCAAGACGGTGTTTATTATGAACGTAAAGGTGATGTAACCTTAATCAGATAATATCGTAAAACACATAATAAAAAAGTGCCTGCAAGATATTCTTGCGGGCACTTTGCTGTTTAAAATATTCCCAATGCAATTTTTGAGTTTCTTGTATTTTAAATTTCGCCACTTTAAATTTAACAAGCTTCATTTCTCAGCCCCTACTATCTTTGCCATAGGACATAAAAGATACCTCATGCCCCAGTGGATAATGTTTTTGTTGCTAACAGTAATGATGATGGCTTGTAATAATCATAAAACAGGTGTGCTTTCTCCTGCCCAACAAAAAGCTCAATTCGATTCTGTAATAAAAGAAAAAATAAAGGAAGCAATGGAAAATGAGGCACAGTTGCTGCGAGACAGAATGACATTCGAAATGAAAGAAAAAGTGGATTCTATAGAAAGAGAACTGAATCATAAAAAAGGGACTCTACCCGCAATTTCTAATATAGACTCCTTGTCTTCCTCGGAATCAAAACAAACAGATAGCTCAACCTTAATTTCAAAATAATGATTCGTTGTTTAATGATTCTTTTGTTTGCTTTTGGTGCAATCGCAAATAGCGATGCTCAAAAGGTACTCTACTCCGATTATGCACCATATGATATCAGAACGAGTAACATTGTAATTGTAGGAAAAGTAAATGGAGTACTTTATACATTTAGGTCTTATGGAAAGGATTTTTTTTTGGATGCGTATAATGATGGAATGGAAAAAACCGCAACGGTCATTCTTGATTTTTTCCCTGAAAGAATTTATAAAGTAAAATTTATCCCCTTTGAGCAAAAAATCTTGGTGCTGTACCAAGCACAAGAAGGTACGCATATTATCCAATATGTAGCTATGCTTGACGACAAAGGGATTTTGCAGAAAAATCCACTCAAGGTAGATGAAAAAAAGACCGGATTTTTTGGCACAGTAGATAAAGAATTTTTCACCTCTGCTGTATCCGAAAATAGAGAGCATATCCTCGTTTATAGTGCAATGGAGCATAACAAAACCATCAATTTTACAGGTTATTGGCTTGATGCCAACCTGATGAAAGTTACCAAGAAGATAAAGCAGACCTATAAAGCTGATGATGTGATTACGAGTGCCGCCGGCCTGATGAGCAACACGGGTATTTTCTATTTGCCAATATACACCATCATCGGCAACCGCAATTTTTCGGACGAATATGCTTTACTGGCAATCAAAAAGGAAGAAGCGGCTTTCAGAAAAATAAACCTTTCAATAGGGGATAAGTTTTTAGAATACCCTTTCCAAAAAATAGATAATATCAATCATAAAATTCATTTTGCTTCGTTTTATTCTGCCAAAAGAAATGGTAATAATGAAGGTGTGGTAGCTGCAAATTTTGATATGGATAGTGCACGCTTTGCCAATACACGTTTTATGCCCTTTGATGCACAACTAAGAGAAGAAACTGGAGCAAGGAGACAAGACAGAGCGTTAAACGATTTTAAAATCAATCAATTGCTGGTAAAAAATGACGGAGGTTTTGTGGTGGCGGCAGAAGAAACTTACATTACTACGCATAGCAGCTATATGCCAGGCATGAGTTTCTATTCGTTTTATTATACCCCAATTGTATCCCAATCAATCAGAGAGTATCATTATAATGATGTATTGGCTATGTCTTACAATAACATGGGAGAAAAAGAATGGCATACTTTCTTACGCAAGGATCAATACTCGCAAGAGGATGGCGGTATGTTCTCTTCCTACAGCCTTTTGAATACTGGAGGCGGATTGGGTTTCTTGTTTAATGACTTCAATTCTGCTCGTTCACGCATACAACTTTCCTCTATTGATGCAGAAGGAAAAGTAAATACGAGTTTTATGGATGCAGGCAATCCAGACGATCCAGATTGGCTGCCAAGATTGGGTAAACAGGTAGATAACAGAGAAATTGTAGTGCCCTGTTTGCGAAAAAAACAAATTTGCTTCGCTAAAATTGTACTTTAGCACAAAATTTCTGAGTGTTACATCTCGTTCGAAATAATAGTCCTTATACTGCTGTTTTATTATTGATACTGACCCTTTGTCTTCATATTCAGGCAATGGCTCATGCTAGCCTGCCCACTGCCGTAGATGCTCAAATACTCTATTCGGCACTTTTGCAATTACTATATTACATTTTTGGTAAGACGGCCTTTGCCTTTAGCTCATTAGCCGTAATACTCATTTACGTTCAAGCAATCTGCTTAAATGCCATTGCGGTAAAGTATAGGCTATTTAATCAGAGTACTTATTTGGTGGCTTTTACTTACATTATTCTGACCGCTCTGCATCCTGTTTTGAGCTATTTTAATGCTCAATTAATAGTCAATTTTTTACTGCTATTTGCAATTCATGAACTATTGCAATTAAAACAATCGCATAGCCCAAACAAACAATTGTTTAATATAGGTTTTGTCCTCAGCATCGCAGGTTTCTTTCAGTTCACGGTTGTTTTTTTAATTCCGTTTATTTTTATTGCATTGGCAATACTTCGCCCCATTAATGTTCGAGAATATTTTATTGTAATAATAGGGTTATTAATGCCCTTGTATATGCTATTTGTAATACTTTTTTGCATCAATCAGGAAGCTGTGCTGCGTTTATGGCCCGACCTTGGCATATCTTTGCCCAGCCAATTGAGGCCAGCGGTATATTACTTAATACTCTTTGGAGGGATTTTTGTTTTGTTGGTGCGTAGTATATACAACATGCAAGCCATATTGCCCAAAGCCCCTATTTACATCAGAAGATGTTGGATTATGCTTACCATATTGCTATTTAATACGCTTGTAGTGGCAGTTTTTACCGATAAACAGATTCAGGCTGCTTGGATGGTATGCTTGCCGATATTGGCTTTGATACTGGCACACACATTTGTAAATGAAAGAAGTAATAAAATGAACCTAATAAGTTTTTACTTTGCATTCGCTATTGTGATTTTTTGTCAAATATTTTTACCCTTATAAAGTTTTAGTTTTTTAAAAATGAAATTCGGAGTTATTGTTTTTCCAGGGTCTAATTGCGACCGCGATATGTACCATGCACTAAAAGATGATTTGAGACAAGATGTAGTGATGCTATGGCATAAAGATTGCGATTTAAGTATGTTCGAAAAGGACGACTGTATCGTATTGCCCGGTGGCTTTTCGTACGGCGACTATCTTCGCTGTGGTGCCTTGGCTCGTTTCAGCCCTATGATGGAGCAGGTAATCAATTTTGCTGATAATGGAGGCAAGGTGTTAGGTGTATGTAATGGATTTCAAATCCTTTGCGAATCAGGTTTGCTACCCGGTGCATTGCTGCAAAACGACCACCAAAAGTTTGCTTGTAAAAATGTATTTATTAAAAACGAATTGGGCGACAATTTGATTAGCAAAGCAGTTCATGGTCGTAACCTGCAAATACCCATTGCGCATGGAGAAGGTCGCTATTACTCAGATACAGCTACCCTGCAACAATTGAAGGATAATGGGCAAATAGTCTTTAGATATACCAATGAAAAAGGCGAAATACATATCGATGCCAACCCCAATGGGGCTATGGATAATATCGCAGGTATTTGCAATAAAGAAAAAAATGTCTTTGGTATGATGCCCCACCCCGAACGCGCCTGCAGCAAAGAACTCCACAATATAGATGGACGTTCAATTTTAAATGCTTTTGCAGGAATACTATAAATTTTGTGAAAAACCTTGATGAACTCTACTGCTGTACAAAAAATAAGCAATTACCTCTCGCTGATTAAGTTTAGCCATACTGTATTTGCTTTGCCATTTGCCTTTATTGGTTTTGCAATAGCCATTTACAAAGATCACTATCATTTTGAATATCGCTTGCTCTTTTTGATGTTGTTGTGTATGTTTTTTGCCCGAAGTGCCGCAATGGCTTTTAATCGGTTCATTGATAGAAAATTTGATGCCTTAAATCCTCGAACAGCCAATAGAGAAATACCTGCCGGAGTGATTCGTCCTAAAAATGCTTTGATATTTGTATTATTGAGTAGTCTACTTTTTATTGCTACTACTTTCTTCATCAACAAGCTCTGCTTTTATCTATCGCCCATTGCTCTTTTTTTGGTTTTGTTTTATAGCTATACAAAGCGATTTACGGCATTGTGCCATATAGTTTTGGGGGTAAGCTTAAGCCTTGCACCTCTTGGGGCCTATCTAGCTGTTACCAGCGAGTTTAATCTACTTCCAATCTTGTTCTCCTTATTGGTACTTACCTGGGTTTCTGGATTTGACATTATCTATGCCTTGAAGGATGAGTTTTTTGACCGTTCACAAAATTTACACTCCATTCCTGCACTATTAGGTACCCAAAGAGCATTATTTGTTTCTAATTTGCTGCATATTGGTACCGCTATATTGGTTATTTATGTGGGACTTGCAGGACAAATGGGCACACTGTATTGGTTTGGAGCAGTTATTTATATCGCAATGCTCATCTACCAGCATTTTTTGGTGCGCCCTAACGATCTTAGTAAAGTAAATATTGCGTTTATCAATACCAATAGTATTGCCAGTATTTGTTTTGCACTGTTTACCATTGCTTCATTAATGATACAATAATCGAATTTTTATGAGAATTGCCTTAGTAGGATATGGTAAAATGGGTAAAGCCATTGAACGAATTGCAGTACAAAGGGGGCATGAAATTGTATTGAAAATCAGTACAGCAAACCTAGGGGATTTGAATTTCGACAATTTGAAGTCCGCCGATGTGGCTATCGAATTTACAAATCCCGAATCTGCATTCGAAAATGTTGCTACATGCTTAACTGCGGGTATGCCCGTAGTCTGCGGATCTACCGGATGGAATGATAAGTTAGAATGCGTACAGACCATTTGTGCCACGCAGCACGCAGCCCTGCTTCAAGCCTCAAATTTCAGTATTGGAGCGAATGTTTTTTTTGAAATCAATGCTATTTTGGCAAAGATGATGAATGCCTATCCTGAATACGAAGTCGGTATCGAAGAAACCCATCATACACACAAAAAAGATGCACCAAGCGGCACAGCTATCACCTTAGCGGAGCGCCTGCTCGAAAATATTAACGGAAAAAATATTTGGGTAAATGCCCAACCCAACCATGCCAACGAACTGTCTATACTATCGCATCGGATAGACCAAGTGCCAGGTACGCATGTAGTAAAATATAGTTCGCCAATTGACGATATTGAACTCATTCATACAGCACATAACAGAGATGGTTTTGCGCTTGGTGCAGTTGTTGCAGCCGAGTTTTTAAAGGGTAAAAAAGGGATTTACACCATGAAAGATGTCCTTGGTTTATAGAAGCAC
The DNA here is from genome assembly GCA_030054025.1 of Phycisphaerales bacterium. GTDB lineage: Bacteria > Bacteroidota > Bacteroidia > Chitinophagales > Chitinophagaceae > Rurimicrobium. Next base: position 5,929 of record JASGCQ010000040.1, on the reverse strand, counting down.
GAAAAAAATCTTGAAAATGTTTTGTAAAAAATCAATAAATACCTATCTTGCCCAACAATTAAGATTCTTAAAATTTTCATAATAGAAATATAAACCCCAAAACAAGATGAAGAAAGTATTATTCTGTTTGGGTGCATTTTTAGCACTAACAAGTAAATCCGGAGCACAGGATGTGCATTTTTCACAGTATTTCACCTCACCAATGACATTGAATCCTGGTCTTACAGGTCTTACTCAGTCAGATTATCGTTTGGCGGCAAACTACCGTGATCAATGGAGTTCTGTAAGCAATACACCCTACACCACCGCAACTTTGTCTTACGATATGGCTGCTATGCGTGGTCAATTTACCAACGGAGATTATTTAGGATTTGGCGTTTTGGGCTTGTTTGATAAAGCAGGAACAGGCAATCTGCAAAATATTTCTATTGGTCTTTCTGGAGCTTATCACAAAGCTTTTGGCGTGGATAAGCAACATACATTGTCTTTTGGCATTCAGGGTGTCTTGGTTCAAAAAAGCATCAACCAAGATAAACTTACCTACGAAGATATGTATGACATCAACACCCAATCGTTCAGCATTGCTAGCGGTAAAGAAAGTTTGAATAACAAAGACCTTACCTATCCTGATTTTGCGGCGGGTTTGATTTACAGTGGTAAAGTCAGCGAACACGCTACCTTATTCTGCGGAGCTTCTTTGTATCATATTACACGCCCCGTAGAGACATTTCTTGGCGGCAAACACAAATTGTATCAAAGATTTGCTACCTATGCAGGAGTTCAGCTTGACATGAACGAACGCACTGTATTTTACGGTAGCACCTTGTTGCAAGTACAAGGTCCTAACACCTCTGTTATGGCAGGTGGTGCGGTAGGTTTTGTGTTGAATCCTGGCTATGACAAAGAGTATTCAAAAGCAACCATATTTTATCTAGGTAGCTGGTATCGTTATGGCGATGCTGTCGTTCCTTATGTTGGTTTTGAATGGTCTAAAGCTCAGTTAGGTGTTAGCTACGACGCTAACCTATCTTCCCTGACGCCTGCCACCAACGGAAACGGAGCAATGGAAATCTCTTTGATTTTCAATGGCGCAATCAACAAAATTGACCCCGCACAACGCTTCGTAACTGGTTGTCCTAAATTTTAATAACCTGACCAATATTTCAAAAGCCTCGCACCCTGTGTGAGGCTTTTTTATTGCAACAAAGCCGAGCTAATGAAGGTGAAATTTGATGAAAAAGGTGGGGAAAATTAAACCTGAAAGAAAAAAAATCAACAAGCTGTTATTTATGAAATTAAAACAAGTATCTTTGCGCAAAAATTAGGTCATTTTATTGCTTATGAATCGTCTGTCTTCCTTATTGGTATTGCTTTTTACGCTTTTTGCAGCATCGTTTAACGCTAAAGCTCAAGAAGATTCTACTGCCCATACAGAGGCTACACACGAAGCAACTGAGAGTAAAGAAGCATTAAACATCAAAAAAATAATTTTTGAGCACGTAGGGGATGCACATGAATGGCATTTTTTCACTGCTGGCGAATTTCACGCTACTATCCCTCTTCTAGTTATTTTGTACAGTCCTACTAATGGATTATCTGTTTTCTCTGCTTCTAAATTTGGCCATGAAGGTCATCGTGAAGTACATAATGGCTACCAATTAGTGGATGATCATTATAAAGAATCATTGATTGCTGCTGGTACGCCTGCATCAGATGTTGAGAAAATAAAAAATGGTTCAATACTTGCTGTAGATGGTTCTAAAGTGTATGACTTTTCCATTACCAAGAATGTGATGTCCATGCTGATTTCTGTTGTTCTCTTGTTATGGATTATGATGAGTGTAGCAAAGAAATACAAACAACGTGGTGTGATGAAAGCTCCATCGGGATTGCAAAATGCCATAGAGCCTATTATCGGGTTTATTTACACAGAAGTTGCCAAGCCTAATTTGACCAACAAAGCCAACAAATACATGCCTTTGTTGCTCACCTTCTTTTTCTTTATTTGGATTAATAATCTATTGGGTCTATTGCCAGGTGGTGCTAACTTTACAGGCAACATTGCTGTTACTTTGGCACTCGCTTTAGTTTGCTTTATTGTGATGTTGGTAAAAGCCAATGGACATTTTTGGGGTCACTTGTTGAATCCCCCCGGAGTTCCTTTCGGTGTCAAATTGTTGTTGGTACCCATCGAAATCATTTCCTTGTTTATCAAGCCAATCGCATTGACCATTCGTCTTTTTGCAAACATCTTGGCAGGTCACATCGTTATTTTGAGTATTGTGTGTATGATATTTATTTTCGGAGCTATGGCACCTTCAGCAGGTTGGGGCTTTTCTCCAGTATCTATTGCATTCTCTGTTTTTATGTTCTTTTTGGAATTGCTGGTAGCTGCCATTCAGGCATTTATCTTCACTACCTTGGCTGCCGTGTTTATTGGTTCAGCAATCGAAGAAGGTCATGGTCATGAAGATGCGCACCATCATCACGAAGTAGAAGAAATTATCCTTTAGTTTTTTAAAATCCCCATATATATGTCAATCTTAAACACAATTTTATTAGACGGAAGCGCTGCAGGTCTTGGCGCAGTAGGTGCTGGTATCGCTGCATTAGCTGCAGGTGTAGGTATCGGTCAAATTGGTAAAGGCGCGGTAGAAGCTATCGCTCGTCAACCAGAAGCTGTAGGCGATATCCGCTCTAGTATGATCTTGACTGCGGCCTTCGTAGAGGGTGTGGCACTTTTCGGTGTTATTGCAGGTTTGTTAGCTGTATTGAAATAAGCTCAACAAAAAACATTGAACTGTATCTGACGCAAAGGGCAGAGGATACAGTTCTTTCAAACGATTTTTTTTTTCAGCAAAAGCTGAATAGTATATAGTAACGTAATTTTATTCTCTCAAAAAAAGAAGTCAATTTTATGGAATTGCTCACCCCCGAATTAGGTTTATTTGTTTGGACACTTACTGCCTTTATCATTGTATTCTTAATTCTTAAAAAGTTTGCTTGGAAGCCTATCCTTTCTTCCTTGAATGATCGTGAAAAAGGCATTGCAGATTCTATAGCTTCGGCTGAACGTGTAAAAGCTGAAATGGCAACTATGCAAGCCGAAAACCAAAAGATAATGGTAGAGGCTCGTGAAGAACGCACGCAAATGTTGAAAGAAGCTAAAGAGCTAAAGGAAAAAATAGTCAACGAGGCTAAAGACCAAGCAAAAGCAGAAGCATCAAAAATTATCTCTGATGCCCGTGTTCAAATTGATCATTTGAAAATGGCTGCCATGACTGAGGTGAAAAATGAAGTAGCTGCTTTGGCACTTCAAGTGGCAGAAAAGGTATTGCGCAAAAATCTTGCTACAGATGCCGATCAAAGCAATTATGCCAAAATGCTTGCTGAAGAGGTACAACTTAACTAATCAGCATTTGAACAGTATTGTTGCATTGCTTCATTTACAAATTGCCCCATAAATATGCTTAACCCACGTCTTGCCTCTCGTTACGCTAAATCCTTAATCGACATCGCTATCGAAAAAAATAGCCTTGAAGATACTTTAAAGGATATGCTACTGATAGATGCGATTTGTAACCAAAATCGCGAGTTTGTAACATTGATGCGTAGCCCTATTATAAAAGCCGATAAAAAAACGGCTATTGTTGAAGCCATTTTTAATGGCCGTACATCTTTGCTGACGATCACTTTTCTCAAATTGTTGATAAGCAAAGGACGCGAACAAAACATAGATGAAATCGCACAAGCTTTCATTGCACAATACCGCCTCAACCAAAAGATGCGTATGGTGAAGCTCACTACCGCTACTGCTGTTGATAATAGTGTGGTAGATATCTTGAAATCCAAATTGGCAGCTTTGTATCACGAAAGCTCTATCCACATCGAAACGGCAGTTGATGCCTCATTACTCGGTGGTTTTATACTCGACTTGGGCGATAAACAAATGGATGCTAGTATTGCACGCGATCTGAACGATATCAAAAAACAATTCAGTAAAAACTACTATGTAGCTCAGATATAGGTAGGAACTGCACATAAATTTTTAAACGACAATTTTAGTTTTATTTTTTTTAATTTTTATACAAAATGGTTGACATAAAACCCGATGAAATATCGGCGATACTACGCCAGCAGCTCAGCAACTTTGATGCATCTGCTAACCTTGAAGAAGTAGGTACCGTACTCCAAGTGGGTGATGGTATCGCATTGGTGTACGGATTGAACAGCGTACGCCAAGGGGAACTTGTTGAATTTGAAAACGGCGTTCGTGCCATAGCCCTCAACTTGGAAGAAGATAATGTGGGTGTGGTATTGATGGGGGAAAGTGCTGGAATCAAAGAAGGAAGTAAGGTAAAACGTACTGGTATGATTGCCTCTATCAAAGTAGGTGAGAGTATGCTCGGGCGTGTAGTCAATACATTGGGCGAACCAATTGATGGCAAAGGTCCTTTGGGTGGCGATTTGTACGAAATGCCATTAGAACGTAAAGCTCCAGGCGTATTGTTTCGTGAACCCGTAAAAGAACCACTACAAACAGGTATCAAAGCAATTGATGCAATGATTCCCATTGGTCGTGGACAACGTGAGTTGGTGATTGGTGACCGTCAAACAGGTAAAACTGCTATTTGCGTAGATACCATCATCAATCAAAAAGAATTTTATGATGCTGGCAAACCGGTATATTGTATCTATGTAGCCATTGGTCAAAAAGCATCTACTGTTGCGGGCGTAATCAAAACATTGGAAGAAAATGGAGCGATGCCTTATACAACTGTAGTATTGGCTTCTGCCTCAGACCCTGCACCACTTCAATTCTACGCACCATTTGCCGGCGCTGCTATTGGAGAGTTTTTCCGTGATAGCGGTCGTCCAGCCTTGGTGGTATATGATGACCTTTCTAAACAAGCCGTGGCTTACCGTGAGGTGTCTTTGTTGCTTCGCCGCCCTCCAGGGCGTGAGGCTTATCCTGGTGACGTATTCTATTTGCATAGCCGTTTGCTAGAACGTGCTGCAAAAGTAATCAGCAACGATGCGATTGCTAAAACAATGAACGATTTACCGGAGAGCATTAAACACCTTGTAAAAGGCGGTGGTTCTTTGACCGCATTGCCTATTATCGAAACTCAAGCTGCTGACGTATCGGCTTATATCCCTACCAACGTAATCTCGATTACCGATGGTCAGATTTTCTTGGAAACCAACTTGTTCCTTTCTGGTATTCGTCCAGCGATTAACGTAGGTATCTCCGTAAGTCGTGTGGGTGGTAATGCGCAAATCAAATCAATGAAGAAAGTATCGGGTACTTTGAAACTCGACCAAGCCCTTTTTCGTGAGATGGAAGCTTTCTCTAAATTTGGTGGTGACCTGGATGCTGCTACTAAGAACGTAATTGATAAAGGTGCGCGTAACTTGGAAATCTTGAAACAACCACAATTCTCGCCTTATAGCGTTGAAAAACAAGTGGCCATGATTTACATCGGTACCAACAATCTAATCCGAGAAATACCTGTTAAGAATGTAAAAGCATTCGAAGAAACATTTATCCGCGAAATGGAAATCAAATTGCCTGATGTTTTGGCTGAGTTCAAAAAAGGCAATTTGCCTGAAGAAGGATTGAATAAAATGACCCAATTGGTCAATAATTTGATTCCTCAATTCAAATAGTATTCAGAACCTCTGTTCAGAGTAAATATACACATCAAGAAGCCCTAATCAATTTTGGTTGGGGCTTTTTTCATGTAAGCAAAACAGCCATCCATTTTTCCGACAATGTGGTCAAAGACGGTGCTTAAAATCGGCTAAGGATTGAGCTGAGTAATGGTTTGGGAGGTAATAAAAATTTAACATCAGAATGCAGTAGTGTATAATTCCCATCCTGTTATAGAAGCTACGGTTTGGTCAGAGCTATTTTTGATTATTTGTG
>JASGCQ010000117.1 GCA_030054025.1 Phycisphaerales bacterium | reverse complement strand
AAAGCCCTGCATGGTAAAATGTGCAGGGCTTTTTATGTCATCAAAATTCTTGAAGGATTAGCTATATGGCGCTTTTATCGTAGCGTAGGTATTTCACGCAACCAAATAAAGAAGGCAAAGGGTACAAAGCTTCAATGTTATGCAGTGGCACAGCCTGCCTACCCTAAAGGTTTCTCCATTACTGGATCCGCCCATGCCTTGTGCGCCACTTAACCCTCCGCCTCCGGCCAACTCTGGGTTGAAATAAATTTCAGCACCTTTCCACAGGCGTGCACCTACATGCAGTGTCGCAGTGAGTGAATTTTGTTTTTCAATTTCGCCTACAATACTACGACCCCCCTGATATGAGGTATTGAATTGAGGTTTATGTTGATAGATGTAAGTAGTTTGGAAATGTAGGTTAAGACGATTAGATGCACTGTCTTGAGCAAACAAGGAACCATTCATACAACAAACCAGAGAAAGGGTAGCTACTCGGTTAAGCATATTTTTTTGATGCGCGGTAAGTATTTCAAAATAAAAGCGACCACAATGAAGTGGTCGCTTTTATTTTGAGTAGTCAAAATTTATTAAAGATGTTGTTGAATTTTTTTTTCATAGGCAGACTTTGCGGCGGCACCCACTTGTTTGTCCACCACATGTCCATTCTTGATAAACAATACGCATGGGATACTGGTGATGCCATACTCCATAGAAACGTTAGGATTCTCATCCACGTTCACTTTACCTACGTTCACCTTACCATCGTATTCTTTACTCAAAGCTTCTATGGTAGGTCCCAAAGCCAAACAGGGGCCGCACCAAGGGGCCCAAAAATCTACCACCGAAAGACGGTCGTTTTTTAACACTTCTGTTTCGAAATTTGCATCAGTAAATACAGTTGCCATTTTTATTTATTTTTATTTATTAAAAGATAGTAAAACATTGAAAAGCAAAAGTAGGCTTTTTGGTCATTGAAGAGCATTAGGATTCGTTAATTTTGGCATTGTATAAATCAATTGTCAATAAGATGTGTACAAATGCAACTGCTTTTAGTTCACATCAATCGAATATGCGATATAATCATGTTCATTCAGGTATTGTACCAAATCGTCATTGATTTGCAATTTGGCAGCCCCACTACGAAGCCCTACGCTCTGCATCGTAGTTAAGTCTGCCACTTGAAAGCTAAACTCTGTATTTCCTGGGTTTTTTTGAAGGTTTTCGCTGAAAAATTGAATCGTTTCGTTTGTTAATTTGTGCAATGGCATCCGCATTGATATTTTTTTGGTCAGTATCTTTCGTACTTGTTCCAAGAGTATGATGCTTTGCGATTGAAATTCCCATACCCCAGGTCTAAATCGGTTTTCGGCATAAGCGCCCGTAATCATGATTTTTTGATTGTCTTTGAGATAGTCTCCATACTTGACATGGTTTTCTTTCCAAAAAGTCAGTTCTATTTTGCCACTATAATCGTTAAGTACACATCTGCCATACAAATCGCCCTTCTTCGTGTACAATTCTTTGGCATCGGATACAAAACCAGCAATACGAACCGTTCGGTTTTTCCTGTTTTCTAAATCATTGATGGGAGAAAATCCATAATTTTCCATTTCGAATTTGTATCCGTCTAATGGATGTGCGCTCAGATAAATCCCTACAACTTCTTTCTCTTTTTCCAAAAGTTCGGGCAACAACCACGGTTCGCAATTCGGGATTTCGGGAGGCTTTACATCGGGCATCGTCATTGCGCCAAACAAGCTGTTGGAGTTGACTTGAGCATCGGCTTGGTATTGATTGCCGAAACGTATTATGCGTTCTAAATTATTAATCAATTCTCCTGGAGGGGTATAAAAATACTGAGCTCGATGCATTTCTTTAAAACTGTCAAACCCGCCTGCCAATATAAGATTTTCGATTGATTTTTTATTGACTGTCCTTTGGTTTACACGTTTTACTAAATCAAAGATGGAGCTATAAGTACCATTGGCTTTTCTTTCTGCAAGAATATCCACTACCGCAGCTTCGCCAACACCTTTAATGGCTCCCATCCCAAAACGAACCACCCCCTCTTTATTCACAGCAAAGCCCCTCAAGGATTCATTGACATCAGGGCCTAATACCTTCAATCCCATACTCCGGCATTCTTCCATAGAGAATGTAATCTTATCAATACTGCTGGCATTATTGAGTACCGCAGCCATATATTCTGATGGATAATGTGCCTTTAGATATGCTGTTTGATACGCCACTAGGGCATAACAGGTAGAATGCGATTTGTTGAATGCGTATTGTGCAAAAGCCTCCCAGTCCGTCCATATCTTTTCTAGCTTGTCTGTAGGATGACCTTTGCTAGTAGCCCCATTCACAAATTGGCTTTTCATTTTATCAAGCGTCTTACGGTCTTTTTTACCCATCGCTTTACGCAACACATCTGCATCGCCTTTGGAAAATCCTGCAAGCTTTTGCGAGAGCAACATCACCTGCTCTTGATACACCGTAATGCCATAAGTATCGGCAAGATATTCCTCCATTTCGGGTAGGTCATAAGCAATATCCTCTATGCCGTGCTTGCGTTTGATAAAGTTGGGGATGTACTGTATTGGACCAGGACGATACAAGGCATTCATGGCAATCAAATCGGCAAATTTGTCGGGTTTTAAGTCGCGCAAATGCTTTTGCATACCAAGACTCTCAAATTGGAAAGTACCATTGGTGTCACCACGTTGATACAGTTCGTATGTTTGAGCATCATCGAGCGGAATATTGTCAATGTCTATGCTAATGTCATAATTCAATTTGATGAGTTCTAGGGCATCTTTCAAGATAGATAGGGTTTTTAAGCCCAAGAAGTCCATCTTGATTACTCCTGCATTTTCAATTACCGTTCCTTCATATTGAGTAATCAAAAGGTTTACCTCTTTTGAGGTACTGACGGGCAGTAAGTCGCTTAGGTCGCTAGGTGCAATAATGATGCCTGCTGCGTGAATACCCGTATTGCGCACAGAGCCTTCCAACTTTTCTGCTTCATGAAGAATAGCACCCATTGGTGTACTATCATCGGCATAAATTTCTCGCAACTGCCTTACGCCAATCAAATCTTCTTCGCGCAAATCTTCCTTCTCTTTAAGGCTTTTTTCTTCTTTGGTAGAAGTGTCTAAAGGTGCATGGAGCATTCTTTTCAAAGAAATTCCAGGGCGTTCTGGAATCAATTTTGCCAAGGCATTAGCCTCAGACAAGGGCAAATCCATCACCCGGGCCACATCTTTAATGCTGCTTTTGGCTGCCATTGTACCATAAGTAACAATATGCGCCACTTGGTTTTTGCCGTATTTATCCACCACATAGTCAATTACTTTTTGCCGACCTGAATCGTCAAAATCGGTATCAATATCGGGCATTGATTTACGGTCGGGGTTCAAGAACCGCTCGAACAGTAAATTATATTTAATAGGGTCTATATTGGTAATGCCAATACAATAGGCAACCGCAGATCCTGCCGCTGAACCACGCCCTGGACCGATGAATACGCCCATGTTGCGACCTGCTTTGATGAAATCAGATACAATCAAAAAATAGCCTGCAAAGCCCATCGTTCGAATCGTGAACAATTCGAAACGAATGCGCTCCTCTACCTCGGGCGTAATTTCTTTGTAACGCTCTTTAGCACCTTCCCATGTAATATGCTCGAGATAGGCGTCTTGGTCATCATTGAATTTCTGAGGTACTTTAAAATGAGGCAAGAGAATATCTCGCTCTAATTTTAAAGGCTTTATTTTGTCCACAATCATGCCCGTATTGTCTATGGCTTCGGGCAAATCATGAAAGAGGTTGGACATTTCGTCCGTAGTCTTGAAATAAAATTGGTCGTTGTAAAAAGCAAAACGTTTGTTGCGACTCCCATTGTCATCATCCCCAAAATCTTTCATCTTTTCGGTGGCTTGCTTTTCGCCTGTATTGATGCACAACAAAATATCATGTGCATTGAAATCTTCTACATCCACATAATGCGAATCGTTCGACGCAATGATGGGTACTCGATATTTGCGTGCAAATTTCACCAGTACTTCATTTACTTTGAGCTGGTCAGGGATGTCGTGTCGCTGAAACTCTACATAATAATCTTCGCCAAACAAATCTAACCACCACTTGAATACCTTTTCGCCCGCCTCTTCGCCTTGCTCCAAGATGGTGCGCGGCACTTCTGCTCCGAGGCAACAGGTAGTAGCAATCAATCCTTCATGATGTTGTAGCAGAATTTCTTTGTCTATACGAGGATATTTGCCGTACAAACCTTCCATATAACCTAGAGAGCAAAGCTTGACTAGGTTTTTGTAGCCCACTTCATCTTTTGCCAATAAAAGTTGATGGTAACGCTTGTCTTTCTCATCCTTGGTAAATTGACGTTTGTGGCGGTTCTCCACCATATAAAATTCGCAGCCCACAATCGGTTTGACTACTGGCTCCAAAATATCTTTACCCTCTTCTGTTTTGCCTACAACTTTTGTTTTCTTCCATGCTTGAGCCACAAAATCAAATACGCCAAACATATTGCCATGGTCGGTAATAGCGAGTGCGGGCATTTCGTCTTTAGTTGCTTTGGCAAACAAGCGCGAAATGCTCGATGCCCCATCAAGTAGTGAATATTGGGTATGATTGTGGAGGTGAGAAAATTGCATTGAGAAACTAGTCTGTATTTTTTTGAAAGTACTCTACACGAGCAAATACAAAGTAAAGAAAATTCATGGCAGGAGATAGAATAAGTTTTCCACAGATTGCATGGAATCTTTCAATAGGATATACCTTGTTGGTGTTCATTGAAGGATATGGGTTAGATTTTTTGGTTCTACACTAATTTCTATGGGTTATATATCTTAGCTTAAAAAAAGAGGACACCAGAAGAATTGTATAAAATCATTTTACAGACCTCCATTTTAATCAACCTAAAGAAGATGCGTTTATACTATTTTGC
>JASGCQ010000039.1 GCA_030054025.1 Phycisphaerales bacterium | reverse complement strand
ATAGTCTCATGTAGCAAATATAATACAATTAGGGATAATTGCGGATGGTCATTAATTTTCCGGACAACTAACACTCTAACTCAATAAAATCAAATACTTCAGCTCGCCAAAATCGCAATTCCTGAAAAGTTTCGGATGAGTGTGATTGATACATTACCATGTAGGACTGGCAAGGGTTTTGACAATAAAAAAACTGGACTAACTACAAGTAATTGTAATCAGTCCAGTCTGGTGATCCCGTCAGGATTCAAACCTGAAACCTTCTCATCCGTAGTGAGATGCTCTATTCAGTTGAGCTACGGAACCATTTCCCTGTTTGGGATTGCGAAAGTAAGTAAGTGATTTTGAATTTCAAAAATTATTTTTCACTAATCTTGTCTTTGGTACAAACGGAAATAGTGAGGAGCTACCGTAGTATCGCATAAAAGTAGGGTAGAATTTGTGTATTCGAATTTGAAATACTGATTGTTGACAAAGCCTCTATCGGTAATGGCTATATGTAGCGACGATTCATTGAAAAATAAATCCCAACTCAGCGTGTCCACCGATACATTGTTGGCACCAACCCTGAAGCCGCTTCCGTCCACCTTGAATTGAAAAGTTACTATAGCCGAATCGGATACCAGATTTTTTTCGTCCACGTCGAAATGCGCATTTTTATTCACATCGCTGCCTTGCTGCGCCAGTTTCCAAGATCCTGAGATGTGGTCTTTGGTACTGAGCAGGGCAGTTTTAAATTTGTTGCAGGCAGTCAGTAATAGCGTAGTAGCTAATACTAAAGCAGAATAACGAAGGATGGAATAGGACTTTGTCTTCATAAGGGTATCTGTTCTCACAAAAATAGAATTTTAATGGCAAAAAACAGACTTTTAAAATTAATCCCGTTCATGAAGTCCTGCTGTACTGTCAGGTCATCGTCTTATACTTCGTCAAGGTCTGTAGCGCAAGTCATTGTCTTATACTTCGTCTCCGCACAGTAGGTCAATGACTTGATAGTACTTCGGAGCTATGGGCTCAAGTGATTTTTGTGCAGAGTAAGACAAAGGCTTAATGGTCGCCTTTCCCTTTTTATACGTACGTTCTCCCTTGCCCTACCGAGCTTGACAAAGTGGAAGACAAGGGTGTATTTACCGAATCGTACTTTTTATTTTGTTTAACTAAATATTTCTAGGCTTCAACATGCGATATATGTCTTATTCTTTCGTAGCTTTGACCACCCCATTATCTACAGGTCTTTTAGATGGAAAAAATAAGTGCTGGTCCACTCCTGAGCCAAATCAATACACCCGACGATTTGAAAAAATTGAACAAGTCGGATTTGCAACAAGTATGCAATGAATTGCGTCAGTTTATCATTGATTCGGTCAGTGTCAATGGTGGGCATTTTGGGGCAAGTTTAGGCGTGGTAGAGCTATCAGTTGCCTTGCATTATATGTACAACACTCCCGATGACCAATTGGTGTGGGACGTAGGACATCAGGCTTATGGGCATAAAATACTCACAGGGCGCAGAGAGGTATTCCATACCAACCGTCGCTACGGAGGCATCAGCGGTTTCCCGAAAAGAGATGAGAGTGAATATGATGCTTTTGGCGTAGGGCATTCTTCTACTTCCATATCGGCAGCATTGGGTATGGCGATTGCTTCTAAAAATTTGGGCGAAACCCATCGCCACCATGTAGCAGTTATCGGCGATGGAGCCATGACCGCAGGATTGCCATTCGAAGCCATGAACCATGCCGGCGTGAGCAATGCCAATATCTTGGTCATCCTCAACGACAACAATATGTCTATAGACCCCAATGTAGGGGCACTCAAAGAATACTTAACCGATATTACCACCTCGCCTACCTACAACAAACTGCGTGAGGATGTATGGAAGCTCTTGGGGAAATTGCCTTATCCTGATTTTCAGCGCGAAATGGCGGGCAAACTCGGCAGCAGCCTCAAAGGCATGGTGTCGCGCCAGAGCAATCTTTTTGAAGCCTTAGGTTTGCGCTATTTTGGCCCTATAGATGGGCATAATGTATTGAAACTCGTAGAGACCATTAAAGATTTGAAAGAAATTCCTGGGCCTAAAATACTCCATATCAAAACCGTGAAAGGCAAAGGCTACGAACTTGCCGAAAAAGATCAAACCTTGTGGCATGCCCCTGGTTTGTTTGATAAGGTAACGGGCAAAATCAACAAAAAATTATCTAGCGTACCCGAAGCCCCCAAATACCAAGATGTATTTGGGCATACTATTTTGGAACTGGCAGAAGCCAATCCTTTGGTGATGGGCATTACCCCTGCGATGCCTTCGGGTTGCTCCCTCAAAATCATGATGGAAAAAATGCCCCACCGTGCCATAGACGTGGGTATAGCCGAGCAACATGCCGTAACACTGAGTGCAGGCTTGGCTACTCGAGGCATGAAGGTGTTTTGCAATATCTACAGTTCCTTTATGCAGCGTGCTTACGACATGGTCATCCACGATGTAGCCATCCAAAAACTACCTGTTATTTTTTGCTTGGACAGAGGCGGGGTTGTAGGCGACGATGGTGGTACACACCATGGAGCGTACGATTTGGCGTATATGCGCTGCATCCCCAATATGATAGTGAGTGCGCCGATGGACGAGGCAGACCTGCGTCATCTGATGTACACCGCTCAATTGCCCGATAATCAATTGCCTTTTGTCATTCGTTATCCGCGCGGACAAGGCGTAATGCCCGAATGGTGCGTGCCCATGCAAAAAATACAAATCGGTACAGGGCGCATGATACAAGAAGGCACAGAGGTCGCCATTTTGACCATTGGTCATGTGGGTAATTTTGCCGTGAATGCTTGCCGTACTTTGCGCACAGACGATTTGCAACCAGCACACTACGATATGCGATTTGTAAAGCCGCTGGATGAAGTTTTGCTGCACGAAATAGCTAAAAAATTTGATAAAATCATTACCGTAGAAGATGGTACTGTGGTGGGTGGCTTTGGCAGTGCCATATTGGAGTTTATGAATGCACACAACTACCATCCGACACTTACAATGTTAGGTATTCCCGACAGAGTCGTTGAACATGGCAAGCCCGAAGAATTGCATCGCGAATGTGGCTATGATTCCCAAGGTATTGTAGCGGTCGTTCGGGCGATGATGGGCGTGCAGGTCAGTACACAATCCTAAGCATCTTTTTCAAAATTTCCAAGCCTTCACTGTCTTCGGGTGTTTTCTTTCATTGTAGCTATTTGTCGTTTTTTATGAGATTGCTGTCTTTTTTGTTGCTTTTTTATTTGTTGCATCTCCCTGTCCGAGCGCAAGATTCTACACGAAGCTACAATCGGCCACTTCACCTTTCTAAGGCGCAATTGTGGGCGCCTGTTTTGTTGGGTGCATCGGGCTTATTGCTGTCCGGCAGTACTAAATGGAATCTTGCCCAATGGCGCAACGAAAATCTTCCCGACTTTAGCACCTACGCTGATGATGTCTTGGCATTTAGCCCTATTGTCATTGCTTACGGCTTGGACGCTTTTGGACTGAAGTCCCACAATGATTTCTGGAATCGTTCGGCGATACTCTGCAAAGGAGAACTGATGATGTTGGGTTCGGTTTATGCCTTGAAATACAGCACCCATGTACCACGCCCCGATGGTTCGGATATTTATTCTTTCCCCTCGGGCCATACGGCGCAGGCTTTTATGGCGGCGACTTTTTTGAGCCAAGAGTATAAGCACAAAATAGTATGGATGCCTTATGCTGCCTATACGCTGGCAGCCTCTGTGGGCGCATTGCGCATCGCTAATAATAAGCATTATATCAGCGACGTATTGGTGGGGGCAGGCTTGGGCATCCTTGCGCAAAAAGTAGCTTATTGGACGCATCAATACCGCTGGGGCAGGCATGTGCCCAAGCCCATTTTTACATTTTAGCCTATGGGCTTTCAATAAGGAAACGTGAATATTAGCCTCGTATTCTTCTATTTACAGCGCAAATGATTAGGTTTGTGCAAATTTATTCCTGCGCTTGTTCAAGAAAATAGACATACTCATTACTCGCAGTTTTATAGGGCCTTTTGTCGTTACTTTTTTTGTAATGCTTTTTGTGTTGGCAATGCAGTTTTTTTGGTTGTATATGGACGAGCTGATTGGCAAGGGTTTGGGCGTAGGCTTAATCCTGCAATTGCTTTTTTATATGTCAGCTACTTTGGTGCCTTTGGCACTGCCCTTAGCCGTGTTACTCGCTTCTATTATGACATTTGGCAGCATGGGCGAAAATTATGAATTGGTAGCCATCAAATCGTCGGGGGTATCTTTGCTGCGTATCATGCGCCCTTTGTTTATTCTGATGGTCATCATCAGTAGCTTGGCTTTTGTATTCAGCAATAGTGTTATCCCTATCGCCAATCTGAAGGCTTATACTTTGTTGTACGATTTGCGCAGTTCCAAATTATCGTTGAGCATCCGTGAAGGGCAATTCAATAATGAAATAAGTGGTTATTCCATCAGGGTGGGCAGCAAAAGCAAAGACGGAAAGAAGATAAAGAATGTATTGATTTATGATTATTCGGGCAATCTAGGAAACGATAAGATGGTGATTGCCAAAGAAGGAGAAATGCTTTCTTCGCCCGATAAACGCTACCTTGTTTTTAGATTGTACGATGGTTGGCGATACGAAGAATCTGTTAACAGTAAATCGGGAGAGAACAGCTATAGCCAAACCAGAATGCACTTCAAGCAATCGGATAAGGTTTTTGATTTGTCCTCTTTCACCAAAGTGCAGAAGACCGATGAAAATACCATGAAGGACGGGCAGGCGATGATGAATATTGCCCAACTGAATGAGCGTATAGATAGTGTAAAACGGAGTAAGCCCAGAGAGGCAGAACGATATAGTTATGAATTGCGAAATTATATAACTATCCGCTCGGACTCGGCTACAGTGTTTCGGAAAAAAATACAACAAGCCCAAACGGCGGCTACTTATCAAGACAATTTCTTGAGCTACATACCCGATTCTTTGCGCAAGCAGGTGGTCGAAATAGCCGAATCGCAAGCGAACAGCACCAAATTGTTTACGGATGTGACTTCCAAAACAATAGAAGTGTATAACGAGCAACTGGTCAATTATGAGGTAGAATGGCATCGGAAAATTGCCATATCTTTTGCGTGCCTTTTGTTGTATTTAATTGGTGCACCTTTAGGAGCCATCATTCGTAAAGGTGGTATTGGTTTGCCTTTGATTGTGGCGGTTATCTTTTTTGTGGCGTATTTCATTACCTCCAAATCGGGAGAATCGTTGGCGACCTCCTACAAATTGCCTGTTTTTGTGGGTATGTGGTTATCCACTTTTGTGTTGACACCTTTCGCCTTTATCTTTATAAGGGCTGCCCGAAATGATTCTAAGATGTTCAGCAAAGACTGGTACACGCGCAACTTCGGAAGGCTGATTCATATTTTTCAAAAAAGCGAAACGCATCAAGGTTCAAACTAATTACTCCTATAGGCTTGCATACGACATTCAACAATAAACCCAACTCTTATTATTTTATACCCTTTTTACTTTGGTGTATCGTGGGCTGTTTGTTGTATTGTTTTCAAGATACGGAGACCTTGTTTTCGCTGGTCAATCTCCATCATCACCCCTATTTGGATAAGGCAATGGAATGGATTACTCATCTGGGCGAAGGTTGGGTGATTGCTGCAATTGGTCTTGTTTTACTCTCGTTTCCTCCCTTTCGCAATATCTGGTTTGTAATAGCTGTAGTCGTCTGCACCGTACTGCCTTCATTAGTGACGCAATGGATTAAATATCAAGTGGAGGCCCCCAGACCATTAAGGGTATATGAACATCAAGGGTGGGTACATCATTCGCCTCATTGGGAGTTTTTGTACCACAATAGTTTTCCTTCGGGGCATACTACGGGTGCTTTTAGTTTTTTCTGTCTCTTGTCTTGTTTGGTGCCTGTGAAGTATCGGTATTGGGGCTTGATTTTTTTCTTGCTTGCATTTGCTACGGCATATTCCAGACTCTATTTGGCAGCACATTTTTTTATAGATGTGTATGTGGGGTCTATCATCGGTACGTCTTTGTCTTTTGCGCTTTGTCAATTGGTATTTTATTTCAAAGCCAAATGGCAAAATGCCAAGCTTTCATCTTAATTTTATTTTTTCACGAATAGATTATGTCTTCTGCGCTACGATATTACCTCATCGCAATCATTTCTTCTTTATTGTTCATCCCTTTTTTGGGTCAGGTGCATCTGTTTGATTGGGACGAAATCAATTTTGCCGAATGCGCCCGCGAGATGATTGTGTCCAAAGATTATCTACGGATGCAAATAGACTTTCAGCCTTTTTACGAAAAGCCGCCCTTGTTTATTTGGTTGCAAGTATTGAGCATGAAAATGTTTGGAATAAACGAATTTGCGGCTAGATTTCCCAATGCAATAGTGGGTATAGCTACTTTGCTCTCTTTGTTTTATGTCGGCAAAAAGGTGGCGAACGAAAAAATGGCTTTGTGGTGGGTGCTGATTTATGCCGCTTCTTGGTTGCCTCATTTTTATTTCAAATCGGGTATTATAGACCCTACCTTCAACCTCTTTATTTTCTTAGCTTTTTTTCAAGTTTATAGCCTTAGGCAGAATGCTCGTAAACTGTCACATGTATTGTTTGCCGGAGTTTTTATAGGTTTGGCAGTGCTGACCAAAGGCCCTGTGGCTATTTTGGTTTCGGTTTTGAGTTTTGGCGTATATATCCTGATTCATCGTGGTGCCAAAGGCTATCATTGGTCTCAACTTGTTGGGATTGCTTTCGTTGCTTTATCAGTTACTTCTATTTGGTTTGGTATAGAGTTGATTCAGAATGGCAGTACTTTCCTTAAAGAATTTTTGACTTATCAAGTAGGTTTGTTTAGCCAAAATATAGCCGACCATGCCGAGCCTTGGTATTATCATCCGATAGTGCTGTTGGTAGGCTGTTTTCCCGCATCTTTGTTTTTGTTTCAGTATAGTTTGAAACGAAATGCTAATAGAAATGCCACTTCTGATTTTTCTCGTTGGATGTGGATTTTATTTTGGGTGGTGCTGATTTTGTTTTCCATCGTCAAAACCAAAATCGTACACTACTCTTCACTATGTTATTTCCCACTTAGTTTTTTGGCAGCACAACAACTGTATCGCCTGTCCGATAATCAAACTCAACTCAAAAAGGGTATTCGAATTGCCTTGTTGTTTTTGGGTTCGGTATGGGCTATATTGTTGATAGCTATTCCCTTGGTAGGCCTGTATAAGGGTAAGCTTATTCCTTATATTCAAGATCCCTTTGCGGTAGCCAATTTGCAAGCGAATATTACTTGGTCGCTTGCGGAAAGTGCTTGGGGAATTGCCTATCTTATTTTGATTTGGGTATCTGTTTTCATGATGCATCGTCAGTTCAAAAAGGGTTTACTCTTGTTGCTCATAGTGCAAGTCATGATAATACAGATTACGATACTGCATTTTACTCCCAAGATAGAAGGCTATTCTCAGCGTGCGGCTATTGAATTTTATGAAAGTAAGCAAGGGCAAGATGTCTATGTACAGGTTTTGGGCTTCCGTAGTTATGCGCATTTGTTTTATACCCAAAAGCATCCGAGCCTCAACCCCAACTATCATAAGGAAGAGTGGCTCATCAATGGATCGGTGGATA
Source organism: Phycisphaerales bacterium (assembly GCA_030054025.1). Taxonomy (GTDB): domain Bacteria; phylum Bacteroidota; class Bacteroidia; order Chitinophagales; family Chitinophagaceae; genus Rurimicrobium. The sequence goes on along the minus strand of JASGCQ010000039.1, from coordinate 15,695 downwards.
AACCAACTTATTTGGTGGCAAAAATTCAAGATGCAGCGCAATGGAAGACCAATAACAATTTGAAATTGCTCTATGAAAAAAATGGTTTCTCCTTTTTTGAAAGAAGAATCAATCAACATTAAAAGACACAAAAGATGAGCCAAGCATTTGCTATTGCAATACACGGGGGAGCGGGTACTATATCGCCCGAAACGATGACCCCCGAAAAATACGAAGCCTATACTGAAGGCTTGAAAAGAGCTTTGGATAAAGGCTATGCGATACTGGAGCAAGGAGGTGCTAGTATGGATGCCGTACAAGCTGCGGTGATGGAATTGGAAGATTGTCCTTTATTTAATGCAGGGAAAGGAGCCGTGTTCAATCATGTGGGCAAACACGAGATGGATGCCGCTATTATGAATGGGCAAGATAAAAGTGCAGGTGCAGTATGTGGTATCAGCCGGGCACGCAATCCTATACAAGTAGCGCGTGCGGTAATGGAGAAAACAGAGCACGTTTTACTATCTGGTGCCGGTGCCGATACTTTTGTTGTAGAACAACAATTGCCTATCGAAAATGATGAATACTTCTACAATCAACTTCGCTACGAACAATGGCAAGAAGCACTTTTGGAAGGTACAGTACAGCTAGACCATTCTGAAAAGAAAATGGGTACTGTGGGTGCGGTTGCTTTAGACCAAGCAGGCAATTTGGCAGCAGCTACTTCTACAGGAGGGATGACCAACAAAAAATATGGCAGGGTAGGAGATAGCCCTTTGATTGGTGCGGGTACATGGGCGGATAATCGTACCTGTGCTATTAGTTGTACTGGTCATGGAGAGCTCTTTATGCGCAGTGTGGTGGCTTATGATATCGCTTGCTTGATGGAATACTCTGGCTTTAGCCTTGCCGACGCTACTGATAAAGTGGTGATGCAAAAATTGGTGACAATAGGCGGAGAAGGAGGATTGGTAGCGATAGACAATGAAGGAAATATCGAAATGCCCTTTAATAGCTCGGGTATGTATCGCGCAATGCGCAAAAGCGATGGAACAATAAAAATGGCTATCTACAAATAGATAGCCATTTTAGTAAGGAATAACGTTCAAATTTCAATTCATTTTTTGACCAAAAAAGCACCATTTTTGACCACATTACCACAAAACACAAAGCATTAGGTTTGTTCCCGCTGTTCGGAATATTCCGAAGGGCATCCCAAACAGCAGATAGAAGATGATTATTCATCCAATAAACTTTCCCTTCGTGAACACCAGATTAGCGATAAGTAAAGCTGCCTTTTTCCGATTCAATCACAACTTCTTTTTGCGGAGCATCCGCCACATAGCCTGAAATTTGAGCGTCTATGTGGAAGCTTTTGGCAATGGCAATAATACTGTCAGCTGTAGCCTTATCGGTATAGATTTCTAAACGCTGCCCCATATTGAACACTTGATACATTTCTTGCCAAGCAGTACCTGCCGCAGCTTGTATCATTTGGAACAATGGAGGGATAGGCAACAGATTGTTTTTGACAACTCGTAAGGGCTTGGGCATATAATGCAATACTTTGCTTTGCCCGCCGCCGCTACAATGGATAATGCCATGTATCTTGTCGAAATGCTGCTGTAAAATTTGCAAAATCACCGGTGCATAGGTGCGGGTAGGCGAGAGTATCATCTTGCCCACATTGAGCGGTGTTTCGGTAGCATCGGTGAGCACATAATGACCGTTATACACCACTTCGTCGGGCAGATTAGGATCTACACTCTCCGGATATTTTGTTTTATACTCTTTGCGGAGCATTTCGTGGCGGGCACTGGTCAGTCCGTTGCTGCCCATACCACTGTTATAGCTGTCTTCGTAGGAGGCTTGTCCGTAGCTGGCTAAGGATACCACTACGTTGCCTGCATCCATTTTTTCGGTCGTTACCAATTTATCTCTGCGCATACGGCAACTCATGGTGCCATCTACAATAACGGTGCGCACTACATCGCCCACATCAGCCGTTTCGCCGCCCATCAAGTTCACCTCAATGCCATATTGTTGCAATTTGTCGCAATAAGACTGAGTGCCGTTGATGAGTGCCGAGACGACCTCGCCCGGAATCAGGTTTTTATTTCGACCTATGGTAGAAGAATAAGTAAATGGACCTGTAGCGCCCACGCAGAGCATATCATCAATGTTCATCACAATAGAGTCTATGGCGATGCCTTCCCATACACTCAAATCGCCCGTCTCGCGCCAATACAAGTAGGCGAGCGACGATTTGGTACCTGCACCATCGGCATGCATGATATTGCAATACTCAGGGTCGTTGGCCCAATAGTCGGGGTATATTTTGCAAAAGGCATTGGGATAAAGCCCTTTGTCTAGTTTGGCGATTGCCTTATGTACATCTTCTTTTCGGGCAGAAACACCACGTAGATTGTAACGATTGTTATCGGTCATTGAATGGAATTGTATGCGAAAGTCTTATTTGAATAATTGATGAAACAGGAATTACATAGGCGCAATCCAACCCGAAGGGTTCATTTTATCGAAGCCTCTCCATACTTGAAAATTCATCACCGCCACGCCGTCTTCGTTATTGCCTACTGTTCCTATAATTTGTTTGGTGTTTACCATATCGCCTTTTTTAACATTCACCGCATTCAGTCCCGAATACACTGTGAAATATTTGCCATGGCTCATGATAATTGTTTGTCCTAATCCGGGTATATTGATGACACTGGAGACTACACCTTCGAATACGGCTCTTGCCTTCCCCCCTTGTGAGGTTTGGATGTCAATACCATTATTGTCTATTTCTACTTTGGTAGCAACAGCATGTTTGTGCTTGCCAAAAGCATCTACTACTACACCACTAGCTACTGGCCAAGGAAGTCTTCCTTTATTGGCTTCAAAACCTTTGGATAATTCGGATATTTCGGGTGTTACCGATGGGGTATAGTTTGTTCTGTTTCGGTTGGTACCATTATTAGACCTATCTACCGTATTGGCTACGGGTCTGTAATTGTTGGTCGTATTATTGCTTCCGTTGTTGGTGGCGTTGTTTGTTTTTACAATAGCATTATTATTGGTATTGTTGGGCGGGTTAGCGTTGTTTCTGGCAGCAGCTAATGTAGTCGCCTTTTTTTCTTGCTCCTGCTTTCTTCTTCGTTCTTCTTCCTCGGCTTTTTTGCGGGCTATTTCTATTTCTTTGCGGATGGCATCGGCAATGGCTTTATCCAAGCGTTTGGTTACTTTTTTCTTATTGTCTATATCTGCCAATAGTTCTTTTTCTCTGCCTTGCAGCTCTATCACTATTTTGTTGGTTTCATTTTTTTCTTGTTGCAACACCTGTTTCTGCTGCTCTTCGGCACTCAATAATTGGCTTTTTTGATTTTTTACCGTACTCAGCACATTGATTTTTTGCTCTATTTTGGTCTTTGTGACTTTAATATCATCTACCTGCTGTTTGCGAAACTCACGGTATTTTTTCATGTACTTCATACGGCGCATGGCATCGTTGAAGTCTTTGGCAGAAAAAATAAAGGCTAAACTATTGTAAGAGCTTCTGTTGGCATAGGCATAGCGTACCGATTGGGCATAACGTATTTGCAACACATTTAGGTTTTTGCGCAAGTTTTGTACCTCGGAAGCCGAATTTTTAATGTCATTATCCAAATGGTTCATTTCTTGGTTGATATTGCGAATGAGGCTTTCTCGGTTATTGAGCTTGGCTTGTAAGGCATTGAGTTGGCTCATGGTAGCCTTGTGGTCTTTTTTGGTAGCTTCTAGTTGGGCTTGCGTTTCTTTGAGCGATTCCATAATGGCTTGGCGACGTTTTTCTAATTCTTCGCGCGTTTGTTGACCTTGAGCTAAGGAACAGGCAAAAAGAAATAAGAGGAAAATGCTGAGATGCCGCATAGGTATGGATTGTAAAAAATGGAGTGGCGACAAAAATAATCAATTATTTAGCAATCTCTTAAAGCCTGTTTTTATTTTTGATTTTATTAGGTCTTTTCTCAATGGTTGGGATCGGCTGCCTTAGCCTTTATTTTGTTGTAGCATAGGCAATGAAGTCTTTTATTTTTATCTTTATCGCTCCACCGCCATTCATTATCCCCTATGTCATTCCGATTTCTGTACATGTGTTGTATTCTTTGCTCCTTTTTGCTTCCTTATAGCTCTTGGTCGCAAGCCCCCGATATCCTCTGTAAGCAAACGAGCGATATCGCCAGAGCCGAAATGCGGGCTGCAGAGAAAAAACAAATGGGACAATGGTATAAGAAAACGGCTTCTGAATTTTTGGATATCAAATACCATCGCTGCGCATGGACGATAGACCCCGCTGTTAAATATATCAGCGGAACGGTAACGACCTACTTTACACTCCAATCGGCTTCGGACTCGGTGCTGTTCGATTTGACTGACAATATGGTGGTGGATAAAGTGAGCAGAAAAGGGGTAGACTTGGCTTATACAAGAGGGGCTAATACAGTGAATATTCGCTTAGGTTTTATCCTCAATGCAGATCAGCTCGATTCGCTCAGTATTCAATATCATGGTGCGCCCAACGCTAGTGGTTTTGGTTCTTTTACACAGTCCGTACATGAAGGTGTACCTGTGATTTGGACATTAAGTGAGCCTTATGGTGCGCGCGATTGGTGGCCTTGCAAAAATACGCTTGATGATAAGATTGATTCTGTGGATGTCTTTATTACATGCCCGAACAATAAGGCTTATAAAGCTATTTCGAATGGTTTACGACAAAGTGAAACAGTGTCGCCCGATACCAGCAACGTTACGACACATTGGAAACATCGTTATCCCATGGTCAGTTATTTGTTGTGCTTGGCGGTTACCAATTATCAAGAGTTCAATAAGTCGGTACAGTTGGGAGATGTTACTTTACCGATGCAAACCTTTTGCTATCCCGAGAGTTACGATTCTTTTTATGGCAGCACCCAATCTACTTTGGATGCGCTCTTGTTTTACCATTATGCCTTTGGCGATTATCCTTTTATCAAAGAAAAATATGGTCATACACAGTTTAGCTGGGGCGGAGGAGAAGAACATCAAACCAATTCTTTTGTCATCAACCCGGGCGAATCGCTTTGCGCACACGAATTGGCACATCAATGGTTTGGCGATAAAATCACTTGCGCCTCTTGGGTAGATATTTGGCTCAATGAAGGTTTGGCCACACAGTTGGTCAGCATCTTTATGGAGTTGCGCCATCCAGAAAGTATCTACAGTACTCGCAAAGCCGAAATTGATAATATTACCTCTTTGCCCGATGGCTCGGTAAAGGTGGACGATACAACTACGGTCAATCGGATTTTCAGCAATCGCTTGACCTACCTCAAAGGTTCACATTTGCTGTATATGTTGCGTTTCAAATTGGGCAGCGATGCGTTCCTCAATGCCATCCGTGCTTATCAAAAAGATACTAAGCTTATCTATAATTTTGCTCGCACTGCCGACTTGAAAAGGCATTTGGAAGAAAGCTCCGGCCAACGTTTGGATTCTTTTTTCCGCCAGTGGTATGAAGGGCAAGGCTACCCGAGCTACAAGGTGCAATGGGCGCAGATTGGTTCTACTACCGTCAAAATCAAGATGAGCCAAACAACATCGCACCCTTCGGTGAGTTTTTTTCAGATGCCTGTAGCACTGAAATTCAATAATGCTACGCAAGAAAAAACGATTGTGGTGGATAATCAGAGCAATGGAGAACTGTTCATTCGTGATATTGGCTTCGTAGCCGACAGTATGTTTATAGACCCCGAATACTGGCTGATTTCGAAAGACAATGTGAGTACCAAGGTTACTGACATAGACCCTAAATCCGAAAACCTCATTGTTTATCCCAGTCCATTCCGCAACTATTTCAATATCATGATTCAAAACTACACGGGTAGTGAAGTCAATATTATACTGCATAGCGCTGTCGGGCAAAAGGTGTTTGCCAATACCTACTCTTTGTACAATGGCAGGGAATACATCAGTGTGCCAACCCAAAATTTGGCAACGGGCAAATACATCCTATCTGTTTTTGATGCCCAAGGCGAACGAAAAACCATATCAATCCTCAAGGATTAAAATCAAAGCACGAATACTGCAATAATTTCCGTTTTTGTTTCTGGCTCAAGCCCAATTGGCAGTACTTTTGCTTATTTGATGTCATTTTTTCCGAATATTTAGTTTGGATACAAAATTGTACGACGCTGTGTACCATTCACAACAAAAAAATCGAATACAAATATGAACTTAAATAATTTTACCATCAAGGCGCAAGAAGTCATCCAAGCAGCACAGCAATTGGCTTTTAATGCGCAGAATCCCAATATAGAAACCGTCCATTTATTACAGTCTTTATTAAACGATGATAATGGCTCTGTTTCTTTTCTCCTCAAGAAAAACAATGTCAATACCAACCATCTCATAGCCAAAACCAATGAATTGATTGGTCACCTCCCCAAAGTGCAGGGTAGCGATCCTGCGCAAACGCTAAGCCGTGATATGAACAACGTCGTCTTGCGCAGCAGTGCCAACCTCAAGCAATTCAAAGACGAATTTGTGAGTACCGAACACATACTTTTGGCTTTGTTGCAAGTCAATGATGAAGTAGGCAAATTGCTCAAAGATTCTGGATTGACCGAAAAAGGATTGATAGCCGCCATTCTCGAATTGCGCAAAGGGAGTACCGTAGATTCTCAAACATCCGACGCCCAATATAACAACCTGAAACGTTATGCCAAGAATCTCAACGAAATGGCGAAGGACAATAAGTTGGATCCAGTCATTGGTCGTGATGAGGAGATACGCCGCACACTACACATACTCTCTCGCCGATCTAAAAACAATCCTATACTGGTAGGCGAGCCAGGTGTGGGTAAAACAGCGATTGTAGAAGGATTGGCACATCGTATCATCAATGGTGATGTACCCGACAATCTGAAATCAAAAATTATTTATGCCCTCGATATGGGGCAACTCATAGCGGGAGCCAAATACAAAGGCGAATTTGAAGAACGCCTGAAAGGTGTGGTGAAAGAAGTAGCCGAAAGCGATGGCGAAATCATCTTGTTTATAGACGAAATCCATACCCTCATCGGTGCGGGTGCAGGCGAGGGTGCTATGGATGCTGCAAATATACTGAAACCTGCTTTGGCTCGAGGAGAGCTGCGTGCTATTGGTGCGACCACCCTCAATGAATATCAAAAATATTTCGAAAAAGACAAAGCCTTGGAACGCCGTTTCCAAAAAGTGATGGTGGACGAACCCAGCGAAGATGATGCTATTTCTATCTTGCGCGGATTGAAAGACCGGTACGAAAGCCACCACCAAGTGCGCATCCTCGACGAGGCTATTATTGCTGCCGTACAATTATCTGCCCGATACATTACCGACCGTTTCTTGCCCGATAAAGCCATTGATTTGATAGACGAATCGGCAGCAAAATTGAAGCTGGAAATGAACTCCATGCCCGAAGAATTGGACGAATTGGAACGCCGTATTCGCCAACTCGAAATTGAGCGCGAAGCCATCAAACGTGAGAACGATAAGGATAAATTGAAATCATTGTCGCAAGACATTTCGCTGCTCACTGTGCAGCGCGATACGTTGAAGGCGAAGTGGATGAACGAAAAAGAATTGGTGGACAAAATCAACCAGTCCAAAAATAAAATTGAACATTACCGGCAAGAGGCAGAAAGAGCAGAGCGCGAAGGCGATTATGGCAAGGTAGCCGAAATACGCTATGGCAAAGTGCAAGAAGAAGAAAAGGTGATGGCAGAATTTGCGGTACAGCTCGATGAGATGGATAGCCAACACAAACGGCTCCTCAAAGAAGAAGTAAGCGCCGACGATATAGCCGAAAATGTAGCCAAAGCCACCGGCATACCCGTGCAAAGAATGCTGCAAAGCGATCGCGAAAAACTCTTGCACCTCGAGGATGAATTGCACAAGAAAGTAGTAGGGCAAGAAGAAGCCATCACTGCCGTAGCCGATGCCATTCGCAGAGGCAGAGCAGGATTGCAAGACCCTCGCAAGCCCATCGGCTCTTTTATCTTCCTCGGTACTACTGGTGTGGGTAAAACAGAGTTGGCAAAAGCTCTTGCCGAAGTACTCTTCGACGACGAAACGATGATGACTCGCATAGACATGAGTGAGTATCAAGAAAAGCACAGCGTGAGCCGATTGGTGGGTGCGCCTCCTGGCTATGTGGGTTACGACGAAGGTGGACAGCTTACAGAAGCGGTGCGCCGAAAGCCTTATTCGGTGGTGCTCTTAGACGAAATAGAAAAAGCGCACCCCGATACCTTCAATGTACTCTTGCAAGTGTTGGACGATGGTCGCCTAACCGACAACAAGGGCAGGGTAGTGAACTTCAAAAATACCATTGTGATTATGACGAGCAATATGGGCAGCCATATTATTCAGCAAAATTTTGAAGAAGTTAATGAAAAGAATCTGGAAGATGTGGTGGATGCTACCAAAACACAGGTGATAGATTTATTGCGCCAAACTTTGCGCCCAGAGTTCCTGAACCGTATAGACGATGTCATTATGTTCCATCCTTTGATGCGCAAAGAAATCAGAGGCATTATAAAAATACAATTGAACGGCATCAAAAAACAATTGAGCAAGCAGGGTATTGAGTTAGACTTTTCGGACTATGCCCTCGATTATTTGGTAGAGAACGGCTTCGACCCACAGTATGGCGCCAGACCACTAAAACGTGTGATTCAAAAAGAAGTCATTAACCTCTTGAGTAAGAAAATCATTGGCGGAGAAATAGACAAAAGCAAACCAGTACTCATAGATGTATTTGATGGTATGGTGGTGATGCGGAATAATTAATTGCACTTTTGTAATTAAGTTTCCAAGTTCGGTTGGTTAATAAAGAGGTAAGGTTTTGAATTTTAGTTTGAAGGAGAGTTTTATTAAGATTTGCTCATTTTTACTTAACATAATGTAAATTATAGGACAAACCTTTAAACCACCAAAAGGCTTTGAAAAGAATACTTTTTAGATTTTTTTTCCATTGATTATCATTTGTTTCACGGGATTATTACCAAAATCGTAAGGGATAGAATTAATAGAGTTCATCGGCTTGGTGATGATTAGATTGGCTTTTTTGCCTACGGCAATTGTTCCGAGTTCTTGCTCCAATTCTATCGCGGTAGCCCCGTTTATGGTCATCGAATTGATGGCTTCGGCGGGTGTCATTTTAAGTTGTGTACAAGCAATAGTTGCCAACAAATTCATATTTCCCGAGGGACATGAACCCGGATTATAATCGCTCGCCAAGCAAACAGGCAATCCTGCATCTATAATTTTGCGTGCTGGCTGATACTGAATTCCTAAAAAAAATGCTGCCGCAGGCAATAAAGTGGGCATCGTAGTCCCCGATTTTAGCGACTCAATTTCAGCATCCCCCACACATTCCAAATGATCTACCGATATGGCTCTGTGCTTTACGCCCACTTGCACACCGCCAGAATAATGCAACTGATTGGCATGAATCTTAGGTTTTAAGCCATGTTTCCATCCCGCTTCGAGCAATTGTTCGGTATCGGATACGCTAAAAAAACCTTCTTCGCAAAATACATCCATGTAATCTGCCAAGCCTTCGACTGCTACCCGGGGCAACATTTCATCTATAATTAACTTGATATAGGCTGATTTATTTTCTTTATATTCAATAGGATATGCGTGCGCAGCCAAAAAGGATGCTTTAATGGATATATCGGTATTTTCTTTCAATTTGCGAATCACACGCAGCATTTTGAGTTCAGCCTCCAAACTCAAGCCATAACCACTTTTGATTTCGATAGCTCCCGTACCTTGAGCCACTACTTGCTGCAAACGGGCATAAGATTGCTCATAAAGTTCCGATTCATCCATTTGCCTTAGCTTGGCTGCCGAATTGAGAATTCCGCCGCCGTTTCTGGCAATTTCTTCATAGCTCAAGCCTTGGATTCTTTCTACAAATTCCTGATCCCTTGGCGCTGCAAATACCAAATGAGTATGACTGTCGCACCAAGCAGGTAATACTAAACTATTGCTTGCATCAATCTCTATATTATATTGTGAATCAATTAGTTCATTCATTTTTCCGAATGAATGAATCAAACCCTTTTCGATGCGCAACCAAGCATTTTCGATATGAGGCACTTGAGCCATGGCTGCACCGGCTACTACTCTTTTCCGCTCACTGCCCTCTTCTGTTTGGTAGAGATATTTAATGTTTTTAATGAGTGTTGTCATCTGCTATTTTGAGCTGAAATGTTCCAAGAAAATAAATTCAATTTTATTCATATACCCTATTCCGTTTTTGTTATTAATACCATCCAGCCTGTAGCTCCTATAGTTGTCTTATTTTGGTTTTTAGTATCCGTTTCAACCGAAAATATTACTCCATCATTGTCAGGGTCAGAAATTATTTTTAGAATTTGTTCAAATGAAATTTCATAGGCTTTGTCGAAGAATATTTGAAAATAAAAATGTGGTATTCTGTAATTTGATTATGCGGGATTGGGCTAATATCAAAGCCTAAGTCGCTATCAAAATCTGACTTGTTGAAAATTAGCAAGTCTGGTCGTTTACCTATTGTGTCAAGTTCTGTTTGAAAATCTTGATAAAATTTATCAAATCCATCTTCTCCTGCAATCCAATCGTCAGATTTGCCATACTTTACAGCTACAAAGTTATTAGAGGTTTCATTTATTGACCGTGAAACAAGATTTTCAGCCCAATCGCCTTGTTCTTTATTTGTAATGAAGTTGGAAGATGCTTGTGTAGGTGTTCTTGCATGGTCTCTTGGTTGCTCAAAGTCCACCAATTCCATAGGAACATTGTTGGTTAATCCCCTAATTCTGTCGTAATAACTCATCTTTAATCGTAAGTATGAAGTATATATTCTCCCACAAACTTAGCCATTCTCCCCTACTCCTCCAATAAAAAAATGAGCACCCTAAAAGAGGATGCTCATTTTTTTATTTTGCCAAGATTGAGGAAAGACTATTTGTCTTCTTCGTCTTGTTTCATTTTGTCTTTCAAGGCTGCCAAGGCTCCGATATCACCCAATGTAGATTTTTCTACTTTAGCTTGGATGTTTTTCACTGCAGATTTAGTCTTGTCAGATTCGTTTTTCGCTTCTTTCTTAGCAGCTTCTTTTTCTTCGATTTTACCTTGTTCCCACACTTTAGTGTGCGATACCATGATGCGCTTATCGTTGCGATCGAATTCGATAATCACGAATTGAGTCGTTTCGTCGGCAGCTACATTGCTTTCATCTTCTTTGCGGAGGTGGCGAGCAGTTGCATAACCTTCAAGACCGTATTGAAGCTGAACCGTAGCTCCTTTATCGTCCTTTTTAGTTACTGTACCTTCGTGTACCGAACCGATTGGGAAAATGGTTTCAAATGTATTCCATGGATCGTCTTCAACTTGTTTGTGACCCAAAGAAAGTTTGCGATTTTCTTTGTCAATACCCATGATAATCACTTCGATTTCTTCACCTACTTTAGTGAATTCGCTTGGGTGATTAAAACGCTTAATCCAGCTCAAGTCGCTGATATGAATCATACCGCCGATACCGATTTCTAGCTCAACAAATACGCCATAAGGAGTCAAGTTTTTCACCGTTCCTTTGTGACGACTGTCAATAGGATATTTACTTTCGATTGTTTCCCAAGGATCTTCTGTCAATTGCTTGATAGAAAGGCTCATTTTGCGTTCGCTCTTATCAAGTGTTACTACTGCAGCTTGGTAATCAGCGCCCATTTTGAAAAATTCTTTAGCGTTAATCGGCTGAGACGACCAAGTAATTTCTGATACATGAACCAAACCTTCTACACCAGGAAGAATTTCCAAGAAGGCACCATAATCTTCAATATTTACTACCTTACCGCTTACAGAACTTCCTTCAACGATTTCTTCAGCAAGGTTATGCCATGGGTGAGGAGTCAATTGTTTCAAGCCAAGGCTGATACGTTTTTTCTCATCATCAAAGTCAAGCACAACTACGTTCAATTTCTGACCGTTGCTCAAAACTTCTGTAGGATGAGTGATACGCCCCCAGCTGATATCTGTAATGTACAACAAGCCATCTACGCCACCAAGATCAATAAACGCACCGAAATCGGTTACATTTTTCACGGTACCTTCAAGGATTTGTCCTTTTTCTAATTGACCGATGATAACGCTACGTTGAGCTTCCATATCGCTTTCGATAAGTGCTTTGTGCGAAACCACAGCATTACGGATTTGTTCGTTGATTTTCACCACTTTGAAATCCATTGTTTTGCCCACATATTGGTCGTAATCCGTTACAGGTTTTACATCAATTTGCGAACCAGGCAAGAAGGTTTCCAATCCATGAACATCCACAATCAAGCCGCCTTTTGTTTTTGAGGTAATATTACCCGTAACAATTTCGCCTGTTTTGTAGAATTCTACGATTTGCATCCAGCTGCGTGCAGCTCTTGCCATTTTGCGGCTAAGGTGAAGATGACCGTTACGATCTTCTTTCTCTACCACCATTACTTCTACTTCGTCACCGATTTTCACGTCTAAATCACGGAATTCGTTCAACGAAATCATTCCATCAGATTTGAATCCGATGTTTACGATAACATCTGTGTTAGTTTTACCTACCACGGTACCGTTCATCACTTGAGCTTCGTCAATTGATGTGAATGTGTTGTCGTACACCTCTGCGTATTTAATACGATCTTCTTTAGTGTAAGATGCAACATTGCGTTTGTCAACGCTCCAATCGAAATCATCATGAGCCGATTGTACTTGTGGAATTGTGTTTTCTTCCAATTTTTGTTTCCTCCTTTTAAGTGAAATTTTGGACGGCTAAGGTAAGACATTAATTTATTGTGGAAAAAATTATTTTTTTACATAAAAACATACGTTGGCTGAATTCAAGCGTGAAGTGCAACCGATTACAAAAATAGTTTAATTGGAGCAAAGTAGTTGCTGAATTCAAGCGTGAAGTGCAAAAGTACACAATACCTAAAAAATAAAATTGTTCCCAGTAAATTAATGAGCATTGTCCGCAGCTTTGCAGCCCTCTATTTTAGGGGCTATTGCTTCTCTCGGCGCACATTAAAAAAGCCTTCGATAATTATCGAAGGCTTTTTTTAATCAGGATCAAAATGAAGGAGGATACGCAATCAATTCGTCGTAGTCTATTATTGTTTGATTACTTTAAAATGCACTGTATTCCCATCGTTCTGCACAATACGAACAAAATACAAGCCTTGAGCCAAGGCAGCTAAGCGCAAAACACGATATGCCCCATTCGATTCTTGCTCCACATATTGGCGTTGACCGTTCAGGTTAAACACCATGATTTGGGCATCGGCATAGCTTTCGGGCAACCAAACGTTTACCTTGTCCTGTGTCATTGTAGGGTACAGCTTAGGGCTATTGGTGGCTTTAGCCTCAAACTGGCGCAAATGCACCTCCCCCGTAGAACCCAAAGCCCCAAAAGTACTAAAGCTCGTTACCTGTACATCTACATAAGCCACCCCACTGTCAAAACCACTGGCTACGGGTACCAAATTAGTGCTGTTATTCAGATTATTAAACACCAAATCAGCCAAAGTGCTCGCCTTGTCGTTCGGATGCTTGAACCAAAGCTGGGTAGGATACGTGGCAGTAGGGATTTGCGTATTTTTTTCGCTCGTATCGTAGTAGAAACGGACAATAGGACCACCGTTCACCGTTAGCCCAGTAGCAGGTGTCGTATGGATACGGAGCATTCTGCGCATCAGTTGGGTACTTTGCGTAGCACCGGTAGCGAGGTAAGTACCCGTATTGTCAGCATCTACAAAAGCACTATCCACACTAAAGGAATTACCATTTTTTAAGATGCGGGCTATATTGTGGTGTCCAGTCATATCACTGGTATCTTTCAGATAGATGTACAGCGGGTCTGTACAGATAGTTGCTTGGCTGACGATACCGTCAGTGGTTACTCGGGGTACAGCAACTCCATATTGATTATAGACCCATACGGCACCATATTTAGTACCCGAACTGTTTTTGACCGGATTGACACCCAGACCTGAACTTTTATCGTAAGGGGCACCAACGACCAAATTGGCTCCATTAGCACTCAGGCTAACGCTTGTGCCAAAACCATCACCTGCTACGTTTATCGGTGCTTTGATATAGGCATTTTGAGCCCAAACCCCTGCCGTGCGTTTAAAAACGTAGGCGGCACCACTACCCGAAGACAAATTGTCGTCGGCAGGATTGATACCCCTGCCGTTGCCTGCTTCGCCATTGGCGCCTACCGCTAAGCTAGTACCATCGTTGCTTAGGGATAGGGATATTCCAAACAAATCGCTGGCATCCGTATTGGAAGCTTTGATATAATCTGTAAAGCTCCAAGTACTACCACTACGGGTATAGATATAGACCGCCCCTGCACCACTGGCGGAATCATTACTCGCAGGATTAATACCCTTGCCGCTGCCTGCTTCGCTACTGGATCCTACCGCTAAGGTAGTGCCATCGCCGCTTAGGGATAGAGCGTTTCCAAAAAAATCGAAGGCACTCGTATTGGAAGCTTTGACATAAGCGCTAAAGCTCCAAGTACCAGCACTACGGGTATAGATATAGACAGCCCCAGAATAAGGGGCTAAATTATTATCCGCAGGATTAATACCCGTGCCATTGCCTGATTCGAGATAGGCACTTACCGCTAAGGTAGTACCATCGCTGCTTAGGGATACGGCGTTTCCAAAATTATCGGGGGATTCGGTATTGGAGGCTTTGATATAATCGCTAAAGCTCCAAGTACTGCCACTACGGGTATAGATATAGACCGCCCCTGCACCGCTGGCGGAATTATTATCCGCAGGATTAATACCCTTGCCGCTACCATCTTCGTTGTAGGCGCCTACCGCTAAGGTAGTACCATCGCCGCTTAGCGATACGGAGATTCCAAAATTATCGCCAGAATTTGTATTGTTAGCCTTGATATAAGCACTAAAGCTCCAAGTACTGCCACTGCGGGTATAGGTATAAACTGCGCCTGCACCAGCGGCGGAATCATTACTCGGAGGATTAATACCCGTGCGGTTGCCTGCTTCGGCATAGGCTCCTACCGCTAAGGTATTGCCATCGGCACTCAGAGCTAATGAATGACCAAAAAGATCGCCATTTCCAGTATTGGAGGCTTTGATGTAGGCTTGGAATACCCAGTGACTCAAACTATCGGTACGGGTATAAACATATACAGCACCTGCTGCCGTAAGCGTACCCGTAGCGGCTGGATTGACACCCGTTCCCGAACCTTTATCGTATGTATTGGCCACAGCCATAGTATTGCCATCGGCACTAATGGCCATTCCTTTACCGCCCAAGCCATCGACACCTCCGGCTAGTAAATATTGGGCTTGGATATAATCTACGGTTGTACAGGCACTGAACTGGGCTGTGGAGGGCTTGTAGCCTGCTAAGAGTAGTAATAAAAATAGATAAACTCTTTCCATTTGTATTTTTTTAAGTTTGTAAAGCTGAATTCAAGCGTGAAGTGCAAAAGTACACAAAATAGTTAAAAAATAAAATTGTTCCCAGTAAATTAATGAGCAGTCCGCAGCTTTGCAGCCCTCTATTTTAGGGGCTATTGCTTCTCTCGGCGCACATTAAAAAAGCCTTCGATAATTATCGAAGGCTTTTTTTAATCAGGATCAAAATGAAGG